>JAQBZW010000205.1 GCA_027622315.1 Chloroflexota bacterium | reverse complement strand
CGGCGGTGGCGCTACCGCGACGGCGGCGGCGGCGACGGGCGGCGGCGCCGGGGGCGCGG
The DNA here is from genome assembly GCA_027622315.1 of Chloroflexota bacterium. Lineage (GTDB taxonomy): Bacteria > Chloroflexota > Dehalococcoidia > UBA2979 > UBA2979 > VGNK01. The sequence continues at coordinate 5,191 of JAQBZW010000205.1, read as the reverse complement.
TCTCGGACAAGGCGCTCGTGGTCGCGCGCGGGCTGGACGTGAACTCGCTCGATCCGAGCAAGGCCTACTGCGACACCTGCCAGATCTACCTGTCTGCCGTTCATCAGACGGTGATCGGGCTCGACCCGTTCGACAACGCGACGCTGCTCCCGCGCATCGCGATCACGTGGACGCCGAACGCCGACTTCACGGAGTGGACGTTCGCGCTCGATCCGAAGGCGAAGTTCGCGGACGGCTCCCCGGTCACATCCGAAGACGTGAAGTGGTCGTGGGAGCGCCTGCACAACATCAAGGCGAGCCCCTCGTACTTCGTCGACAACGTGAAGGCGATCGACACGCCCGATGCGGCGACGGTGATCGTGCACATGAACGCCGCGGACTCGTCGTTCCCGACGGTGACCACGGCGCCGTACATGGTGATCACGAACAAGCAGCTGGCTGAAGCGAACGGCGCCGTCAGCGGCGAAGGCGCCGATCAGACGGACACCGCCGAGCAGTGGTTCCTGGCGAACTCGGCGGGCAGTGGCCCGTACATACTGGCGAACTACCAGGAGGGCTCCGAGCTGCGGCTGACGCGCAACGAGAACTTCTGGGGCGACCTGCCGTACTTCAAGGACGTGATCATCAAGGACACGAAGGAAGCGGTCGCCCAGCGTCAGCTGCTGGAGACCGGCGAGGCCGACGTGGCGATGCAGATCAACCCCGATCTCGCGCGCGGCATCAGCAACGACGAGGTCGTGATCGAGGAAGTCCCGAGCTTCAACTTCGTCTACATCTACATCTGGCCGGGGACCCCGTTCGCCGCCGACGTGCACCTCGATGACGTGCGTGTGCGCCAGGCGATCCGCTATGCGATCGATTACGAGGGCATGGTCGACGTCACTGTGGGCGGCTCCGGACGCAAGCAGGCGACGGCGATTCCGAACGGCTTCCAGGGCACCGAGGGCCTGCCCTTGCCCGCCGAGGACCTGGAGAAGTCGAAGCAGCTGCTCGCCGATGCGGGCTATCCAGACGGGTTCACGCTGCCCGTCTACTTCGCCGCGCTGAACGTCTACGGGGTGGACTTCAGCACGATGCTCCAGAAGCTGAAGAGCGACCTCGCGCGCGTGAACATCAACCTCGACCTGCAGCCCTCAGACGGCGCGGTGCTCGCGGACATGCGGAGCAAGGGCGGCTACCCGCTCACGGCGTCATACTTCGCGCCGGACCATACGGACTCGATCCAGTACGCCCAGTTCTTCGGCATGATCCCGGGCGGCTTCTTCAACAGCCGCCTGAAGGTGCCGGTGAACGAGGCCGAGGCGAAGGCCACCGATGAGGCACTGCGCACCGTCGACCCGGCGGCGCGCACGAAGCTGTTCGAGCAGATCGGGCTCGAGATGATCAACGACAACTACATCGTCCCGCTCGTGAACCCGAACCTGGTGCTTGCGTCTCGCAAGGGCATCACCGGGATGCACTACAGCGCGTGCTGTAACTTCGAGCTCGCGCGACTGGGCGAGAGCCAGTAACGCGCTCGATCGCGAGTCGCGCTGAGGAGCGGCCGGCGCCGCAGCCGGCCGCTCCTCGTTTCTGAAGGAACGTCAGCATGGCCGCCTACATCGCGCGCCGCGTCGCTGTGTTGCCGCTGCTGCTGCTCGGGCTCGCCACGATCACGTTCGCGATCGCGCACGCGGTGCCTGCGGATCCGATCAGCAGCGTGGTCGCCGAGCGGCAGCTGAACAACCCCGAGGTCGTCGCCGCGGCGCGCGCGCACTGGGGCCTCGATCAGAGCGTGCCCGAGCAGTACACGCGCTACGTCTGGAACCTGGTGCAGGGCGACATGGGGACGTCCTTCCGGACGAAGCGGCCCGTCCGCGACGACCTGCTCGAGCGCTTGCCGGCCACGCTCGAGCTCACGATCAGCGCCATGATCGTCGCCACCACGCTGGGCATCGGGCTGGGCATGGTCGCGGCCGTGAAGCGCAACCGTTGGCCGGATCACGTCGCGCGGCTGTTCGCCGTCACGGGCTCGGCGATGCCGGTCTTCTGGATTGGCCTGGTGGTACTGCTGATCTTCTGGGCAGAGCTCGGCTGGTTCCCGGGTCCCGGTCGGCTCGACACTCGAGCGTTGCCTCCACCGCACCTCACCGGCCTCTTCACCGTCGATGCGCTGCTGCACGGTGACCTCAGCACGTTCTGGAACGCCTTCCGGCACCTGATGCTGCCCGGCTTCGTGCTCGGCTGGGCGGTGCTCGGTCTGATCTCGCGGCTCGTGCGGGCGAGCATGGTCGAGGTGCTCGGGCAGGATTACATCCGCACCGCGCGTGCCAAGGGACTGCATGAACGCCAGGTACTGCTGCGACACGCCCTGAAGAACGCGCTCATTCCCACGCTCACGGTCGTAGGTCTCTCGGTAGCCGGGCTGCTCGGCGGAGCCGTCCTCACGGAGCAGATCTTCAGCTGGCCGGGGATCGGCGGCTACACGGTGCAGGCCGCGCAATCGCTCGACTACCCGGCGATCCAGAGCGTGGCGATCTTCGCCGGCGCGCTGATGGTCCTGTCGAACCTCGCGACCGATGTCGCGTATGCGTTCGTGGACCCGCGGATCCGGCTGTCGTGACGGCGGAGCAGGCGACGGCACTGGCGACTGAGCGGCCACCACGCGCACGCCCGCGCCGGCCGCGCTGGCTCACGGCGCCCGTGCTGATCGGGTTGTCCGTGCTGCTCTTCTGGCTGCTCGTCGCCATCACGATCCCGGTCTGGGCACCCGCGGACCCGCTCGAGCCGGTCGCCGACCGGCTCGCGGCGCCGACGCTCGGCCACCCGCTCGGGACGGACAACCTGGGGCGGGACGTGCTGTCGCGCACGCTCTACGGCGCGCGCACCGCACTCCCGGTGGCGACGATGGTGATCGCCGGCGCGCTCGTGGTCGGCTGTGTGATCGGGGCGATCTCCGGCTTCGCCGGCGGCTGGGTGGATGCCGTGCTCATGCGCTTCGTGGACATGACGCTCGCCTTCCCCGCGATCCTGCTCGCGATGACCGTGACGGCCTACCTCGGCCGCGACATCCGCAACATCGTGATCGGCATCATCGCCGTGGCCTGGCCGGGCTACGCCCGCCTGCTACGCGGCCAGGTGCTCGCGATTCGGCGGCTCGACCACGTCGAGGCGGCCATCGCGCTCGGCGGCTCACGCAGCCGCGTGCTGCTGCGCCACGTGCTGCCGCTCGCGATCTCGCCGATCATCGTCGCAGCGACGATGGACTTCGGCGGCGTGATCCTGCTGATCGCCTCGCTCAGCTTCATCGGGCTCGGGGCCAAGCCGCCCACGCCGGAGTGGGGCGTGATGATCACGGACGGGGCGCGCTTCTTCTACCAATGGTGGATCGCCGCCGGACCCGGGATCGCCATCTTCACCGTGGTGCTCGGCGCGAACTTCGTCGGCGACGGGTTGCGCGACGTGCTCGATCCGCGGACACGCCAGGGCTAACGGGGCGTGCCTCCTGAGTCGGTGAACCAGAACAGCACGGCTGCGCGGACGAGGCCTCCGCGTCAGCGATGGCGCGCTTGACGCGTCTGCTGGCCAGCCGATGGACGTCGCCGCACGTGCTCACCGCGGACGGAAGCGCCGGCGCTGCTGACCAACTTGAGGCGCCGCTACGCTCACGAGGAGGTCCACCGCGTCGAGCGGTTGCCTCCTTCATGCAGGATGGTCACGAACGGGGGGCGCCCCAATGACCAAAGACGAACGTGCTGCGACGGACGCCGGCGAGCGATCCGGCGCAAAGAGCAGCAAGCGTCGGCCCGCGGCCGTGACGCCGGTCCTCCTCGCAGGCGGCAACCCTCAAATCGCGAAGGCCGACGGCGACGCCCCCGTGCAGGCCTACATCGCGGCCATGCGGGCGTGGAAACGCGACGTCGGGCGCCGTCTCGACGCGTTCATCGTGCGGAGCGTGCCTCACGTGTCCAAGGCGGTGAGGTGGAACTCGCCGTTCTATGGCATCGAGGGCCCGGGCTGGTTCCTCAACCTCCATTGCTTCACGAAGTACGTCAAAGTGGCGTTCTTCCGCGGCACGTCACTGCGTCCACTGCCCCCCGGCGAGTCAAAGAGCCAGGACACGCGCTACCTCGACATCTACGAGCACGACGAGCTCGACGAGGAGCTCGTAGCGAGTTGGATTCGGCAAGCATCGGAACTCCCCGGCTGGGTTCCGTAGCGTCGAGCTACGCGACTCAGCCGGGCCGGGGCGGAGTGGTGCCGGTCGACGACACGCGGATTCGCGGCTCGCGGTGACACGTCCCGAATGCCCCGGCGCCGCATTACCGTGGAGGCATCGCTCGGCTCGCGAAAGGAACGCCGCTCATGACCATGTTCACGATCCTCGAAGAGGGCGGCGCCACGACCGTCGAAGCGCTCGTCGCCGGCGACGTGGTGCGTGTCCCTGCGGCCGAGCTGGAGCGCGCGCTCGGCTGGGAGCTCCAGCCGGAGGGCTTCTGCGCGGGCCCGGTCTGCTACCCCGTGCCGGCCGGCACCGAGATCGTGAACGATGACGGCGTCGATCTCGCCGCGTTCGCGACGCTGATCGGACGGCCATTCGCGATCGACGGAGTGGAAGGCGCGGCCTTCCTCGGCACTCCCGCACGCGATGTATCGCTCGCCCTGGGCTCGCTGCAGGCACCCGCGTTCACGCTCTCTGACCTCGAGGGGCGCGAGCACTCGCTCAGCGAATGGCGCGGGCGAAAAGTGCTGCTGGCGGCGTGGGCCTCGTGGTGAGGCTGCCGTCATGACCTGCCCGGGTGGCAGGCGCTGTACGAAGAGCTCGCGGAGGATGGCCTCACCGTCGTCACGATCGCGGTGGACTCGGCCGAAGCGGCACGACCGTGGATCGAACGCGCCGCGCCTACGCACCCGAGCTTGATCGACGACCGGCAGATCTTCGTCGACCGCTACCACGTGGTGAACGTGCCCACGGTCCTGTGGATCGATGAGCGCGGGCAGATCGTGCGACCGAACGACGTCGCCTTCACGAGCGAACGCGGCGGTGAGTACGCCGGTGTCTCCACGGCCGCGCAGATGGCGGCGCTGCGCGCGTGGGTGCGCGGCACGGCCGCGCTCCCCGACGCGGCGACGGTGCGCTCCCAGCAGCAGCTCCCGAGCGTCGACGATCAGCAGGCGCGCGCGCACCTCGCGCTCGGCCGCTGGCTGCACG
>JAQBZW010000204.1 GCA_027622315.1 Chloroflexota bacterium | reverse complement strand
TCTGGCTGGGCTGGTTCGACGTACGTCTCGGCAAGGGCTTCGGGGACAGCTTCGGGAGCCTGAAGAACGGGCTGATCCCGGCGCTGGCGCTGGGGGCACCGGGCATGGCACTGCTCGCGCGGCTCACGCGCGGCGCCATGCTCGAAGTGCTGGATCAGGACTACATGCGGACGGCCCGCGCGAAGGGGCTCTCCAACACAACCGTCTATCTCCGTCACGGACTGCGCAACGCCATGATCCCGGTGCTGACGCTCATGGGGCCGCTGTTCGCGTCGCTGGTGACGGGCTCGATCATCATCGAGACGATCTTCGGGCTGCCGGGCATCGGCGCCGCCTTCGTGACCTCCACCCTGCAGCGGGACTACGGGATGATCATGGGCACGACACTGCTCTACGCGACGGTGATCATGGCCATGAACCTCGTCGTCGACGTGCTCTACCCGGCCGTTGATCCGCGCGTGAAGTTGCGGACGAGCCGATGACCAGCGCCACCGGCTCCATCGCTACGACCGCGCCGTCGGCGCGTCGCTCTGGATTCTTCTGGGACGGCCTCCGTCGCCTGCGGCACAACCGCCTGGCGACGATCTCGGGCGTGCTCATCGTCGGCGTCGTACTCGTCGCAATCCTCGCCACCGCGATCGCGCCGTACAGCGTCTCGCAACAGTTCTTCGAAGCCAGCACGGGCGTCGCCGACCCGCTTGCGGCCCGCTCCACCGGCAAGTACCTGCCGCCCGAGGCCGCTCACGTGTTCGGCACGGATCAACTCGCGCGCGACATCTTCAGCCGCGCCGTGATCGGGCTGCGCATCTCGCTCTCGGCGGCGTTCGTCTCGATTGTGGTCGTCACGGTGATCGGCATCGTCGTGGGCATCGGGGCGGTGATGGGTCCGCGCGCGATCGACGACCTGCTGATGCGCCTGACGGACATCGCTTACGCGTTCCCCGATCTGCTGCTGATCATCCTGTTGCGCGCCGCGTTCGGGAACACTCTCTTCGGCATGAAGAGCATCGCCGGCGTGGATGCCAGCATCCTGCTGTTGTTCCTCGCGATCTCGCTGACCGCGTGGCCGACGATGGCGCGCCTCGTGCGCGGGCAACTGCTCTCTGTACGCGAGATGGAGTTCAGCACCGCCGCGCGCGCGACCGGTGCGAGCCCGTTGCGCATCTCCATCCGCCACTGGCTGCCGAACGCGCTCGGTCCGGTGATCGTCGAATCGACGTTTCTGGTGCCGCGGGCGATCTTCGCGGAGGCGGCGCTGTCGTTCATTGGCGTGGGCGTGAGCCCGCCGACGCCCAGCCTGGGCGTGATGATCGACGAGCACTTCGACTTCATGCGCATCCAGTGGACCGGGATCGCGTTCCCGGCCGGCATCCTCGCGATGCTGTTCCTGACGTTCCAGTTCTTCGGCGACGGCCTGCGCGACGCGCTCGATCCCCGCGCCCGCCGCTAGGCCGGCGTGCGGGCGCGGCCACCGCGGCGCTCGGGTCGGCCGTCCCGCATCGGCTGACTACAATCGGGCTGCGCCCGTGTAGCTCAGGGGATAGAGCGGCGGCCTTCTAATCCGCGGGTCCGAGGTTCGAATCCTCGCACGGGCACCACTCGCCAGATACGAATTCCTGATGGCAGCGGCCGTCCGGGGCGCATCCGGTCCACGGAACGGGCCATCACGGAACAGCCCTCCGCGGACGTTTGACTGCTATTTGCGGCTCCGCTCCCCGACACCAACTCTCACTGACAACCAGACGGGCTCACCGTCCGACGAGTCGACGCCGAGCGCCAGCGCCATCGTCGGCACGAACGCGTGCGCGCTCAGAGCGTGATGTCCATCCACCGGTGCTCGATTCCAGCGTCGAGGAAGACCTCGCCGCGCGCGACGTACCCGAGCCGCTCGTAGAATGGGACCGCGTGCAGCTGCGCCGCGAGCGTGATGCCCGGAAGCGCGCGGGCGCGCGCCTCGGCGTGAAGCGCGTCCATGATCGCGCGGCCGTAGCCGCCGCGCCGGTGCTCCGCGAGCACCGCGATGCGGCCGACGTGCGGGTAGCGATCCCCCGTATCGAGCAGCAAGCGACCGGTCGCGACGGGCACCCCGTCCAGTCGCCCGAGCACCTGCACGGCGCTCGTCACGGTCGCGGGGTCGGCGTCGTAGCGATCGATCTCCTCGTCCTCGGGCACGCCTTGCTCGTCGACGAAGACACGGCGCCGCACGGAGAGCGCCTCCTCCATCTCGGCGGGCGTGCGGATGACGGTGACGGCGATCTCGCTCACGGTCGCGCCCTTCTTCGTGCTCGCATGTGGTCGCTGGCATCATGCACGAACGCGCAATGAAGGGCAGCACTCCCCGTGATCGATCCGCGGCTCGGCGGAGACCGCGTTCTGGGAGTCGAGGTACCGCTCAGCGCCGGCCTGCCGCCCGGCCGAGGCCGGCCGCCGTAGGTCGCGGGCTTCGATCGCGACCGGGTACATTCCAGCGGACCTAGCGCGTTCCGGTACGACCAAGTCGCCCCAGCGCGGCGGTACGCCGGCGGATGCACTCCCAGCGTCGGCGGCAGGTGCGACGGCCGTCGTGAGCGGAGCGTGCATCTCCGGCTGAGATGCGGCGCGACGACCTGCCGCCTACCAACATCTGAACGGAGTGCTCCATGCCTGACGCGCCGCCGGAGATCGACTGGCCCGCCGTGCACGCCGAGGCGCTCGACGTGCTGGTCCGTTATCTCCAGATCGACACGTCGAACCCGCCGGGCCGCGAGGCGCCGGCCGCGCGCTTCCTCGGGAGCCTGCTCGAGGCCGCGGGCATCGAGTGCGAGTACGTCGCAACCGCGCCCGAGCGCGAGTTGGTGGTCGCGCTGCTGCGCGGCGACGGATCGAAGCGCGCGCTCCTGCTCGGCAACCACACCGACGTCGTTCCGGTCGAAGCTGAGTACTGGGACGCGCCGCCGTTCGGTGGTGTCGTGCGCGACGGGCGGATCTACGGCCGCGGCGCGATCGACATGAAAGGCACCGGTGTGATGCAGCTCTTCGCGATGCTGCTCGCCCGCCGGGCGGGCCTCCCTCTCCGCCGCGACATCGTCTTCCTCGCCGTGCCGGACGAGGAGGTGGGCAGCGACTACGGCATGGCGTGGGTCGTCGCGAATCGCCCGGATCTGCTCGACGTCGAGTTCGCGCTGAATGAGGGCGCGAGCGGTATGGCCGACTTCGGGGGCGAAGAGGCGCGCCTCTTCGCGGTGGCGCTCACGGAGAAGGAGATGTGCCCGCTCCGTCTGACGACCGTGGGCACGCCGGGCCACGCGAGCCGTCCGCACGCGGATAATTCGGCCGTCCGGCTCGCCGAGACGCTCGCGAAGCTCGCACGCTGGGATCGCTCACTCACGCTCGGAGAAGGCGCGCGCGACTACCTCGAGCGGCTGCACGCCGGCGGCATGATCGCCTCGCTCGACGATCGCGCGACGATTGAGCGTTTGCTTCGTGCGAGCCCGGACACGCAGGCGGCGTTCCAGAACACGCTGAACGTGACGATGGTGAACGTGGGTATCAAGTCGAACGTGATCCCGGCGAAGAGCGAGGCGATCGTCGACTGCCGGCTGGTTCCCGGGCAAACGCCCGAGGCGTGGCGCGCCGAGGTGGAACGCTACATCGACGACGCACGGGTCGAGGTGAGCTTCGTCTCGAATCGCCCCGCGACCCGTCCAGCGGTGTCCACGTGGGACACGGAGCTGGCCGTGGTGATCGAGGCGGTGGTGCGCGAGGCGTTCGAAGACGCCGTGGTGGTGCCCGGGCTCTCCACCGTGGGCACGGACAATCGCTTCCTCCGCCCGCTTGGCATCACGTCGTACGGCTTCATCCCATGCCTGCTCAGCCAGGCCGAGCGCGACGGCTTCCACGCGAACAACGAGTTCCTGACGGTCGACAATCTGAACATGGGCGTCGAACTCATGTACGAGATCGTGCGACGGGTATGCACGTAGCGGCTGCGCCGTAGCGACTTCGCGACGGCTGCCGTGTACCCCTTGCGTACCTCCTCCCCCGTCGCTCGCGCGACGACCCCTCCTCCTTCGGGGAGGAGGGGTAGATCCACGGAAGACGCAATGGGGTCGGTGCAGGCGAACGCCCGCGCGATCGCGAACCTGAGCTGAGACCGGCAGCCGCTCCGTACTCCGCCGCCTGCGTACCTCCTCCGCCCTCGCTCGCGCGCCGACCCCTCCTCCCCCTTCGGGGCGGAGGGGTAGAGCCACGGAAGACGAGAAGGGTCACGGCAAGCAATCGTCCGAGCTACGGCGAACTCTGTGCTGACACCGATAAGCGCTCCGTACTCCGAACCCCTCCTCCCCCAAGGGGGAGGAGGGGTCGTCGCGCAAGCGACGGGGGAGGAGGTACGCGAGGCGGGGAGGAGGTACGCGACAAGGGAGAAACGCGGGCTACCGGGAACTACCGCCCAGGCGCTGATCACAGCCCCGTGACAAAGCGCTCGATCATTGGCGCGAGCTGCTGGGGGACTTCGACCGGGACGAAGTGCCCGGAGCCCGTCACCTGCGCGAACTCGGCCTGGGGGACCGCCGCGTGGAGCCCTGCAGCCGTGCGGTCGTTGCGGCTCGCGTTTACGAAGAGCACCGGCTGGCGCACATCACGGGCGATCGCCGGCACATCGGCGGTGAGCGTGGTGCGCCACGCGGCGAGAGCGGCGTGGCGGGGAGTACGCGCCGCATCCGCTATCACCTCGCGGCCGAGCGCTCGCACGGCGGGCAGGGCGCTCGGCGGGAAGAACGCGCGATAGAGCCGCGCGACGCCCTCGGTGCCCTCGGCGCCGGCGACCGTCTTCCACAGGCGGGTGCCCTCGAGCGCGTCAGGCGTGGCGTACTGGTCGTACGCGCTGTCGACGAGCACGAGTGCTTTCGCAAGCGATGGATCACGCCGTGCGAGCTCGAGCGCGACGGTGCCGCCCATCGAGTGGCCGGCGATCACGGCGCCGTCGATGCGCAGCGACCGCGCCAGCGCGGCAACGTCGTCGGCGAACTGGGCTGCGGCGTACCCGCCCTCGGGCGCGTCCGATCGACCGTGGCCCCGCAGGTCCACGCTCAACACGCGATGCGCGCGACGGAGTCGGCGCGCTGTGGGCTGCCAGTGCTCGAGGTTCGAGCACCAGCCGTGCAGCAGAATCAACGTCGGGTCGCCGGTGCCCGCGAGCCGGTAGTGGATGCGTGTGCCGTCGGGCAGAGCGTGAGCGGGCATGCCGGCTCCGGCGGTGGGTCGCGAGCAGATCGGAAG
>JAQBZW010000203.1 GCA_027622315.1 Chloroflexota bacterium | reverse complement strand
GCTCCCGTCCGGCCTCATTGTCACACGATGCGCCCACCCTCCGCGATCCGCGCGTCTATGAGCGATCGCGTTTGCACTTCGGTGCGGAATCGGCTTCCCTCGCGGGGTAGCACGGCGCGACGGGCCGAGCACGCCTGAGTGCGGCGCTCCTCGCCCGTAGCCGGTCGAACCTTCCCGTACGCGTTAACGTCCGTGCTAGCATCTGCGCCGAGTTGAGGGGGACACACCAATGGCGGACACGGTCCAGGATCCGCGCCTCTTTCGGGACACCATGGGGCGCTTCGCGACGGGCGTGACCGTGCTCACGTTCGCCGTTGGCGACGAAGTGCGGGGCATGACCGCGAACTCGTTTACATCGCTCTCCCTGGATCCGCCGCTGTTGCTGGTGTGCATCGGCAGGGACGTCTCCACCTTCCCCCTGTGGGAGCGGGTGGACTCGTTTGTCGTGAACATCCTTGGGGACGATCAGAAAGCGGTCTCGGACATCTTCGCCCGCCACGGTGCGCCACCGGTGCCCGACAGCGGCGTTGCGTACCACGACGGGGCGGTCGGCGCTCCCGTGCTCGATGGCACGCTCGCGTATGCCGAGTGTCGCCTCAGCGCGCGGTACGAGGGGGGCGATCACACGATCGTGGTCGGGGAGGTGGTGAACTTCTCGATTGAGCGCCCGAACGACCAGCCGCTGCTCTTCTTCGCCGGAAAGTACCGCACGCTCTCACCGGCGAGCTGACGCGGCGGTCGATCGCGTCCCACTTCCCCGGCAGCGTCGCAATCGCGGGATTCTCCCCATGCCGGCCCTCCCCGGCGCGTCGATAGGCTTGAACCCAATGACCCGGCTTCGGCCCCGGAGGGGTGTTGCCGATCGACGCTCTCGGCCCCGTTCGCTCGACAGAACCGACGCCGCCTGACGCGGCGGCGGGCGCACGGCCGTCCTCCGCGGGGGGCGAGCTTCCCGCCTTCGCTGCGGTTCTGCAGCAGAAGCTCGCCGAGCCGCGGCAGGCGCTCGCCGACGTGCGCACCGAGATCGCGAGCATCCGCAACGGCGGTGTGTTCCGGGCGCCTCCGCAGCCCGCGGGCCCTGATCTCCAGTCCGCATCCATGTCGTCGGACATCGTCGCCACCAGCCGGCTGCTGGAGTTGCGCCAGACCGCGATGCCCGGCGCCGATCCGTACGGCTGGCGTGACATGACGCGCGCGATCGGGGATTCGGTCGTGGGTGACGGCTTCGGCGCGCTGTTCGAGCGGCAGATCCAGCAGGAGTCGGGATTCGCACCCGACGTCGTGCTCGGGTTACGCAAGTCCTCTGCCGGCGCGGAAGGCATCGCGCAGTTGATGCCGCAGTACTACCCCGGCGTGAATCGCACCGATCCGCAGGAGTCGCTGATCGCCGGCGCGCAGAGCATGCGCCACTACCTCGAGGCGTGGGATGGCGATACCCGGCGCGCGATGGCTTCGTACAACGCGGGGCTCGGTCGTGTGCGCTCGCTGATCGACGCGCACGGCGACGACTGGGAGCGTGGACTGCCGACGGAGACCAAGCAGTACCTCGCGGCAATCCTCGGTCCCACCACCCCGACGATCGCCGTTCCGGTGAACGACGCCGCGGCGGTGTTCGGTGGGCGCGGGCCGGGCGGGGTGCTGATCTCGCCGCTCGATCGCCCCGCCGGGCACGACTCGCTGGGTCCGCTGTTGCGGCTGTACGGCGCCGCCGGCATCGACGTGCGTGCGATGGCCGACGGGCGTGTGACTGGGGCCGGCCAGGCCGGCGATGGCACGCTGAGCGTCACGCTCGATCACGGCAACGGTTGGACGTCGCTCGTGCAGGGCCTCGCCGATCTCCAGATCCGCGTTGGCGACACCGTGCGCCGCGCCGATGTCCTCGGCCGGCTGGCGGGCGCCAACGGAGCAGCCGCTGCGGACGGGGACGAAGCGGCGCTCACGGTTGGGGTGCTGCTGAACGGGCGCGCCCTCGATCCCGGTCGCTACCTCCTGACCGGCAACCGCTAGGGCAGGGCGGCCGGAGCCGGGAGCCTGCTCATAGCGCCCATCGCGGAGCCGATGCTACATTTCGAGCGGTCGCGTCGCGGCCGTCACGTGGTGGGTGTGGCCTAGCGGTTAAGGCGCCAGGTTGTGGCCCTGGAGAGCGGGGGTTCAAATCCCCTCACCCACCCCACACTGTCTGCTCTCACCCCCGGGGTTTCGTGTGACCGAGCGAGGTTGACGCCTCGCCCTCGGTGATCCTGCGGTCCCGGTGCATCGCAGACGAGGAGCCCCCCATGCGTACGTCACCGCGGATCGCCCGCATTGCCCTCGGATGCGCCGTCGTCGTGTCGCTGGCGATCGCCGCATGCGGGGGCGAGAGCGCGACGGCAGGCGCGACGCTCGCGGATCGCTGGCTGCGTATCGGCGAGGATCTGGGCACGGCCGTGGACGTCTACGACGGCGCCCTCCCGCCCGATCTCGTGCAACTGCTGAACGCTGGTGTCACCGCCGTCCCGGGGGAGCCGGAGCTGGCGCTGCCGGTGCACCCGGACGCCCGGCTGCTCGGGTCGTTCCACCTGCGGCGGCCGGATGCCAGCAACCTCGTGTGGCTGATCTTCGACGTGCCGGGCACGGATGCAGCGGTGCATGGCACGGTGTCCGGCCAGCTCGATCAGTCACCGTGGCAGGTTGTGGGCGGGCAATCGAGCGTCGCGCTCTCCGTGGTGCGCTTCCAGAGCACGCTCAACGGCAACATCGACGGCACAGCGGTGATCCGGCCGCTGCCGACGACGTCCGAGTTCACGCTCGAGATCCAGCGCGCCGAGAACAAGATGACGCTCACGGTTGCGCGCGGCGCCCCGTCGCCGTTGATCGAGGCGGACCTCGTTGCGCGAGACGGCGGGGTTGCGGTGCGGCGCGTCGATGGCGGCGCGGTCGGCAACGCCGGACTGGCCGTGGACGATCAGCTGCTGGCCGTCGCCGGTGAGCCGGTCCAATCGCTTGCCGACGTCGACCGCGCGCTGCGCGGGCTGGTGCTCGCCGGCGAGCCCAGTGTTTCGCTCGTGTACATCCTCGAACTGGGCGCCGGACAGGTCCCGCGTGAGCCGAGCTTCGTCCTGCCTGCCGGGCGCGCGCTGCCCGAGCGTTTTCCCGCCGCCTTCCTGGTCGACGACACGATGACCGTGCTCGACGTCAGCTGGTCGAGTCAGGGCGGCCAGGGCGCCGCCTACCAGGCGACGCTGGTCACCGCGACCGAGGGAACGACGGTGACCAGCGCCCTGCGCGACGCGATCGAAGAGCAGGGCTGGGAGATCACCGGCGACCAGGCGATCGGATTCGCCACGCAACTCGACTTCGCCTCCACGGACGGAGCGATCGCGGGTCGGGCCCGCATCGACTCGTTCGCAGCGGATCCGGCGCTCACGACGGTCGCCCTCCAGATCCAGACGACGCCCGCGTCAGGGGGATAATCGGTCGAGATCGGGCTCTTCCCGATGCCGAGCGCTCGCCTCCCCGCGCCATGATGCTCCCTGATCGGTCGCGGACCGCGTCGTGCGATGGGTGGCTCGCTCGCAGTCGTGTGAGCGAGCCGGTCACGGCGCAGGAGGCCAAGTCCCGTGGCAATGCAGATCAACACCAACGTCATGGCGCTGAACGCTCAGCGGAACCTCTCCACGACCGGCACGAGGCTCGCCAAGTCGCTCGAGCAACTCTCGAGTGGGCTCCGCATCAACCGTGCCGCCGACGACGCGGCCGGCCTGGCGATCAGCGAGAAGATGCGCGCGCAGATCCGCGGGATGCAGCAGGGCCTGCGCAACGCGCAGGACGGCGTCTCGATGATCCAGACAGCTGAAGGTGCGCTCTCGGAGATCGCCGTGGTGGCCGAGGCGCACCCCGGCGATCTCGCCGGCCACATCGCCGCGATCAGCGGCCGGCCGACCTCCGCCGCGGCGGTCGCGAGCGAAGACGCCGTCCTGCTCGGCGTGCCGGTGCCGGCACTGGCGGACGCGTTCCGTATCGCGCCCGAACTCGCGCTCGAGCTCCTCTACGCATTCGCCGGCGGGAATCACGGGCGAGTGAGCCAGCGCGCCGTATCGCAGGCGGTGATCGACGTCACCGCGCCAGGTGCCGCCGCTCCGGCAGTTGAGCCGGTGGCGACAACGGTTGCCACGGACGATGTCGTACGTCTGAAGCCCGGGGCCGATGAGAGCTTCTTCTTCTCGGACACGACGACCTGTCCCGTATCGAGCACCACCTTCGAGTTCCTGCGCGTCCGCACGTCGGGCGTGCGCCCGAGCTCTCGCGATTCCGACTTCCGCGTCGTCTACTCGTCGCACGATCCGGCGCGCTACTCAATAGTCGTCTGCCCGCGTTGCGGGTACGCGGCGTACCTGGACGACTTCGACACGCTGACCGAGAGCGAGCGGGCGGCGCTGGTCGCGGCGCGGGCAGAGCGCGACGCGCTCGGAGCGCGCGACTTCACCGGCGCGCGCGACCTCGTGGCCGCCGCGCTGGCGATCGACCTCGCGCTCCTGTCTTACAAGCACCGCGGCTCGAACGATCGACGCCGAGCGGTGCTGCTGCACCGCCGCTCCTGGATCGCGCGTGAGCGTGGCGACGCCGAGGCTGAGCACATCCAGCTCGCGGAAGCGCGCGACGCCTACCGCGAGGCCTTCGAGCGCGACGCGTCGATCTCCGACGAGAGCGCGATGCGCGCCGCCTACATCATCGGTGACCTCAGCCTGCGCCTCGGCGATGTGCCCGAGGCCGCGCGCTGGCTGGAGACCGCCACCCGCTTCCCGGACGCGAAGAAGCAGTCCGGGCTCACCCGCCAGGCGTGGGAGCGGCTGCAGGATGCGCGCAACGCCGGGAAGCGTGAGAAGAAGAGCGCCTAGTGGTCGGTCGCACGCGCGACGCCTGTCGTGACCGGCCGCTGCTGGCAGCGCTGGGCGCGCTCGCGCTGATCGCCTCGTTGCTGTTCGCGCTGCCGTGGCTGCCCCCGCGCACCTCTGCCGCCGCTCCGCTCCCCCTCGCCGGACGGCTCGTGATCGCGGATCTGCGTGGCCAGGCGCTCATCGTGCTGGACACGACGGATGGCACCGTGCGCCGCGTCCCGCTTCCCGGCGGTCCACACGAGCTGGTCCGTCTCCGGGATGGGCGCTTCGTGATCTCGCTCGAACAGTCGTCGCGCCTCGCCGTCGTCGACCTCGGCCGTGAGCCCGCCCGGGTCGAGAGCGTGGAGCTCGGCGGACTGCCCGACGGCCTCGCGCTCGATCGCAACGTCCTCTTCGTCACCGACCGCAGCCGCGACGAGCTCCGCCGCCTCGACGTCACCGCTCCTGCGGTCGCGCACTGGCGCGAGCTCGCGCCGATCGCGGCGGGCAGCTGGCCGCACGCCGTGGTGGCGCTCCCCGG
>JAQBZW010000202.1 GCA_027622315.1 Chloroflexota bacterium | reverse complement strand
CGACCTCGCCTCGGATCGCTAGCTCGTGACCGGCGCCTTCACCTCCGCGTGTGCATCGCGCGCGGCGGCGTAGCGGACGGAGATGTGTGGCCGGCGCGCGATCGTGGCGCCGTAGCGTTGCGCCAGGGTGGAATCAACGCGAGCGGTCGCCTGCTCAACGGCCGCGGGCAGCTCAGCGTCGGGGCGCAGCGTGATCGAGAGATCCACGGCGATGCCGCGCTTCTCCTGCTGCGCGTGCGCGGATGCGTCCGTGACGAACTGAACCGAGCGCACGTCCTCCGCCACCGTCTGTTCGATGTTGGCCGCCGGGACCACCACGGTGCCGCCGTTGGCGGTCGTGAGCGCGATCATGCCGCGGCGCCGCCGGGGCATGAGCAGAGCGACGGCCGCGATCAGTGAGAGGGCGGCCAGGACGCCGGCGCCGATGCCGACCACGAGCCGCAGGTCGGCCGCTGTGGTCACCACGGGCACGGTCCAGCCCCGCGAAGCTCGTCGCGCGTCCCTGCAACCACAGTACGGTCGCCGCCGCTCCGAGAAAGAGCGCACTCGCGATAGCGACGACACTGACCGGGAACCGAAGTGTCTTGTCCATGGGAACCTCCTGACCGCCGCGATCCGTTTGGACCGCATCTGCACCGCTCCTGCCAATCGTCGTGCACGACGAGTCGCAGGCACGGATCGAACGCAGCCGATCTCTGGCGTTCCCGTTACAAAGCGCCGGTCCACAACGCGGGGGCGCAGCGCTCCGCAGTCAGGGACCGAGGATCGTGGCCATCTCCACGTCCAGTGCCTCGAGCAGCGCGAGGAAGATCGTGAGCTTGGGCTCACGCTCGCCGTACTCGTAGTGCGAGAGCGTGGACTGGGTCACGCCGACGCGGCGCGCGAGCTCCGCCTGCGAGAGGCAGCGCTGCTTGCGCCACCAGCGCAGACGGCCGCCGATGCGACGCTGCTGCGTGAGCGGGTTCGTGTGGTCTCTCATTTGTGATGCTGCCAGCCGGCTGCGCAGCCGTACCCGTTCACAGTCGAGGGCAGCCGGTTGCGAAATCGCAAACAACGCCCGGCAGAGCGTGCAGGTGGGTGACGATTGCGTTGGCGTGCGCACCACGCCGCCGCAGGGCTGCGCGGGGCGCCGTGCCGTCAAACGGCGCGGGTCTCCGGAACCGTGATGAAACTGTGACGCGAAGGGGGTTCGCGCCATCGCGATCGCAAGCGGATGCCGCCGACAGTGTGAGCGCACTTGAAGAGCATGTTTGTGTGGTGGCCGGGAGTTCGCGATGTTGGACACGCCCTGGTGGTATCGGTACATCCGGGACTGGCGCGTGAGGATGTGGATCGAGACCGGTCAGGCCGCCCAGCCGCTCAGTTCCTATTCCGTCTTCCCAGCGGCGCAGCCGCGCGCGCAGCTTGCCGGCCCCTACACCTCAAGCGCGGCCGCTGCCGGGCCGCGATCGGCGCCGGTTAGATAATCAGTCGCGCTCCGCGGTTACGGAGCGAACGGATACGGCGTGTTGGAGGCCGACAGCAACCGGTGGAGCTGCGGCAGGTCGTGACGGACGCGCGCATCACGCGGGCGTTTCAACAGTGAGAGCACGTCCGCCGAGGTCACCCCGAGACGCCAGACCGAGATGCGCTCGGCGCAATTCGCTGAACACGCTGCCATGAACTCCGCCCACGCGTCGCGGTCCGTCACCGTCCCATCGCCGATCGGGGCGAGCGGGTAGCCGAACGGCTCGAGTAGTTCCGTTGTGACGTCCACGACGAACCGCGGCGTGAGGCCCGCCGGCCCGGGGTCGTAACCCGCCCTGGCGTAACCATCGATGTCGCCCTGCGACGCGAACATGTCCCAGTACGTCTGCGGCAGGATGTCGCGCGTCACCGGTGCGAACTCCGCAAGCGGGAGCCGCTCCACCTCCCATGCTCGCGGGTCGATCGTGAGCGAGATCGTGGTGTCGCGGCGCAACCGTCGCAGGTGCCGGACGAAGGTCGTGGCGTCTTCCGGCGTACCGGCCCAGAAGCCGTCGTGGGACTCGAGATCGAGCACCAACCCGCGCGCGCCGGCGCTCGTCACGATCTGAGCCATCTCCGCCTCGCGCCTGGGATCCTCGCCGCCGGCGACGGCCCAGCAGTGAAAGGGCACGCCGGCGTCTTCGAAGAATGCCCCGATCCTGCCGATCCGATCGACGGCGTTTCGGTCGTCGTCACTGATGCTCAGCCCACGCATCCAGCTGGCGCCGTCGTGCGTCTTGAGCATGATGCCCAGGTTGTGATTCGCACGGACGTGGCGGACGTAGTGCGGGTGGCCGTCCTCACGGAAGTTCCAGACCCATGCGAGCCGATCGGCGTCGCTGATTCGGGCGGGCCGCAACACGTCACGCGAGACGCCGACGGCGCTCGCGGGCGCTGTCCCGATCACCGCGCCGGCGGCGAGGCCGGCGAAGGCTCCGCCCATCCCACGGAGGAATCGTCGCCGCGGGATGACCCGGGGGGGATGGGATCGCGTTGACTCGGCCGTCGCTGTGGTGCCTCTCTCCGGTCGTCCGTGATGCGAGGGGTGGTTGGCTGCGGTCGCCGCGCGTCGGGTGCCCGCCGGTGGTCTCGCTCCTGCCCTCGGGGGATGCGTATGCGAGACACGCAGCGGCTGAACGTCCCGCGCGTGCGTGTTGCGGAAGAACGGATGCCGAGTGGGCAGGCTGCCGCGTGTGACCGCGGATGAATTGGTCCGGCCGGGGCCACCGCGATCGCGCCGTCAGGCGCAGGGGCAGGGGCCGATGCTCGCCCCCGCGCTACGGCACCGTCAACGACGAACGCATGAACATCACAAAGTCATCACAAAACGGGGTCATCCGCCTGCGAGACGACTCGCACGTGTTCGAGAGGCGGGCCGGCAGTTCACCGTGAGTCGCCGCGCACCGGGAGGCGGTGGTATCAAGGCACCTCCAGGCGCATGGGGCAGGAGGGGTGATGACCGGCAACGCTCAGGCACGATTCATGGTGGCCGTCCAGAAGCCACGACAGGTCCAGCAGGGGGGCGGGTCGCAGTTCAACATCGCCGGCGGCGCGTACCGCTTCGAGCGTGAGGCGCTCGACCCGATCGGCGCCGAAATCGTCGAGATCGATGCAGAGACCGACGCCGAGTTCATCGCCGGAGCGAAGCAGGCGGACGCGGTGATCGCTCGCGGGCGGCGCATCACGGCGGAGATCATCGCCGGCCTCGAGCGCGTGGTCGTGATCGGCTGCGGCAGCGTCGGTACCGACACGGTCGACGTGGACGCGGCGACGGACGCCGGCATCCCGGTGACGAACGTGCCAGACGTGTTCATCGAAGAGGTCGCCGATCACACGATGGCGATCCTGCTTGCGGCGCACCGCCGGTTGTACGAGATGCGGCAGCTGATCCAGGACGGCCGCTGGGTCGAGGGGCACCCGTACCTCCGCCAGTTCCCGCGGCTGTGGGGACAGACGATCGGTCTGATCTCGTACGGCAACGTCGCACGCGCCGTCGCGCGGCGCTGTCAGCCCTTCGGGCTGCATGTGATCGCCCACGATCCGTACGTGAGCGAGAACGAGCTCACCCGCGACGGCGTTGAGCCCGTGGGCTATCGCGAACTCTTCGAGCGCTCCGATTTCGTGTCGAACCACCTGCCGTTGAACGCGGAGACGCGGCACCTGATCGGGCGCGAGCAGTTCGCCGCCATGAAGTCGTCGGCGATCTTCGTGAACGCCGGTCGCGGTCCCTGTCACGACGAAGAAGCGCTGATCGAGGCGCTCCAGCGCGGCGAGATCGCCGGCGCCGGGCTCGATGTCTTCGAAACGGAGCCCGTCGATCTGGAGAACCCACTGCTGCGCATGGACAACGTGATCGTGACGCCGCACGTGGCGTCGGCGACCTCGCGCATGATGCCCGAAACGCAGCGCCGGCTCGGCCACGAGATCGCGTCCGCGCTCCAGGGTCGCTGGCCCCGCAGCGTGGTCAACCCGAGCGTGCTGACGCGCTCGGAGCTGCGTCGCTGGCAGCCGATTTCGATGGAGCGCGGCCCGAACCGCTGACGCGCGCGGGCGCTCGAGTGATCTGCGCTTGAGCCAGCGCTCCGGTACGGTTGACTCTGCGCTCTCGCACTCGCTCGTCCGCGGAACCGAGGTCGGATGAACCGCTACGTCGGAGGCACGTTCGCATCCCTGCACGTGCGCGAATTCGCCATCCTGTGGGCGGGCTCGCTGCTCACCTTCACGGCCTTTTTCATGTCCACGGTGGTGCAGGCGATTGTCGCCTTCGAACTGACGGGGAAGAACGGCGCCGTCGGCGTGGTGCTGCTCGGGCAGGGTGTGGCGATGGCGGCCCTCGGCCCGCTGGGAGGCACCATCGCCGACCGGCTGTCGAAGAAGGCGATCAACGTGATCTGCCAGGCCGTGATCGCCCTCACCTTCCTCGCGATCGGGCTGCTGGTCGCATTCGACAACGTCAGGATCCTCTACCTCGCGATCGGGTCGTTCTCGATCGGCACGATGTTCGCGTTCGTGGGGCCGGCGCGTCAGGCGTGGGTCGTGGACCTCGTCGGCCCGGAGCTGCGTGCGAACGCGGTGGCGGTCAGCCAGGTCGCGCTGAACGCTTCGCGCGTCGTCGCACCGGCGATCGCCGGCGCGCTGGTCGCGCTCGCGTTCGTCGGGGCAGCGGGCGCGTACTTCGTCATGGCGGCGCTGTACGCCATCGCCACGCTCTCGCTCGTGCTGCTGCCGGGTCCGACGGCGACCGCGCGGAACGAACGCTCGGTGTTCGGTGACCTCGTCGCAGGGCTCGGCTACGTGAAGTCTCAGCCGCGCCTGCGCGCGATGATGGGCCTCTTCTTCTTCATGATCGTGCTCGGACTGGCCGCGACCGGTGCCGTGCTGCCGGGTCTCGTGGAAAACGAGCTTGGTCGCTCCGTTGAGTCGATTGGCTCGCTACAGGCGGTCGCAGCGGTGGGTGGGCTGGTGGCGAGTCTGCTGGTCGCGCCGATGGCGGGATCGTCCCGCGCGCTGCCGGTGTATACGGTGCTCGGGTTTGCGAGCGGACTCTCGCTCCTCTTGCTCGGACTCGCCCCTTCGTTCCTGATCGCTCTACTGCCGATGCTGCTGTTCGGCGCGATGTCCGGTGGCTTCCAGACGCTGAACATGTCCGTGATCGTGCTCGAGTCCGAGCCGGCGTATTACGGGCGAGTGACCTCGCTGACGAGTCTCGCCTTCGCCGGCTTCATGCTCGCCAGCTTCCCCGTGGGTGTGCTCGCCGACGCCGTGGGCGAGCGCGCCACGCTGGTGGCGCTCGGACTCGTCAACCTCGTGGCAGTGGTCGTGATGGCGCCGCTGATCGCGCGCGCGCCGTCCGCGGCGACGATGCGCGAGCGTGCCGACGCGCGCGCGTGCCGA
>JAQBZW010000201.1 GCA_027622315.1 Chloroflexota bacterium | reverse complement strand
CTCGCGCTGGTCGCGCTCGCCCGCCACCCCGCGCTGCGCGGCAGGCTACCGCGCGGCGTCAGCCCGGCAGCGATCGGGATCGTGGCGGTGAACGGCATGCTGATCGTGTGGACGCTCGCCGGCCTCGTGCTCGGCGCCGTGTACACGCGCGCCGGCATGCCGCAGTTCTCGATCGGTGTCTGCGTGGCGGCGCTCGTGCTGCTCGGCGGCGCTGTGTTCGTGCGCAAGCGTCTGACCTGGCCGATGTGGGGAGCCGCGGCGATCGCGGTGCTCGCGTTCGGCGCGATGCTCCCCGCACTCGCCGCGCTCAGGTGACGGAGCCGATGGGCGGCCCGTATGCTGCGACTCCGCGATAGAGGGGGCCGATCTGGAACTCACACTGGGGCTACAGGCGTCCGTGCTCGAAATGCACGTGCACACGCTCGCGGGCTCATCTGACAGCATGCTCGACCCGCACGAGTTGATCACGGTCGCCGGCAACAACGGCCTCACCGGCGTCAACATCACGGAGCACGACAAAGTGCTCGAACCGCACCAGCGGCGCGGCTTCGTGGAGATGCACCCCGACTGCTTCGTCAACTTCGGCATGGAGGTCTCCACAGACCTCGGCCACATGATCGCGATCGGCCTGAACGAGTACCTCGGCGGCATCCGCCGCGCCGCGCAGCTGCGCGCCGAACTGGACAAGGTGGGTGGCTTCCTGATCGTCGCCCACCCCTTCCGCCGCCTCTTCGACCCGGTCACGGCGATGCGCACCGGCGTGAAGTTCGAACTCACGCCGCAGGAGGCCGCCGAGCAGCTCGAGGTCTTCAAGATCGTGCACGGCATCGAGGTGGCGAACGGCGCGAACACGCCGCGCGAGAACTACTTCGCCGCCGAGGTGTCGCGCCTCCTCGGCATGCCGGGCACCGGCGGCAGCGATGCCCATTCGACCTCCGGCGTCGGCGTATTCGCGACGGGCTTCGAACGCGCGATCACCACCCCCGAAGACATGCTCACGGAAATGCACGCCGGCCGCTTTGAAGCCGTGCACCGCACGGTCGGCGGGCGCTGGGTACGCTTCGAGGACGGCAGCATCGAAGCGGCGCAGGAAGACTCCACCACCGCCTCGTAGCCGACCTCCCTAGAAAGCGGGCCACGTGCCCGACGAGTTCGTCGCCATCGATCTGGAAACCACCGGGCTCAGCCTGGAGGACGATCGCATCACGGAAGTGGGCGCGACGCGGTTCGATCGCGCCGGTCGCATCGAGACCTTCCACTCCATGATCAACCCGGGACGCCTCATTCCGGCCGAGATTCAGGAGCTCACGTCGATCACGGATGCGGATGTGGCGGACGCGCCGCCGTTCTCCGAAGTCGCCGGGCGGCTGGCCGACTTCCTCGACGGCCGGCCGATCGTCGGGCAGAACGTCCAGTTCGACGTCGGGTTCCTGACCTCCGAAGGCGTGCCGCTGAACGCGCGCTCGTACGACACCTGGGAGCTCGCGTCGGTGCTGCTGCCGACCGCGCAGCGGCTCAACCTCGAGTCGCTCGCCGGCCTGCTCGGGATCGCGATGCCCGTTGCGCACCGCGCGCTCTCGGATGCGGAGGCCACGCGCGACATCTTCCTCGCGCTGCTCGATCGCCTTGACCGCATGCCGCGCTCGCTGCTGCTCGAATTACGGACGTTCGCCGAGCGCGCGCACTGGAGCGTGGTCGACCTGATCGACGACGCGCTCGCGTCTGCGGGCGAGTTGCTCGGCGATGCTCGCACCGCCACGCAGCTCGCCGTCGACGCGGCGATGATCGTCGCGTCGCTGCCCTCGCCGCCGGTTCCGGTCGCGGTCCCGCCGCTCCAGCCGGCGGAGGATCGCCGGCCGATCACCGCCGCGGACGTGGCGGCGCTCTTCGCCGCCGCCGGCGAGCGGAACGACCTGCTACCGAACTACCAGCCGCGCACCGGGCAACACGAGATGGCAGAGGCCGTGCGCCGCGCGCTCGAGCACCACGGCCAGCTCGCGGCGGAGGCGGGTACGGGCACCGGCAAATCGCTCGCGTACCTGCTGCCGACCGCGCTGAACGCCCTGCGCAACGGCGAGCGGGTCGTCGTCTCCACGCACACACGCAACCTCCAGGAGCAGCTGGCCGGCCGCGAGATCGCGATCGCGTCGGCGCTGGTCGAGGCCCACGAGGGCGCGGCGCCGGGGGCCCTGCGCGCCACGCTGCTGAAGGGACGCCGCAACTACCTCTGCCTCGAACGCTGGGCCGGCGCACGCGCAGACCCGCGCGCGCGGTCAGAGGCCGAGGCGCGGTTGTTCGGACGTGTAGCCATGTGGTTGCCGGAGACCACGACCGGTGACCTCTCCGAGCTGTACATGACATCCGCGGAGGAGCCGGCGTGGGCGCAGATCTCGGCCGACGGCACGGACTGCCTCTCGCGGCGCTGTGCGTTCGTGCGCGACGGCAGCTGCTTCCTCTTGCGCGCCCGCCAGCGCGCGGCGGCGGCCCATGTCGTGATCGTGAACCACGCGCTGCTGCTCGCGAACGCGGCCCGCGACGACCAGGTGCTGCCGCCCTTCCCCCACCTCGTGCTCGACGAGGCGCACCGCCTCGAAGACGTGGCGACGAGCCACTACGGCGCGACGCTGTCGCTGCGCGAGCTGCGTGACCTCGTGGACGGCGCCGGTAGCGCCGACCGCCACGGCCGGCCGGGCATCGCGCAGCGGCTGCATTCCGCACCGCGTGGCGGCGAGCTGCTCTCGCCGGCGGCCGGGCTCGAGGCCGTCGCGGATCTGCTTGGTACCGCCGTGCGCGGCGGCCGCGAACTCATGCCCGCGCTTGCCGACGCTGCCCGGCGGTTCGCGCAGGAGTACGCCGAGCAGAGCGGGCCGCGCAGCGAGGTGGCACTAAGCGCGGCGCGGCGCGCGCAGCCGGCGTGGGAAGACGTCGAGGAGAGCGCGCTCCAGATCGATCTCGCGCTGCAGGTGATCGGCGAACGCCTCGGCCGCGTGCGCGACGCGCTCACGGCGCTCTCCCCCGGAGCGATCGCCGACCTCGACGCCCTGCGCGCAGACAGCGCGAGCGCACACGAGGCCTGCGCCGCCGCGCGCGACACGCTGCGGCGCGTCGTGCTGCGTCCGCACCGCGACGACATCGCGTGGCTCGCGACCGCGGATGGTGACATCCGCTTCAGCCTCGCTCCGCTGGACGTGGCCGATCACCTGGCGGCCGACCTCTACGCCGGTCGCCAGTCGGTCGTGGCCACGAGCGCCACGCTCACGGCCGGCGGTTCCTTCGACTTCAGCATTCGCCGGCTCGGGCTGGACGAGCCGGAAACGCTGCAGGTGGCGTCCCCCTTCGACTACCGACGGGCAGTGCTCGTGCTGCTCGTCGACGACCTGCCGGAGCCGGGCATGCCCGGGTACGACGTGGGCCTGCAGGACGCGCTGCTGGAAGCGACGCTCGGGGCCGGCGGACGCACACTCGCGCTCTTCACGGCGCACAGCTCGTTGCGCCAGGCTGCCTCCGCGCTGCGGGACCAGCTCTCCGCTGACGACGTGCTCGTGCTCGCACAGGGCGCGGACGGTTCGCCCACGCGCCTGCTGCGGCTGCTCGCGGCGCGTCCACGCACGCTGGTGCTGGGAACGTCCGCGTTCTGGGAGGGCATCGACGTCCCCGGCGACGCACTCTCCCAGATCGTGATCGCGCGCCTGCCCTTCCCCGTGCCCACGGACCCCGTGTACGCGGGTCGCGCGGAACAGTTCGACGATCCGTTCGGCGAGTACGCCGTCCCGCAGGCCGTGCTGCGCTTCCGCCAGGGCTTCGGTCGGCTGATCCGCAGCGCCGAAGACCGCGGCGTGTTCGTCGTGCTCGACAGCCGCATCGTGCGCCGCGCCTACGGTGAGGCGTTCCTCGACGCGCTGCCGGACTGCGAGGTCCGCCGCCTGCGCTCGGATCTCGTGCAGGACGCGGTCGCGGAGTGGCTCGCGCGATGACGCCGCGCTCCGGCGCCGGCGGCGTGGGCGCGACCTGGGCGCGCGGCCACGGGCTCACGCTCGCCCGCGGCGAGGCGTCCGATGTCGACACGCACCCCGGGCTCGCACGCGCGCTCGCGGACGGTATCGAGCGCGGCTATGACGGTCCGCCGCCGGCGTTCCCCGAATCCAGCGAGTGGTACCGCGTGCGCCAGGCGCGGCGCACGATCGGCGTGCTCGTGCTCGGCCGGGACTGTCCCGAGCCGGGCGCCGCGGCCGTGCTCGCAGTTGCGATCGACCCCGACGCGCGCGGGTTCGCGCTCGCGACCAAGGCGCTGCTCGTGATGGAGCGCCAGCTCGCACGCGAAGGCGTGACGCGCTGGGTGGCACGCGTTCCGCGCACGAACGGCCGCGGCCTCTACTTCATGCTGCGCGCCGGCCTGACACCGATCCCGCCCCGCGACGACGGCGACGCCACCTGGTTCGCTCGCAACGCGCGCGCCTGACGGCACGCCGCGGCGGGCGCGTCTAGCTTCGTCGGCGGCGTTGCTCGGCCATGTAGCGGCGCATGTAGCGCCGGTAGGTCATCGCCAGCGCCAGCGCGAACGCACCCGCGATCGCGAAGTCGAAGAGGGTGTGCGCTTCCACCGGGATCATCGCGAACACGAAGCGCCCGATCAGGGCGCCGCCGAGCAACGCGAGCACGATTGGTAGCCGCGCTCGGCGCGGCGAACGCAGCGTCTCCGGCGCTGCCGGGCCGGGGTGCACCACCGCCTCGCTGCGGCGGCGGATACGACCACGACGACGCCCGGGCCGCTCGCTCATTCGCGGTCGATCCGGCGGTAGCGCCGGCGGGCACGGAGCGCTCGTGCTACGGCCGGAGGACCGCCCGGTCGCGCGCTCGGCGGCGCCGTCCGCGGGGGTGCGGGCGGCCGCGGGGGCATCCCGAGCGCATCGCCGTGGAGTGCCGCGATCATCGCCTCCGCCCGGACGCGCGCCGGGTCATCACCGGCGAACGGGGACTCGCGGATCTCAATGCAACGCTGGCAGTAGAAGTGCACGCCCAGGGTCTCGCCGAGCACGGCGTCACCGCAGTCGATGCCGGGGCGATCGGAGTACGGGTTGAGGTGGAACCATGCGCCACAGTCGAAGCAGTCGCTGAGCAGCGCTGAGTTCGACTCAGGGGCCTCGCAGATTGCGCAGCGAGTCAGCTCCGCGGTCTCATCTGCCATCGCTCACTGCTCCTCATGCTCGCCGGACGCGATCCGCTCGCGCACCAGGTGCCGCGCTGCCGCGACGGTCTTCAGGTTGCCGAGATACCGCTCACGGCGCAAGCAGGCGAGCGTGCGTCCCAGCGCGGGACCCGGCGGCACGCCGAGCGCCATCAACGCGTGCGCGTCCAGGTGCGGGCGCGTGCGCTCCCATCGCACCAGCGCCCGCCCGAGCGGGCGCATCGCCGCGGGCGCGAGCCA
>JAQBZW010000200.1 GCA_027622315.1 Chloroflexota bacterium | reverse complement strand
TCGGGGCGGCGGGTGCAATCACGCCGGCCCGACGCGGCGGCCATTGTGTGGAAGCGCGGGCGTCCTAGAATCACCGCGTCGTACCCGCAGTCAGTTGTCAGGGGCGTGTGTGCCGCTCAGCGAAGTCACCGTTTCCGCATGGATGCAACCCGATGTGGTGACCATGCGGTCGGACGGCTCGGTCCGCGACGCACTCGACCTGTCGTTGCACACGGCATACGACTGCGTCGTGATCCTGGACGACGCCCGGCGTCCGCTCGGCATCGTCACGGAGGGTGATGCGATCCGCCGCGTGCTGGCGGACGAGGTGCCCGGCGGCTCGTATCTGAGGCGCATTCTGGCTTCGCCCGAGGCAGCCATTGGCTACCTCCGCGAGGCCGAGCGCGCAAAGCGCAATACGGCAGCGGACATCATGACCTCCCCGGTGCACACTGTCGCGGCGACCGACAGCCTGCTGCACGTCGCCGGCAGGTTTCAGTCGCTCAACGTCCGCCAGCTCGTGGTCGTGACGGACGGAGCCGTGGCGGGCATCATCACGCGCCGCGACCTCGTACGGGCGATCATCGCCCAGCACGACAGCGCGCTGGGCGCCCCCGAACCGAAGCCAGGTACCTAGCTGCTCGAAACGGCGGCAGTCCCGGTGCATCTCGCGTGCCGCTGACCGACCCTCAACTCGCCGTCGTCATTTTCGCGATCACGTACGCGTTGATCATCTCCGAGCGGGTGCACAAGACGACCGCGGCGCTGGCGGGTGCCGTCGCACTGATCGCCTTCAAGGTGCTCAACAGCGAAGAGGCGTGGGCCGCGGTCGATCTGAATGTGATCTTCCTGCTCGCCGGCATGATGATCATCGCGAACACGACCGCGAAGACGGGCGTCTTCCAGTGGATCGCGATCCGCGCCGCGCAAGTCGCGCGCGGCGACCCGATGAACGTCCTGATTCTGCTCTGCCTCGTCACCGCCATACTCTCGGCCTTGCTCGACAACGTCACGACGGTCGTGCTGATCGCGCCGGTCACGATCGTGGTCGCGGAGACGATGGGCGTCAGGCTCGTTCCGATGCTGATCGCGGAAGCGATCGCATCGAACATCGGGGGCACGATCACGCTGATCGGCGATCCGCCGAACATCCTGATCGGCTCGTACGCCGGACTGAGCTTCCTCGACTTCACCACCGGCGTCGGGCCGGGGGCGCTGCTCGCGCTCGTTGGCTATCTCGCGTTGGTGCGTGTCAGCGCGCGACGCGAGATGCGCGGCTCCTCGGAGACGCGCGAGCGCGTGATGGCGCTCGACGATTCCGGGCTGATCACCGATCCACGCTTGCTCCGCATCTGCCTCGGCGTGCTCGCGCTCACGATCGCGGGCTTCCTCATGCACAGCACGCTTGGCTACGAGCCCGCCGCCGTCGCGCTCATGGGCGCGACCGTGCTGCTCCTGATCACCCGCACCGACCCGCACGAGGCCCTGCGCGACGTGGAATGGCCGACGCTCTTCTTCTTCATCGGCCTGTTCATAGTCGTCGAGGGACTCGACAGCACCGGCGTGCTGGAGCGTGTCGGCAGCGCCGCGGCGGACGCCTCCGGCGGCTCGCTCTCGGTCGCGACGATGTTGATCCTCTGGATGTCGGCCGTGCTCTCAGGCGTCATCGACAACATTCCGTACACGGCGACGATGCTGCCGGTCGTGCGGACGCTCGGCGACGACCTGGGCGGTCACGACACGCATGCGCGCGTGCTGTGGTGGGCGCTGGCGATGGGCGCGGATCTCGGCGGCAACCTCACCGTGATCGGCGCCTCGGCGAACGTGCTCGTGTCGAACCTGGCCGCGCGGAGCGGCCACCGCATCTCGTTCTGGGAGTTCTTTAAGTACGGTCTGCCGGCCACGGCGCTCACGGTCGCGATCTCGTCCGTGTACCTGTGGCTCCGCTTCCTGGCGTTCTAGGCGCGACCGCCGCGACGGCGTGGACTTCGCCGGCGCCTCGTCAAATCCGAGAAGCAGCGGTTATCCCCACCGCTCACAGGGGGACGGAAGGTTGTCAGGCGGTCAGCGACTACGGCCGATCACGGTCAGGATGCGCCAGCCCTCGTCGCCCTCACTCGCAACCACGCACGAGGACGCGCCTGAGCGAGCGCTCGCCCGAGGCATTGGTCCAGGCGAAGTCGAGATGCACGATCGCGGCGACCGGGCTGAGCTCGAGCACCGAGAGGGCGGTCGCATCGGTACGTGTGAACCGCTGCGCGGCGAGTCCTTCGTGCACCGACTCCGCCCAGCGGGTGTATTCGTCCTCGGAGTCGATGACGCGGATGCCGTCTGGAGTCACAAGCGTGAGCGGCAGCCGGAAGCTGTGCCGCATTGCGGATGGGTGATTGCCGGCATAGGACACTGTGAACGCGTCGACATAGTCGCGAATGTGCGCTTCGGCTGCTTCGGCTGACACGCTGACACGCTGACACCGGCTGACACCGGCTGACACCGGCGTGCCGTTCTCGGCGCCGCCCGGCGGCGCGCTGCGTTTGGCGAGGGCTGCGTGATGCGCCGCGATCTTCAGCGGGCATGGCTCGATCGTAGCGGGTGGCCCGCCCCGACCCGTCAGCGCGGCTGCAGCAGCTGCTCCGGATAGCGCGTGCCCACGAGGCCCGCTGCTTCCATGCCGGCGAGCTCCTCGCGCGAGTAGCCGAGCAGGTCGAGGTAGATCTCCTCGTTGTGCTCGCCCAGCCGCACGGGCGGCGTGCGGATCGCGTTCGGCGTGCAGGCCATGCGGAAGGTGAGCCCGGGATAGGCGTGCGTGCCGACCCCGGGCATCGTGATCGTCTCGAAGAAGCCGCGATCGAGTAGCTGCGGGTCGCGAAGCGCCTCGAGCGCGTCGTGCACTGGCGTCGCGACCACCCCCCGCGCCTGCAGCGCGTGGAAGAGTGACTCCTTGTCGCGCGCGGCGGTGAGTGCTCCGACCGCGGCGTCGAGCGCCTCGCGGTGCTCGCGGCGCGCCTCGGCGTTCGCAAAGCGCGGATCCGACGCAAGCCCCGGCTCGCCGAGCACGTCGCAGAGCGCCCCGAACTCGTCATCTGTGGCGACGTCGATCGCGATCCACTGGTCGTCGCCGGCACACGGAAAGACGTTGTGCGGCGCGTGCCAGCGGTGCAGGTTCCCCTGCGAGGGCGTGTCGCGCCCATTCATCGTGTAGTCGAAGAGATACTCGCCAAGCGTGGGAATGAACCCCTCGGTGAGCGCCAGCTCGATGAGCTGACCCTCGCCCGTGCGCTCCCGGTGCCGCAGTGCCATGGCGACGGCGACCGCGCCCTGCACGCCGGAGATACCGTCGCTGGCCAGCGTCTCGCCGATCAGCTCGGGCCCGGCCCCCGGGTAGGAGCGCAGGTGTGTGTGCCCGACCATCGCCTCGACGTGCAGCCCGAAGGCGCGGTAGTTGCGGTACGGACCGTCCAGCGCGAAGGCCGGCATGCGCAGCATGATCAGGCGCGGGTTGACCTCGCGCAGGACCTCCCAGCCGATGTTGGCCTTGTCGATCGTCTCCGGGACGTTGTTCTCGACGAAGACGTCGCACTTCGCGATCAAGCGCAGGAACGCCTCGCGGCCCTCCGGCGACATCACGTCACAGGCCATCGACTTCTTGTTGCGGGCGTGGGAGTTGAAGGACGCGGAACGGTTCCACGATTCATCCGCCGGATCCATGTCCGGGTACTGCGGCTGCACACCCTGTGCGGCGAGCGCGATCGCCTGCTCCTTCGATACCGCGCTGTCGGCTCCGCGGGTATAGGGCTGGATGCGATTCACGGGCTCGACGCGGATCACCTCCGCGCCCCACTCCGCGAGCAGCTGCGTGACGTGTGGGCCGGCCCACACCACGGTGATGTCGGCGACGCGGAGGCCTTCGAGCGGGAGCCCGCGGGCTGCGATCGCCTCGGCGCCGGCTATACGCGCCGGCGCTGGCGCGGGTGTTACCGGCGCGGCGTCGGCGCCCCACGGCGAGGCGAGGTCCGCCGTGTGCTCGCCAAGCAGCGGCGCCCGGCGCGGGTGCGGTCGCGGCGACGCCGACATGCGGAACGGGCGGCCGGTATACGGCAGAGGGCCGGTCTCCGGGTGATCGACAGTCTCCCAGTATTCGCGCGCCTCGTAGTGGGGGTCGGCGAAGAGATCGGCGACGGTCATGACCGCGCCCGCGAGGAGCCCTCCCGCCTGTGCCTGCGCAACCGCGTCGATCTTCGGCGTGCGCGCGAGGAACTCCGAGTAGGAGTGCTCTACCTCCTCCATGAACGCCTCGGGCATGAGCATCGCAGGCGCATGTACCTCGGGTCGGTCGAGCAGGTCCTCACGACCGATCAGCTTGAGCAACCGCGGAAGCCTGGTTCCGGCGCCCATGATGTTCACGTAGCCGTCCGCGCATGGACGCGCGCCGGCACCCATGCGCCGCACCTCAGCGCTCGCGCGTTTAGGCGATACGCCCGAGTAAGCCGCCGCGGTGAGCTGGATCGCCCGCCGGTCACGACACCCTGCCTGGCATTCGTACACGGAGAGGTCGATGTAGTCGCCTTCCCCGCCGCGCTCCACGCGGAAGCGCGTGATCAGGATCGCGAGCGCCGCGGTGAGCCCCGCGTGGTAGTGCGCGAAGTGCCCGGCTAACCGCGACGGCTCGCGATCGCGGTTGCCGGTCTGGTGGAGCGGCCCGCCGATCGCCTGCAGCGTGAGCTCCGATCCGCGGTAGTCGCGGTACGGGCCGGTCTGCCCGAAGGGCGTGATCGAGGCGACGACGAGCCGCGGGTGCTCGGCGGCGAGCGCCGCGGGGTCCCAGCCCCACGCGGCGGCCTGCCCCGGCGCGTAATCCTCGATCAGCACGTCCGCCTGCGCAGCGAGTCGTCGGATCGTCTCCGCGCCTTCGGGCGTCGATGGGTCGAGCACGGCGGAGCGCTTGTTGGTGTTGAGGTGGAGGAACAGCCCCGAGCGCTCCGGATGCGGCTCGTCCCCGGGGAACGGACCGAACTCGCGCGCCGGGTCACCGCCGGGCGGTTCGAGCTTGAGCACATCGGCGCCGTAGTCGGCGAGCAGCTTGGTTGCGAATGGCCCCGCCACGTTGCGCGTGAGGTCGAGCACGCGGATGCCGACGAGCGGTGCAGCCATGCAATCCTCCGTTACGAGCGGGAGCGTAGCACCGGCATATTCACGCCGAAGGCGCGCGTCCGAAACTCGAGCGGGCGAGCCGGCGGACGGCGCGTTGCCGGGGTTGATGGGTGCCAAACCGGTGTCTGGCCATGAACCGCCCACCGGCCCTGGTGAGAGCCGCCTGTGAAGGCGGTGGGTAATCCGGGCCCCGATGTGGAGACGAGGCTAGAGCGCAGATCTTGCGAGCCGCTTGCGAACGGGGATGTTCACGGCCGGGCCGTGTCGGGTAGCGTCGGGCGCGTGACTGACCGCCGTGCCCGTCCCGCCG
>JAQBZW010000008.1 GCA_027622315.1 Chloroflexota bacterium | reverse complement strand
AGCGGCCTGCCCCCGACAAGCGCGGGCGCCACGCCGGAGCCCGCACCCGCGCCCACGCCGTGGAGCTGGGATGCGCCGGACGAGAGCGGCCCCTCGCGCATGAAGCTGATCGGTGGGATCGGCGGCGTGGTGTTGCTCGTGGCCGGCGCCGGCGGATTGATCTTCGCCCGCCGTCGTCACCGCGCCTCGCGCCGCGAGCAGGCCCTGCAGGCCGCCCGCGACTCCGCGATCGCCGCGATGGCAACCGCCGGTTCGCTCGGCATCATTGCCCGCCTACGCCGCGTCCTGGGCCGCATGATCGCGGGAGGCTCGGCCATGGAGTCGGCGATGGAGCAGAACGCGAAGCGCGCCGGCAAGATGGCGAAGAGCGCCCGCAAGAAGCTCCCGCGCTAATCGCCCGCACAGGCACAACATGCAATGAGGCGCCTTCATGTCGGAGGCGCCTTGTTTGCATGTGGAGCGCACTCTGCCCGCGGCGAGTCGTGGGCGCCTGATCGGGCGCCGGTCAGACCGGCGCGCACGGCCGTGCGTTGACCCTGTGGAAC
Source organism: Chloroflexota bacterium (assembly GCA_027622315.1). GTDB lineage: Bacteria > Chloroflexota > Dehalococcoidia > UBA2979 > UBA2979 > VGNK01. The sequence goes on along the minus strand of JAQBZW010000008.1, from coordinate 32,160 downwards.
AGGCGCTCCTAGGATTCGAGACGTGACCACCCACGAGGTCGTAGTACGTTAGGCGGCAGCCCCCGACGCCCCCGCGGCGTCTGAAGAGCTGTCGCCCACGCCCCGCACCGCGGGGCGTTCTTGTGTCCCGGCGAGTGCCCACCCGTTGCGAGGCCGCGATGACCACCCCCGAAACCAACATCGACCCGCGCGAGATGGCGCCGGCGTACACGCCCGCTGAGGTCGAGGAACGCATCTACGAGTGGTGGGAAGAAAGCGGCTATTTCAAGCCGCGCCCCGGCGGCACGCAGTTCACGATCATCATGCCGCCGCCGAACCTCACCGGTGAGCTGCATCTCGGCCACGGCCTCACCGTCGCCATCGAGGATGCGCTCACGCGCTGGCATCGCATGCGCGGCGACGACACGCTCTGGCTCCCGGGCGTCGATCACGCGGCGATTGCCGTGAACGCGCTCGTCGAGCGCGAGCTCGCCCGCGAGGGGCTGACACGCCACGAGATCGGTCGCGACGCGTTCCTCGAGCGCGTGTGGCAGTTCGTCGGGCGCTCACGCTCGCGCATCGCACAGCAGCACCGCCGCCTCGGCGCGACCGCCGACTGGAGCGCGGAAGCCTTCACCATGGATGCCGCGCGCGAACTCTCCGTGCGCACCACCTTCAAGCGTCTCTACGACGACGGTCTGATCTACCGCGGCGAGCGTCTGATCAACTGGTGCATCGACTGCCGCACCGCGCTGAGCGACCTCGAGGTCGAGTACGAAGACGAGCCGGGATCGTTCTGGCACATCCGCTATCCCGTGCTCGACGACGCCGGCAACGAGACCGGCGAGCACATCGTGATCGCGACCACGCGCCCCGAGACCATCCCGGCGGACACAGCGGTCGCGGTCAACCCGGACGACGAGCGCTACAGCGCCTTCGTGGGCAAGCGCGTGGCAGTCCCCACGAACGGCCGGCCAATTCCGATCATCACGGACGATGCGGTGGACATCGCGGCCGGCTCGGGCGCCCTCAAGGTCACGCCCGGACACGACCCGACCGACTTCGAGATCGGTGAGCGCCACTCGCTGCCGATCGTCAACATCATGAACCTCGACGGCACGCTCAACGAAGACGCCGAGCCATACGCCGGGCTTGAGCGGTTCGAGGCCCGAAAGCGCATCGTCGCGGACCTCGACGCACGCGGTCTGATCGCAAAGGTCGATCCGTACACGCACCCGGTCGGTCACTGCCAGCGTTCGGGCACGATCGTGGAGCCGATCGTGTCACTCCAGTGGTGGGTGAAGACGGCCGCGCTCGCGACCCCGGCGATCGCCGCGGTACGCGACGGCGGCATCACCTTCGTGCCGCAGCGCTTCGAGCGGACCTACCTGCACTGGATGGAGAACATCCGCGACTGGTGCATCAGTCGCCAGATCTGGTGGGGCCACCGCATCCCCGTCTGGTATTGCGCGGACTGCGAAGCGCTGACGGTGGGTATCGAGGATCCGTCCGTCTGCGCGGAGTGCGGGAGCGCCGCGCTCCTGCAGGACGAGGACACGCTCGACACCTGGTTCTCGTCGGGGCTGTGGCCGCACTCGACACTGGGCTGGCCGGAGCAGACGGAGGCGCTCGCGCGTTACTACCCGACACAGGTGATGGAAACCGGGTATGACATCATCTTCTTCTGGGTTGCGCGGATGATCATGCTGTCGCTCTACAACATGAACGGCGTGCCCCCGTTCGAATACGTCTACCTCCATGGGCTGGTGCGCGCGCCCGATGGTCAGAAGATGTCGAAGTCGAAGGGCAACGTGGTCGACCCGCTCGAGCTGACCGAGCGCTACGGCACGGACGCGCTGCGCTTCGCGCTCGTCTCCGGCACCTCGCCCGGCAATGATCAGCGCTTGACCGACGACCGCCTGGAAGCCGGACGCAACCTCGCGAACAAGCTGTGGAACGCCTCGCGCTTCGCGATCACGATGGTCGAACCGGGCGACGATCTCGCCCTGCCGGCAACCTCCGTGGCGATCGAGGATCGCTGGATCCGCTCGCGCCTGGAGCGGGTGATCGCAGATGTCGATGCGCTGCTCGGCAAGTTCGAGCTCGCCGAAGCGGTGCGGCAGGCCCGTGACTTCTTCTGGGACGAGTTCGCCGACTGGTACATCGAGCTCGCGAAGGTGCGCGTCCGCGCCGGTGACCGCACGCCCCTGCCCGTGCTCGTGCACGTGCTCGACGCCACGCTCCGACTGCTGCATCCCTTCATGCCCTTCGTCACAGAGGAGATCTGGCAACGCTTGACGGCAGTGCGTCCGGACCCCGCCGGCGCGCCCGCCTTGATCGTGGCCGCGTATCCACTGCCGGGCGCGGCGCCGCGAGACGACGAGGCGGAGCGTCAGCTCGCCGCGATCCAGGGCTTCGTGCGCGCGGTGCGCAACATCCGCGCCGAGAAGCGCGTGGACGCCGGCCGGTGGGTCGAAGCGACGATCGTCGGCGCCGAGGCGGCAGGCACCGCACGCACGCTGCAGTCGGCGATCGAGGTGCTGGCGCGTGCGCGCCCGCTTCAGATCGTGGACACGCCGGATCAGGCGCCCGGCGAGGGTGTCGTCACCGCGGTGCTCGATGTCGGCCAGGTCGTGTTGCCGATGGCCGGCCTGTTCGACCTTGACGGCGAGCGCGAGCGCCTGCGCAAGCAGATCGCGGAGACCGCGGGCGAGGTCGAGCGCCAGGCGAAGAAGCTGGCGAACGAGCAGTTTCGCACGAAGGCGCCGGCGGAGGTTGTGGCCAAGGAAGAGGAGCGGCTCGCGACCGCGCGTGGCCGGCTTGAGGGCCTCCAGGCCAGCCTCGCCGAGCTGGGCTAAACGCGAACGCCCGCGGCTCGCCCCGCGAGGCCACGCCACTGGCGCCGAGGGCGAGCGCGCGGGCGGGCGATCCGGCGACGCCACAGCCCGTCCCGCAGAGCGCGGCGCACGCACTCGTCCGGCCCTTCGCGCGTGCGGGAGCCTCGCTCGGCACGTTCGTTGACACTGCTAGAGGCCCTTGCTACGGTCGTCGCCGGATTGCCGGCGCGCGATTCGCGCGTGCTTGACCGTGCCCCCACGGACTTGCCGAGCCGCCCCGCGGTGAGAGCAGGAGACTGGTGGAAGTTCAGCAAATCGACCAGCTTTACGGCAACTACGTACCCGTACTCATCGCCACGATCTTCGGCTTTGTCCTCGTTCTTTCCGCTCTGATCGGCTCCCGCCTACTGGCGCCGTTCTCCGAAGAGCGTGAGAAGGGGACTACGTACGAGTGCGGCATGCTGCCGATTCGGCGTGCAAGCACGAACGTCGGCGTGCGTTTTTACCTGTACGCAATCCTGTTCCTGATTTTCGATGTTGAGACCGTGTTCATATTCCCGTGGGCGCTCTCATTCGTCGACATCGGCGTGCAGGCCTACTGGGCGATGGTTGTGTTCATCGGAATCCTCGCCGCCGGGCTCGGATACGCATGGAAGAAGGGGGCGCTGCAATGGCGGTAACGCCGGCAGACGTGACCACCCAACCGACCACGGAGCCGCGGCCGCAAACGGCGCCCGCGCCCGAGACCGCCCCCAGTATCCCCCGCGAACATCCCGCTGAGGCGCCGCGACTCACCCCCGTTCAGGCGGTGCCCGGTCGCGCGCTCTACAAGCAGATTCTGCCCGGCGTCATGCAGGTGCCCGCGGATCTGGTTTTGGCCGCCGCGCGCAAGTCGTCGCTCTGGCCCATGACCTTCGGCCTCGCCTGCTGCGCAATCGAGATGATCGCGACGTACATGTCGCACTACGACCTCGACCGCTTCGGCATCGTGCCCTGGCCATCACCCCGGCAGTCGGACGTGATGATCGTCGCCGGCACCGTCACCAAGAAGATGGCGCCGGCCGTGAAGCTGCTCTACGAACAGATGCCAAACCCCAAGTGGGTCATCTCCATGGGCGCATGCGCGACGAACGGTGGACCGTACACGCGTTACGACCGCGTACTGCAGGGCGTCGACAAAATCGTGCCGGTGGACGTGTACGTCCCGGGCTGCCCGCCGCGGCCTGAGGCGCTCATGGACGCCTTCCTCGCCCTCCAGGGCATGATCATGGAGGAGCGGAAGGCGACGGGACGCGCGTGACGACCGACGAACCGCAGACTGAAGCCCCGCCCTCGTTCGACGACACCATCTGGTCGACGGTCGACGGAGCGCTGGCCGGCATCTCAGCCACCCCCGAGCGCGGTGTGCTCGACCTGATCGTCCACATCCCACCGGACGAGGTGCTCCGCGGGCTGACCGCCCTCCGCCGCCACGAGGCGCTGGACTTCGACTACCTCCGCAGTCTCACCGCCGTGGACAACGAGGATGAAGGAATCGACGTCGTCTACCACCTGTATTCGACGACGCACCGGCACAACGTCACGGTCAAGACCACGCTGTCGAATGACGATTTGACCGTCGACACCGCGACGACGGTGTGGCGTGCCGCGAACTGGCTCGAACGCGAAACAGCTGAGATGTTCGGCATCCGATTCAACAATCATCCCGATCCACGGACGCTGCTCATGCCTGAAGACATGACGGACACGTTCCCGCTCCGGAAGGACCACCCACTGGCCGAGATCGAGGTGCTCCAGGGCGAGGGCATGGGCTACACCGAGGAGGGCCAGTAGTGGTCACCCCGCGCGCGCTCGAGCACGAGTTCGAGACCCAGGATCTGATGATCAACATGGGTCCACAGCACCCGTCCACACATGGTGTGTTCCGGATGGTGCTAACGATCGACGGCGAGGTCGTGCGCGACGTCGTGCCGTACGTGGGCTACATGCATCGCGGTGCCGAGAAGCTCTGCGAGACCATGGATTACCGCCAGGGCATCGGCTACATGGACCGCACCGAGTACCTGGCCAACTTCAACGCCGAATTGTCATATGTGATGGCCGTCGAGAAGTTGCTGGACATTGACGTCCCCGAGCGCGCGCAGTGGATCCGTATGATTCTCTGCGAACTCAACCGCATCTCCAGTCACTTCATGTTCACCGGTGCGTTTGGCACGGACGTCGGCGTCTTCGGTACCGCGTTCACCTACTCCTTCATCCAGCGCGAAATCGTCCAGGATCTCTTTGAGGAGATCACGGGCGACCGCCTGATGTACGCGTACTTCCGTCCCGGCGGACTCGCCTGGGAGGTCACGGACAACTTCGTGGCGCGCGTGCACGAGGTGCTGGCGGACATGAGGCAGGGCGTGATCGACATCGACGGCCTGCTCACACACAATGAGATCTTCGTCGCTCGCACCAAAGGCGTGGGCTATATCTCCGGTCAGGATGCCATCGACTACGGCATGAGCGGCCCGGCGTTGCGGGCCTCCGGCGTAGACCTCGATATCCGCAAGGCCGAGCCGTACCTCTACTACGACCAGATCGACTTCGACGTGCCGCTCGGCGAGCACGGCGACGTGTACGACCGCTTCGTGCTCCGCGTCGAAGAGATCCGTCAGTCGATTCGTATCGTCGAGCAGTGCATCGAGCGGCTGCAGCCGGGCCCGATCCAGCCCGAGCGCATGCCGCGCATGCTGCGCACGCCACCCGGCGAGGTGTACATCCGCACCGAGGCGCCGCGTGGCGAGTACGGGATTTATCTCGTCAGCAAGGGTGGCAACCGCCCGTACCGCCTGAAGATCCGCTCCGCTTGCCTGTCGAACCTGCAGGCGCTGAAGCACATGACCGTCGGCCAGTACGTGGCGGACGCGGTGATCGTCCTCGGCTCGATCGACATCGTGCTCTGTGAGGTCGACCGATGAACTATGACCTCTTCGGCCTTGAGCTGAACGTGTGGGTCGATGCGCTGATCCGGGTGCTGCTGATCGTTGGCTTCATGACTGTCTCGGTCATGGGCCTGATCTACATCGAGCGCAAGATTCTGGCGCGCTTCCAGCGCCGCCTCGGCCCCACCCGCACCGGTCCCATGGGCCTCCTGCAGTCGCTGGCGGACGCGCTCAAGCTGATCGGCAAAGAGGATCTGCGGCCGAAATCAGCAGACCCGTGGACGTTCGAGTTCGCCCCCTACGTCGTCTTCATCCCCGTCTTCCTTGGCTTTGTGATCGTGCCCTTCCTCTTCGGCTGGCAGGTGCGCGTCATTGAGCTCGGCCTGCTCTACTTCGTCGCGACGTCGTCCGTAAACATCGTTGGCTGGGTGATGGCCGGCTGGGGTTCAGACAACCGCTACGCGATGATCGGCGGCATGCGCGCCGCCGCCCAGGGCATCTCGTATGAGCTGCCGCTCGTGCTCGCGCTGCTCGCCGTCGCCATGATCGCGAGCTCGCTCAACCTCCAGGAGATCGTGAGTGCGCAGGGCCGGGTGCCGTTCGTGGTCTGGCAGCCGCTCGCCTTCTTCATCTTCTTCGTGGCCGCGCTCGCGGAGATGAACCGACCACCCTTCGACATCCCGATCGGTGAGTCCGAGGTGGTCGGCGGTCCCTTCGTCGAATACTCCGGCTTTCGCTGGTCGGTGTTCTTCCTCGCCGAGTACGCCGCGCTCTTCATCCTGTCCGCGATCGGGGCGGCGGTGTTCCTCGGAGGCTGGGCGTGGCCGCTGGGCGAAGAGCTCGGCCGCGGCTGGCAGCTGATCCTGATGTCCGCGAAGACGGGCATGCTGATCTTCCTCGTGTTCTGGGTGCGCGCCTCCGTTCCGCGCCTGCGCATTGACCAGCTCATGGGCTACTCGTGGAAGGTGCTGCTGCCGCTGGCGCTCGCACAGGTGCTCGTCAACGGCGCGGTCCTCGTGTACGACTGGCCGAAGCAGGTGCTGCTGGTGACCGGAGTGATGGGACTGCTCGCCCTCTTCTGGGTGACCGAGCGCGCCGTGCGTCAGCCGCGTACGCGTCCGGCGATGACGATCGCGCAAAGTGAGGCAGCGTCATGAGGGGGATCGCGAAGAGCATGCTCACGACGCTGTCGGCGTTCACCCGCCGGCCCGTCACGCGTGAGTACCCCGAACGGCACCGCCCGATCCCCGAGCGCGATCGCGCGTTCCCAATCCTGCTCTGGGATCAGGGCATCGACGAGCCGTTCTGCACGGGCTGCCACGCGTGTGAGCGCGCGTGCCCGGTCGAATGCATGACCGTGCTCATGAAGGACAACCCGCGACACACCTCGCAGGGCGGCAACTCGAGCCGCCGCAAGATCATCGACAAGTTCTGGATCGACTACGGGCGCTGCATGCGCTGCAACATCTGCGTCGAGGTGTGCAACTTCGACGCGATCGCCATGAACAACACATGGCAGGGGCACGAGCTCTCTGTCTACGACCGATCCGATCTCGTGATGGATCTCCCGCAGCTGCTGTCACAGCACCGGCAGGGGAACCTCAAGGAGTGGGTCGCCGAATAGGGGTCGAAGGGTTGCGCGCTGCGCGCAGCCCGGCAGACTAGCGCCCGGTGGCCCGGTCCTGTGGGCTCCCGGGTGACATGAAGACAGAGCGAGACAGAGGGACCGCGTGTTCGATCGACTTCCGCTCCCGTCGCAGTTCGATCGCATCATCGTTCAGGGTGGCATTGCCGCCACCCTCTTCGGCGTACCGGTCCTCGTGGTGCTGCTGGCTCTGCTCATTGGCAACCGCATCGAGGCGCCCGAGCTCGTCTTCTGGCTGGACGCGACCGTCGTCCTGCTCGGCGCGCTCGGCGCCGTGTTCCTGCGCAACCTCGTTCACGCCGCGCTCGCACTGATCGCCACCCTGATCGGCGTCGCCGGCATCTTCCTGCTGCTTGCAAACGAGTTCCTCGCCCTCGTCCAGATCCTCGTCTACGGCGGCGGCGTCGTGATTCTGCTCATCTTCGGTCTCATGCTCACGAACGCGCAGGACGACCCCGTGGTCACGGATGGCTCGCAGAAGCCGTTCGCGTTCGGGATCGCCGCAATCCTCGGCGGCCTGTTCGTCGCCGCGGTGATCGACGCGAACTGGGGCGCCCAGACGCTGAGCGTCGTGCCCTTCCGGGACTTCGGCGCACGTCTGTTCCGCGACTTCCTCGTGCCCGTCATCCTCGTCGCCGTCCTGCTCGACATTGCACTCACCGGCGCATTCGTGAACGCGCGCCGGTCCAGCGACGAAGACGCGATGGTGCCCACCGGGCAGGATGCGGAGGCGCGCTCGTGATTCCGATCGAGAACTTCTTGCTGCTCGCAGCCGTGCTCTTCGCGATCGGTTTCTACGGCGTGCTCGCGCGTCGCAGCGCGATCCTGATCTTGATCTCGGTCGAGCTCATGCTCGCCGGCGCCGCGATCAACTTCGTCACGTTCGCGACCTACCTCGACCCCGTCGGCTTCAGCGGCGCCGTGTTCGCGCTGTTCGTGATCACCGTCGCCGCGGCCGAGGTCGGCCTGGCGCTTGGCATCGTGCTCCGGATCTTCCGCGAGCGGCAGACGGTAAATGTGGACGAGGTCGACTCGCTGAAGTGGTAATCCGTCGCCGTATCGGCGGACGAGCCCGTAATCAGCGGGTGGTGTAGAAAGCAGACGACCCGGCCGCCGGAATTAGCCATGGCCGGCGCGGTTGCGGGCGCGCCAGTCCCGTTCAGGAAGGGTAGGCCGGCCTCATGGGCATGGAGCAGGTGTGGGTGCTCCCGGCCATCCTGGCCGGTGTCTTCGTCGTCGTCGCGCTCTTCAACCGCCTGCTTCCGCACCGCGGTGACTTCCTCGCGATCCTCGGCATGCTCGCAGTCGTCGCGCTCGTCGCGCTTGTGTTGCTTGATTTCCAGGGCGCGTTCGTGGGCGGTCACTTCGATCCCGCGGGCACCAACGTCTATGCCTTCGACTGGCTGACGATCGGCCACGACTTCTTCACGATCCAGTTCAGCACGTTCGTCGACTCAATCACCGTGGTCATGCTCGTCGTCGTCTCGTTCGTCGCGCTGATGGTGATGCTCTACTCCGTGGGCTACATGCATGGCGAGCCGCGGTACGGCTGGTACTTCGCCCTGCTGGCCTTCTTCACCGCTGCCATGCTCACGCTCGTGATCTCCGGCAACCTGATCCAGCTCTACCTCGCGTGGGAGGGTGTGGGTCTCGCGTCGTATCTCCTGATCGGCTTCTACTGGGAGCGTCGTACCGCCGCCGAGGCTGCCAAGAAGGCGTTCATCACCACCCGCATCGGCGATGTGGGACTGCTGATCGGCATCATCCTGCTCTGGCGGGCCACCGGTTCCTTCGACATCCAGACGATCATCGCGGCCGCCCGCTCCGGCGCCATCGACGAGACTTACCTCACCGTCGCGATGCTGCTGCTGTTCGCCGGCGCGGCGGGCAAGTCGGCGCAGTTCCCGCTACACGTCTGGCTGCCGGACGCGATGGAGGGCCCGACGCCCGTCAGCGCCCTCATCCACGCCGCAACGATGGTGGTCGCCGGCGTCTACCTCGTCGCGCGCTTCTCGCCGGTGTTCGCGGAGGTCCTCGTCGCACGCGACGTTGTGCTGTACGTCGGCCTGCTGACGGCGGTGATGGCCGCAACCATGGCACTCGTCGAGAACGACATCAAACGCGTCCTCGCATATTCGACGGTGTCTCAGCTCGGGTTCATGTTCGTCGCGCTCGGCGCCGGCGCGGTGACCGCGGCGATGTTCCACCTGTTCACGCACGCATTCTTCAAGTCGTTGCTCTTCCTCGGCTCCGGCTCCGTGATCCACGCGACTGAGCACCAGACGGTCGAGCAGCTGGGTGGTCTCCGCCGCAAGATGCCGATCACGACCCTGACCTTTGTCGTCGGCGGGCTCGCGCTGGCGGGCGTGCCGATCTTCGCCGGCTTCTGGTCGAAGGACGAGATCCTGGTCGCCGTGAACGAGGGCGCCGCGCTCCCGGTCTACGCGATCCTCGCGCTCACCGCGGGCCTCACGGCCCTCTACACCACGCGCCTGATCCTGCTCACGTTCTTCGGCGAGCCGAAGAACCAGCACGCGTTCGAGCACGCGCACGAGTCCCCGCCGCCGATGCTCGGCCCGCTCGTGATCCTGGCCGCGCTGGCCACGGTCGCCGGGTTCGTGGCGCTCGACGGTGTCGGCCGCGCGCTCGGCTTCGCCGGTGGCATCGGCGAGATCCTCTATCTCTCCAGCCCCCATCACTTCGAATTCAACGCGATGCTTGCGCTCGCGTCGACGGTCGTGGCGGTCGGTGCCATCGGTATCGGCTGGGCGTACTGGAGTGGCACCGCCGAGCGGGCTACGCGCGCACGGCTCTGGGCGCCGGAGCTGCACCAGCTCCTGGTCCGCCGTTACTACATGGACGACCTCTATCAGGCGCTCATTAACCGCGTGATCCTCGGACTCGCAGGCGTGGTCGCCTGGTTCGACAAGCGCGTCGTCAACGAGACGGGCGTAGACGGCGGCGCGCAATTGCTCGGGTTCTTCGGCTATCGCCTGAAGTTCCTCCAGACCGGCAAGATCCCGAACTATGCGCTGGCGATGGCGGTCGGCCTGACCGCGATCGTGCTGGTCGCGTTCGGCAGGCAGTAAACCGAGAGCGACGAGAGGCAGCCATGACCGAATCTGACGGCTACATCCTGCTCGCGCTCTTCCTCGTGCCACTGGGCACGGGGGTGCTGCTGATGCTCACACCGTCGCGAGAGCGTGCCGCGGTGATCGGCATCACCGGCCTCTCGAGCCTCGCGATGTTCGTGCTCTCCGTCTACGTCTTCGCGAAGTACTCGTTCACGGGCGCCCAATTCCAGGGCGTGCTGGCGATTACCTGGATGGAGAACGTGGGGCTGCTCTCCGAGAAGGGCATGCAGCTCAAGGTCGGCGTGGATGGTATTGCCGCCGTGATGGTGCTGCTCACGGGCATCGTGATCATGCCCGGCACCTGGGTGTCCTGGAAGATCCAGGACCGGATGAAGGATTTCTTCATCCTGCTCTACGTCCTTGTCGCGGGCGTCTACGGCACCTTCGTGATGCTCGACCTGCTCTTCTGGTTCTTCTTCTACGAGCTGGCGTTGCTGCCGATGTACCTCCTGATCGCGGTGTGGGGTTCCACCCGCAAGGAGTACGGCGCGATGAAGCTGATGATGATGCTGATCGCCGGCTCCGTGCTGATCTTCACCGCACTGTTCGCGATGTTCAACGAGCTCGGAACCGGTTCGTTCGACATGACGCAGTACTTCGCCGCGCACTTCGATCCGACGTTCCAGAAGATCTTCTTCCCGTTCATCGCGATCGGCTGCGGCACGCTTGGTGGCATGTTCCCGTTCCACGGCTGGTCACCGGACGGCCACGCCGCGGCACCCACTGCTGTGTCGATGCTCCACGCCGGCGTGCTGATGAAACTCGGTGCGTTCGGCATCATCCGGCTCGGGTTCCAGATGATGCCCGAGGGCGGCGCGTTCTGGGCGCCGGCGCTGATCGTCGTCGGCATCACCGCCGCTCTCTACGGCGCCGTCTCGGCGCTGCGCCAGACCGACCTCAAGCTGATGACCGGCTTCTCGTCCGTGTCGCATATGGGCTACGTCTTCCTGGGCCTGGGCACGCTGAACGTGATCGGCTGGAACGGCGCGATCCTTCAGATGTTCGCCCACGGCATCATGACCGCCCTCTTCTTCCTCCTGATCGGCGGCATGTACGACCAGTCCCACGACCGCGAGATCCCGAACCTCTCCGGGCTCGCTCGGCAGATGCCGATCTGGTCGATCTTCTTCGTGATCGCGGGCCTCGCCTCGCTCGGGCTACCGGGCATGTCGGGCTTCGTCGCCGAGCTACACATCTTTATCGGCGCGTTCCGCGCGTACCCGATCATCGGTGGGCTCGCGGTGCTGACGGCCGCGATCACCGCGACGTACCTACTGCGCATGTTTGCGGCCGCATTCTTCGGTCCGTTGAACCCTCGCTGGAGCGGCCTCAAAGAGATCACGTGGACCGAGCGAGCCGGCGCCGCCGTACTCGTCGGCGCGATCCTCTTGCTCGGTCTCTGGCCGTCACCGTGGGTCGACCGCATCGCGCCGACGATCATCCAGTCGATCCCGGGCGTGACGCTCTGATGCCCGCACCACGCGCCGCGGCTGCAGTACGGAACACGGGAGCAGTACGGTGAACGACGCCTTCGGCAACGCCCTGAGCTTCCGCTACGAGCTGCTGCTCCCGGAGATCATCCTCGCGATCACCGCCGCGCTCGTGATTGGCGCTGACGCCTTCCGCAGCGAGTTGCGCCTCGGGCGACGCATCCTTCCGTGGCTCTCCGTGCTCGGGCTGCTCGTCGCCGGCGGCGTGAGCCTGCTCTGGATCGACGAGTCGAGCGACTTCCAGCTCCTGCTCACGATCGACAACTTCACCACGTTCTTCCGCGTGCTCTTCATCGCGACCGCAGTCTTCGTGATCCTGGGCTCGCACGAATATGTCGAGAAGCACATCGGTCACATCGGCGAGTTCTACGCGCTGATCCTGCTTTCGACCGTCGGCGCGATCTACATGGCTGCCGCGCGCGAGCTGCTGACCGCGTACGTTTCGATCGAGATCCTCTCGTTCTCCCTCTACGTCGCCGTCTCGCTGGCGCGCAACGACCGGCGTTCCGGCGAGGCCGCGCTCAAGTACGCGCTGCTCGGTGGTGTCGCCTCGGCGATGCTGCTGTACGGCCTCAGCCTGCTCTACGGCGTGGGGGGATCTACGCAATACGCCGAGATCGGCGCAGCGCTCGCGGGCGGCGCGCCGGGCATGACATTGCCGCTGCTGCTCGGATTGGCACTCATCATCGCCGGGCTCGGCTTCAAGGCGTCCGCCGTGCCGTTCCACATGTACACGCCCGACGTGTACGAAGGCGCGCCATTGCCGATCACCGCATACATCGCGGCCACCTCCAAGGCCGCCGTGCTCGCGCTCTTCCTGCGCTGGTTCTCGGGCCCGCTGCTCCCGGCGATCGACGACTGGCAGTGGATGATCGTCGGTCTCTCGCTGGCCTCCATGGCGCTGGGCAACCTGATCGCGCTCCAGCAGCACAACATCAAGCGCCTGCTCGCCTACTCGTCGATCGGCCAGGTCGGCTTCATGCTGATGGCGATCGCGACGATCTCCGAGGTGTCGGCGTCCGCGCTGCTCCTGCACATAGGCGGCTACCTGATCACGAACCTCGCCGTCTTCACGGCGGTGATCGCGCTCTACAACCGCACAGGTACCGAGGAGATCAGCGGCTTCCGCGGGCTGGCGCAGACCAACCCATACCTCGCGCTCGTGATCACGGCGGGCCTGTTCTCGCTCGCCGGCATGCCGATGCTCGCCGGATTCCTTACGAAGTTCATCCTCTTCCAGTCCGCCTCGCAGGGCGGTTATCTCTGGCTCGTGACCTTCGCCGTGATGATGAGCGTGCTCTCCCTCTACTACTACTTGAAGGTGATCCGGGAGATGTACCTGCACCAGCCGGATGGCGACCCGTCGCGCTGGCGCCTCACGCCCACCGGTTATCTCGCCACCGGCGTGCTCTCGCTCGGCATGGTGGTCGTCGGCGTCTACGCCGCGCCGCTGTACACGATGGCCGACCGCGCGAGCCGCGTGCTCTTCTAGGCGCCGTCCCGCACCCCGGCGCGCCGCGTACGCGGCGGAACGCGCGGCACCATGTAAGTCGCACCAGAGGACGCGCATGATCCACTGGCGAAGCGACGACCACAGCGAACGCTTCCGGCAGCGCCTCTTCACGATCGATGTCGCGGCGCGCTCCGTGCCCGGGGTGCTCTGGACGCCTTCGCAGGCCCTCGGCCCCCTCGCCCTCGTGCTGATCGGGCACGGAGGAGGCGGACACAAGCGCGACGAGAGCCGGCTCGATCTCGCCGCGCGCTACACGAGCCGCGGGCTCGCGGCCGCCGCGATCGATGGCCCATGGCACGGAGAACGCGCCCCGGTCGGTTCGGCGCCCACCGAGTCCTACGCACCACCGATCGTCGACGCAATGGTCGCGGACTGGCGAGCCACGCTGGATGCGCTCATCGCCCTGCCCGAGATCGACGGCGCGTGCGTTGGTTACGGCGGCGTCTCGATGGGCACCATGTTCGGTCTGCCCTTCGTCGCCGCGGACGGTCGCATCCGTGCCGCCGTGCTCGGGCTGTGCGGGCTACAGTCCGCGCGCGGCGCGCCCCTCGAGATGGGCGAACGACTCGCCGGTGACGCACGCGATCTCAGCGCTCCTGTGCTCTTCCTGCTCCAGTGGCACGACGATGTCTTCGCACGCGAAGGAAGTCTTGCCCTCTTCGATCTCATCGCTTCGGGCGACAAGCGCCTGCTCGCCAACCCCGGTCGCCACCACGAGACGCCCGCACACGCCCGCGCCGCGAGCGTGGACTTCCTCGTGACACAGCTCGACGCCCAGCCCGTCTGACCCGATAGGTCCACCGCACCGGCGGACACCCCAATCAGCCCCCGCGTGGTCATCTTCCTCGTCGCCTGGTCCGTCGCGACGTCGCTCGTCGCCGTGATCGCGGATAGCGAAGAGCCCGGCGGGCGCCGGGCTCTTCGCGTCTTCACCGACCGGACAACGCGTGCGCTACCGCTTCGGCAGCATCACCGTCGCCGTGCCGGGCGTGGTTTCGGTGCCGTTCGGCTGCGCACAGCCAACCTCGAGGTCGACGAGCCCCTCGCCGCCCTGCTCGTACTTCTTAGTCACCTTGCCCCAGACCCTGATGTTCTGGCGCGCGGGGTCCATGCCGCGGTACGACACGCCCCACTGCACGATCCGGCCCTCGTCGCCAATCCACTCGTCGATCAGCCGGCCGACCAGCATCCCCTTCAGGGCGCCGTGCACGATGATGTCGGGGAGGTTGTTCCCCTTCGCGAAGTCGTCGTCGAAGTGGATCTGGTAGAAGTCGCCGGAGGCGGCCGCCCACACCACCAGCCGCTGTGAGGACATCTCTTCGTCGAGCGCCGGGAGTTCCTGGCCCTCCGACACGTCATTCCAGTAGACCTGTGCCATCGTTTCCTCCGTCCGCTAGTAGGAAATGCCGGTGCCGCGCGTCTTCGCGACGATCTTGCCGTCCGACTGCCGCGTATACACCGTCTCCGACGTCTGGATCAGCATCTGACCCATGCGCCCCTTCGTCAGGGCGAGGTTGGAGAGCGTAGTCACCGCCTCAAGCACGTCGCCCGCGTACACCGGCGCAACCGGTTCAACCTCGGTGCCACCGTTAAGGTTGCGCTTGAATGGCGTCTCGAACGTGGCGCGCGGACCGCGCGCCTGCTGGCGTAGCGGGTTGAAGACCGGCATCCCCAGATAGCCCGGCGGCGCCACGAGCGCAGGATGGCCCTTCTTCTTCGCCTCGTCTTCGTCGAAATAGATCGCGTTCCCGTAGCCAACCGCACGAGCAAACGTGCGGATGCCGAGCGTGGTCACCTCGTACGTCGTCGCTGGACCGCTTGTACCGACCGCGGCCTTCATCTCATCCGTCAGGTCAGGCAGCTCCGTGACCATATGTCCCCCTCCTCGTCTCCGCTGGCGACACACCGCACCCGGCGTGCGGGCGGCAGCATAGCCCACGCTCGAAGCGCGACCAACCACGCAACCGCCCCGAGAAATGTGCTGGAAACACGTTCCGCGCTACGCTCGGCGCATGAACGATTTTGATTCACGGCAGCACGTCCTACAGGCGTGCCGCGATCATGACGTCAAGTTTATCCGGCTCTGGTTCACCGACATCCTGGGCACGCTCAAGTCTGTGGCGATCACCGCCGAAGAGCTCGAACACGCGCTCGATGACGGCATTGTGTTCGATGGCTCCGCGATCGAAGGTTTCGCCCGCCACGACGAAGCTGACATGATCGCGATGCCCGATCCGGCCACCTTCCAGATCCTCCCGTGGCGCCCGAAGGCACAGGCGGTCGCCCGCATGTTCTGCGACATCCGCGCGCCGGACGGCACTCCGTCCGACGGCGATCCACGTGGGGTCCTCAAGCGCACCCTCAGTCGTGCCGCCGAGGCCGGCTACACCTTCTACATCTCGCCGGAGATCGAGTACTTCTACTTCAAGGAACCCGGCAGCACCGAGCCCATTGACCGCGGCGGCTACTTCGACCTCACCCCCTACGACGGGGCTTCAGACCTGAGGCGCGAGACGGTGCTCACGCTCGAAGACATGGGCATCGCCGTGGCCGAGAGCCACCACGAGGCGGCGCCGAGTCAGCACGAGATGGACCTGCGCTACGCGGACGCCCTGACCATGGCCGACGCCGTCATGACCTTCCGTCTCGTCGTCAAGGAAGTGGCGATGCGCGAAGGTGTGTTCGCCACCTTCATGCCGAAGCCGCTGCCAAACGAGAACGGCTCGGCGATGCACCTCCAGCAGTCGCTCTTCCGGGGCGAGTCGAATGCCTTCTTCGCCGCCGATCAGCCAATGCACCTCTCGGCGGACGCTCGCGGCTATATGGCCGGTCTGCTCCGCCACGCGCCCGAGCTCATGCTCGTGACGAACCAGTGGGTGAACTCGTACAAGCGCCTGATCCCCGGCTACGAAGCCCCCACCCACGCAACGTGGTCGACTCGCAACCGCGCCGACCTTGTGCGGGTTCCGGAGCGACGCCCCAATCTGGAGGTCGAGGGAACGCGCATCGAGTACCGGGTGCCGGACTCCGCGTGCAATCCGTACCTCGCGTTCGCCGCCGTGCTCGCGGCGGGCCTGGCCGGCATCGAAGGCAACTACCCCTTGCCAGAACCGCTCGACCGCAACGTCGCCGAGCTGTCCGACGCCGAACGTGCGCGTTTCGGCATCCAGGCGCTCCCCGGATCGCTCGACGAAGCGATTGACCGCTTCGCGAGCTCCGAGCTCATGCGCAGCACGCTCGGCGATCACGTCTGGGAGACGCTCGTCAGCAACAAGCGCCTGGAGTGGCTCGATTACCGCCGCCAGGTCTCGCAGTACGAGATCGACCGCTACCTCACGCTCTAGCCCGGTGAGGCCACCGGATCCGGCGCAGCCGCCCGATCGTCAGACCGAGAAGTAGAGCTCGTACTCGTGAGGCGTCGGGCGGGCAGCGACCTCTCGCGCCTCGTCGCGCTTGACCTCGATCCAGCGATCGATCAGCTCCTGGCTGAACACGTCGCCCTTGCGCAGGAACGCGTGATCGGCGGCCAGCGCGTCGAGGGACGCCTCCAGCGACGCGGGCAGCCGCTGCACGCGCCCAAGCTCCGCGGCGGTGAGGTCGTGGACATTCTTGTCCAGCGGATCACCCGGCTCGATTCGGCTCTCCACCCCATCCAGGCCAGCCATGAGCATCGCCGACAAGGCGAGGTACGGATTCGCACTGCCGTCTGGCGGCCTGAACTCCACGCGCGTACGCGGCGGTGAGGGCTGCGCCTCCGGCACACGCACGACGGCGGACGGGCTCCGCACCGAATACGTCAGATGCACAGGCGACTCTTCCGGCGTGAGCCGCCGGAACGAGCTCGTGGTGGGGCTGCAGAACGCAAGCAGCGCCGGCGCGTGCCGCAGCAACCCGCCGATGTAGTAGCGCGCGGTCTGCGAGAGGCCGGCATACCCGTTGCTGTCGAAGAAGGTGGGGGTCTGGGCGCGCCAGAGCGACTGGTGCGTGCGCATGCCGGAGCCCGGCTCGCCGTAGATCGGCTTCGGCATGAACGTCGCGACTTTGCCGTGGGCGCGGGCGACGTTGCGCGCGAGGTACTTGTACCACTGGATCTCGTCTGCCTTGCGTACGAGCGGCTGCTCCCGGACCGCGATCTCGGCCTGGCCCGCGCTCGCCGCCTCGCGTCGCTCTGACTCGACCACGGCGCCGATCGCCGTCAGCGCCTCGCACAGCGCCCAGCGCAGATCCGCCTGCGCATCGAAAGGCGGCGCCTGCAGGTAGCCCTGCCCCGCGGCCACCTTCGCGCCGAGGTTCGGCGTCTCGTCACGTCCCGTGTTCCACGCGCCCTCTTCGGCGTCCACGAAGTAGAAGGCGCTGTGGCTCGCCTGCTGGTAGCGCACGTCGTCGAAGACGAAGAACTGGAGGCGTGTCCCGAAGTGGGCGCTGTCGGCGACGCCGGAAGCACGCAGGTGCGCCTCCGCCTTCTCCGCGACGTGGCGCGGATCACGCGCGAAACGGTCGCCGGTCGCCCGCTCGACGAGCCGGCAGATCACGCTGAGCGTGGGGATCCCGGTCGCAGGGTCCACCACTGCCGTATCGAGATCGGGGATGAACGCGAGCTCGATGCCGCGTGTGCCCGAGCCCTCGAACGCGCCGACGTCGCCGCCCACGCCTCGCTCGATCAACTGTGCGGTGAACTGGCTGAGCGGCACCGTGACGTGCTGCCACCGTCCCAGGAGATCCGTCGCTCTCAGGTCGACCCGACGGACACCGCTCGACTCGGCGAGCTGCCTGACCTCCTGCAACGTTGCCACCGGCAACCTCCCGATCGTCGTCCGCGTCCGCCGCAGCGTGTGCCGGGGCGCACGCCATCGTGACGCGCGTCACACGCCACCGCAAGCGGCGACGGTGCCAGGAAACGCGCGAAACATCGTCGTAACCGCAGCGACATCGCGTTGTTACCGCGCTGACACCGCTCGTTCACACGGTTGTTCTCCTAACGAAACGAGCGATTCGTACGGTGAACGCCACTCACAGAGCGCCGGGAGGAGCCGTTTTGCAGAAATCCGCAGATCCACCACAGCAACCAGTTCGTCGCTTGCGACGACGTCTGTTCGGCATCGCCGTCGGAGCCGGCGCAGCCCTTGCCTTCGGCACCGGGCTCGCCGGCGCGCAGGAGGCCGCCGTCCTCGAGGACCTGACGTCGGCGATCGACACAGCGTGGCTGCTGATCGCCGCCGTGCTCGTGCTGTTCATGCAGGCCGGCTTCGCGCTCGTCGAGTCAGGCTTCATCCGCTCGAAGAACGTCGTCAACATCCTGATGAAGAACGTGCTCGACGTTTCGCTGGGCTCGATCGCCTACTGGGCGGTCGGCTTCGGGCTCGCCTACGGCGTGTCCGGCAGCGCGAGCGCGCTCTTCGGCAACGGCCACTTCTTCCTCACCGGTGACTTCACCGACTATCCGACCTGGTTCTTCCAGTTCGCGTTCGCCGCCACCGCCGCCACGATCGTTTCCGGCGCGATGGCGGAGCGCACGAAGTTCGCGGCCTACCTCATTTACACCGTGGTGATCACCGCAGTGATCTACCCGATCGTGAGTCACTGGGTCTGGGACGGCAGCGGGTGGCTGACCGCCTTCACCGACAACCCAATCGGTGATTACGGCATGCTCGACTTCGCCGGCTCGACCGTCGTGCACTCCGTGGGCGGGTGGGCCGCTCTGGTGGGCGCGATCATGGTCGGTGCACGTCGCGGCAAGTACGGCCCCGACGGCCAGGTAAACCCGATCCTCGGTCACTCGATGCCGCTGGGCATGCTCGGCGTGCTCGTGCTCTGGATCGGCTGGTACGGCTTCAACGCCGGTTCCACACTTGGCCTCTCCGGTGGCCTCGCTGCCGTCGCCGCACGCGTCGCCGTCACCACCACGCTGGCCGCAGGCGCCGGCGCCTCTGCCGCAATGCTCATCTCGTGGCTGCGCTACGGGAAGTCCGACCTCGGCCTCACGCTGAACGGCGTCCTCGGCGGCCTCGTCGGGATCACCGCCGGCACCGCCACCGTCGCCCCCTGGGCGGCCGTGGTGATCGGCATCGTGGCGGGCACGATCATCGTGTTCGGCGTCGAACTGCTCGACAACCTGAGGATCGACGACCCCGTCGGCGCAGTGCCGGTGCACCTGATGAACGGCATCTGGGGCACACTCGCCGTCGGCCTCTTCTCGGAGAAGGCGTACCTCACGGACGCCTTCGGCATCGCCGACCCGACGAGCTACGGACTGCTGCTCGGCGGCGGACCGAACATGCTCTTCACGCAACTGATCGGCGTCGCCGCGGTCGCCGCCTGGACCATTGGCACATCGCTGATTCTGTTTGCCATCATTCGCGTCACGATCGGCCTGCGCGTCTCGGCGGAAGAGGAGACGATCGGCCTGGACGTGGGCGAGCACGGGGCCGAGGCCTACCCAGAGTTCACGGGGGGACGCGACCCGTTTGCAGAGACCACCGGCGTCGCGGCGGGCATGCGCTCGTCGGGCGGCGCGGCCGGAAGGTAGGAGGCAGCGATGCAGAAGATCGAAGCAATTATCCGTCCCGAGAAGCTTCAGACCGTGAAGGCAGCCCTCGACGACCTCCATCACGGCGGGATGACGCTGACCGAGGTGCGCGGGCACGGCGTGCAGCGCGGCATCACCGAGCAGTGGCGAGGACGTAGCTTCGCCGTCGAATACCTGACGAAGGTGAAGATCGAATTGGTCGTCAACGACGCCGACGTCGACACCGTGATCGACCGCATCGTCGAGGCGGCACGCACGGGCGAAGTTGGTGACGGCAAGATCTTCGTCTCCGCCATCACCCGCGCGATCCGGATTCGCACAGGCGAACGGGACGAGGCCGCCCTCTAGCGGCGGTCGGAGCACTCCAGACAACGGGGGGGGCGGACGCGGCGACTTTCGTCGCGGGCCGCCCCCCCCGAGCCCCCCGGGCCGGGCGCACGGAAGGAGCGAGCAGCGTGACCCAGTCCGGCGACATCATCGAGGCCGCGAACCTGCGAATCGACCGCGAGCGTTACGCCGTGACCGTGTCCGGCACGCCGATCCGGCTCACCTACCTCGAGTTCAACGCGCTCTGGTACATCGCGTCGCTCGATGGCCGCATCGCGACCTATGACCGGCTCGCGGCGACGCTCTGGGGCGAACCGACGCAACGCAGCCGCCGCAGGCTCGCCGTGGTGCTCTCGCGGCTGCGCTCGAAGCTCGGCGGGGACGCCGCCGGCTACGTCGACACGGTGCCCCGCGTGGGCTACCGCCTCGCAACGGATCACGCCGCTTGAGGTGCTGCAGGTGAAAGCGAGGGCGCCCGCGGGCGCCGGTGAACGCCCCGGCTAGCGGGCGCGTTCGATGAAGCGGTAGCCGACGTTCCGAACCGTTTCGATGAACTGCTGCCGACCCTCGATTTTTGCGCGGATACGACGCACGTGAACGTCGACCGTCCGCGAGCCCCCGTAGTAGTCATA
Source organism: Chloroflexota bacterium (assembly GCA_027622315.1). Classification (GTDB taxonomy): domain Bacteria; phylum Chloroflexota; class Dehalococcoidia; order UBA2979; family UBA2979; genus VGNK01. The sequence goes on along the minus strand of JAQBZW010000008.1, from coordinate 11,150 downwards.
TCCCCACACGCGGTTTAGCAGCGCTTCGCGCGTGAACGGCTTGCCGGGATTCGTCGCGAGGAACCGCAGCAGCTCGTACTCCTTGTACGTGAGGTCCACTGCCCCGCCGTCGATCGCGACCTTGTACCGCTCCAGGTCGATGGTGAGCGACCCCTCGCGCAGCACATGCCCATCGTCCGTGCCCGTGCGCACCCACAGCGCGCGTGCGACGCGCGTGCGCAGCTCACCGGGCTCGAGCGGCGGCACGATCAGATCATCAATCTTCACGCCCGGACCGACGAGCGAGAACTGCTCCGGCGCCGCGATCGCGATGATGCCGATGCCGTCTTCCAGCGCCGGGTCGCGCAGCAGCGCGGCGATTCCGCCGGCACTCAGGCCGACGCCGAGATCGAGCAGCACGAGCGACGGTCGCCACTCGCGCGCCGCGAGCAGAAAGCGCTCCGCCGTCGTCTCGGCCCGCAGTTCTCGGCCATCCTCGCGAAGCGCAGACCCGGCCGCCGCCGCATGGCCGACGTCGTCTGAGAGCATGAGGACACGTTGCATTCGCCGACTATATGACCGCTACGTTGCCGCTACGAGTCGAAACACCCGGATCCGGGAATACCCTGCCTTTCGTGTCATCCAACGGGCCTCTATTATTTTTGTCCGCCTCACCAGGGGCGGTGCCGGGCCGGCCGACACGCACGCAAGCAGGCTCGCCCTCGAGTCGCGCCGGAGGTGCATTTCGATGCATGTCGTCCTCACGTCCGATCTGACCAAGATCTACGAGAACCGTTACATCGCTCTGAACGCGCTCAGCCTGCGCGTCGAAAAAGGGTCCGTGTTCGGGCTCGTCGGCCCCAACGGCGCCGGCAAGTCGACCACCTTCCGCATCCTGCTCGGCCTCCAGCGACCCACGGCCGGCTCCGTCTCGGTACTCGGTGAACCGATGACCGCAGAGCGCGCCGACATCAGGCGTCGTATCGGCTTCCTCCCCACCAACCCGAACTTTCCGAAGCACATGACGGCGATCTCGTATCTGCAGTTCGTGGGCTCGATGCTCGGCGTTCCCTCCGAGCGCGCGAAGATCCAGCTCGCGCGGCTGCTCCAGGCGGTGGACCTCACCGCGGCGGCCGGACAGCGCATCGGCGGGTACTCCACCGGCATGCTCACGCGCCTCGGCATCGCCGCGGCGCTGATGAACGACCCGGAGCTGTTGATCCTCGACGAACCGACGTCAGGGCTCGATCCGGCCGGACGCAAGCAGACGATCGAGCTGATCCGCGAGCTCTCGGGCCGCGATCGCACGATCATCATCGCCACCCACATCCTGGGCGATGTCGAGCGCGTCTGCACGGATGTCGGCATCATCTCGAGCGGCCGCCTGATCTACTCCGGACCGATGGCGGAGATGCGCCGGCTTGCCCGGCAGGGGACGATCTCAGTCGAGATCGACGGCAACACTGCCGCCTTCGAGCAGCAGATCCCGACACTCGATGAACTCGGTTCGGTCCGCTACGAACGGCTCGGCTCCGAGTTCCGCATCACCTTCCTGGGCACGGAGCCGCTGCCGGAGTACATCGAACGTGTGCTCCAACTCGTCGACCGTACGGGCGTCGAGCTGCTCCACATCAACACCGGCGCCGATGAAATCGAGGAGGCGTTCCTGCGCCGGCTCGAGGAGGACCGCACGCGCGGCTTCCTGCGCGCAGCCGCCTGGGCGGCCACGCAAGACATCGCCCGCCGCGGGGTCGACCACACGGAATCGGAGAAAGCGGATGCAGGCATTCCTGGCCATCCTGCGCTATGACCTGCTGCAGCTGAGCCGTTCCTGGGTCGCGAGGATCTGGATCCCGCTGCTCGTGATCCCGGCGCTCTTCCTGATCGCCGTGGCGGCGAACGAGCGCGAACTCGCCTCAGAGACGATGGCCGCGTACGTCGCGGCGGTGCTCGCGCCACTGTCGGCGCTCGCCGTGGCGGTGATCGCGAGTAGCGCCGTCAGCGGCGAGGCCGGAATCATCGTGGACTCGATCCTTTCGCGTTCCGTGACGCGCACCGAGTACATCTCCGCGAAGATCATTGCCCGCCTCGGTTTCACGCTCGGCGTCTACTTGCTGGTGATGATCCCGTTCACGTACCTGATCATTCGTTATGCCGCCGCCGATACCTCGCTCCCCGGCGTGATCGCCGGCGTGCTCATGGTCGCGCTCTTGCTCACCTTCCTCGCCGCCTTCGGGCTCACGATGTCGACACTCGTCTCGAACGTGCTCGTCGGCGTGCTCGCAGTGCTGCTCGTGATCGTGCTCTCCGGTGTCGCCCTGCAGTTCCTCGGTCTGAGCTGGATGAGCACCACGGCAGTGATCGAGGAGCTCCCACAGACCTTCCGTGGTGACACCTCCCCGTGGGACATCGCGCGCGTGATTCTGGTCTTTCCCGCGCTGACCGCAGCCGCGCTCTTCGCGTCTGTGTGGGTCTTCCGTCACAAGGACCTCTAGCGTGGCTCCCGCCGTCGGTGGTTTCGGCGGCCTGCTGACAACGGACACCGAGCACGTCGATCTCGGACATGTCGGCACACGTGCGCTCAGCGCGCGCGTTCAACGCCGCCAGCTCCACCTGGCGTTCGGCAGTGGCGCCGGGGTGCGCATCACGCTCGGTCGGCTGCGTCCGGTCGCAGTCGAAGTGACCGAGAGCGACCGTGCGTACGAGGTGGCGATTCCCGTGGTCGCGGACCCGTGGATCACCGCCGCCCGCCGGGCCGTGCTGCTCTGGCTCGGATCCGTCGCGATCGCCTGGTGGCTCCGCCGGCGCCGTAGCTCGCCCGCGCACGCTACGCTGCCATGACCGCAGCCACGCCCGATCGAATCCGACGCAGATGAATACGAGGCCGTCCATGGACACCGCCGAAGCAATAAAGGAACTCGCGCAGGTCCCCGAGCGGGCGAGCGCGTCTCACTGCTTCGGCACCGCGGTGTCGGCCGGCGAGCACACCGTCATCCCTGTCGCCGAAGTCGGCTATGGCGTGGGCTTCGGCTGGGGCTCCGGTGGAGGCACCGATCACGGCAGTGGCGTGCGCGTACATCCGGTGTACGACCAGACGGCGATCGCGCTCGCCGGCGATCACCTTCGCCTCAGCCGCGACGGCGATCGCCTCGAAGACCATTCTCAAGCTGATCCGCGGATAGCGGGGCGTGCGCACGCGGATGCTCCTGACTGCCGCATGCGATACGATCCGCCGCTCAGGCGTCCTCCGGGCCCGTGACGCCACCGTCGCCCCTGCGGCGACGATCGCGCGAGCCGGTGTAGCTCAGTGGTAGAGCAGCTGTTTCGTAAACAGCAGGTCGAGGGTTCGAGTCCCCCCGCCGGCTCCACACAATCCCGCGCGTCCCAGTTGACCGGACTGTCATGAGCAAGCTTCGGCGTCAGCTCCGCAACCTCGGCCGCCCCGCCTCCGGCGGATTCGGCTTCCAGCGCTCGCGCTCCAACGAACCCGCGCTCCAGCTGCTCGTGGCCGCGGAAGTCGGCAGCGGCCCGGAGGCCACCGCAGCCATCGCCGCCGGCGCGCACGTGCTCGTCGCCTCCGCCGCCGCGATCGCGGACGCCGTCACGGTCGCCGGCGATCGGGCCGTCGGCGTGTGGCTCGAAGCCGCCGCCGCGGACGCGATCGCCGCCGCTACCGAGGCCGGGGCGGACTTCGTCATCCTCGACGACGGCCGAACACCCGCCGTCGCGCTGCTGCGCCCCCACGACGACTCCCGTGCGCCGCTCGGCCGTGTGCTCATCCTCGGCGACGATCGCAGCGAGGATCGGCTGCGCTCGGCCTCCGGGCTGGGCGCCGACGCCGTGCTCGTCGACGGCGTGGACGCGGATCTCAGCGTCCGCGATCAACTCGCGCTCCGTCGCATCTCCGAGCTGACCGGCGCTCCGCTCGTCATTCCGACTGCCGTCGCGCCCTCCGCCGAGGCGCTCCGCACGTGGCGGGATGCCGGCGCCCCAATCGTGCTCGTGCCGGGCGACCCGGCGACCGTACGCGCGACCGTCGAGGCCGCTGAGCAGGTGCCGGCACCTCGCCGCACGCGCGATGACCGGCAGGCGTTGGTACCCTCCCTCGCCCCGCACGTGCACGACGACGACGACGACGACGACTTCTAACCCCGATTCGTTGCCGCGGCACGTACCCTTACGTAAGATGCACGCGATACGAAGCGACTGACAGTCGGTTGCCGCTGCGTGGCACTACGATCGTCAAACGAGGGTTCGACCTGTGACCACCGAGAACCTCAGCGACGACAACACGCGCTACCAGATCGGCGAGGTCGCGGAGAAGACCGGCGTCACGCAGCGCACGCTGCGCTTCTACGAGGAGAAGGGTCTGCTCAAGCCGCCGGAGCGTATGGACGGCGGCTTCCGCCTCTACTCAGACACCGACGTCAAGCACATCGAGTTCATCAAGCGCCTGCAAGATCTGCTGGGCTTCACGCTCTCCGAGATCAAAGAGATGGTCGAGGCCGAAGAGCTTCGCCAGCAAATCGTCGACACGTTCCGTCCGGACCGAGAGCTACCGGCCCGCCGGCAACGGACGGAGCAGATCATCGACGCGCTCGAACGACAACTGACGGTGGTCGAGCGCAAGGTCGAACAACTGACTGAGATGCAGAAGGAACTTCGCGAGCGCCTGACGCACGTCCGCGGGCGCCGACAAGACATCGTCGACGCCATTGAGCACGGCGGGACGCTCAACCGCTGAGCCGGGTGCCTGCCCCGGCGCCCATGGCGCCGAGATTCGCCTAGGACGTTCCAGTGATCTCCTTGACCAGCGCCAGCGCACCCGTCGGGTGGGCTTCCATATCGCGCGCGTCATCCACGATGCCCCGCAACGTTCCGCTTGCGTCGAAGACGAACGTCACGCGCTGCGCCGTGGGATTGCCCTCGCGGCCCACGCCGAATCCCGCAATCGTCTTCAGCTCCGGCCAGTCAGACAGCAGTGGGAACGCCAGATCGTTCTGGGTGGCAAAGACGCCGAGTGCGGCCCAGGTGTCGGCACTTACGCCCGCAACGCGGGCTCCGAGGGCTTCCAGCTCATCGTGAATGCGCTGGAAGCCCCGCATCTCGGTCGTTCACCCGCCGGTGAACGCCATCGCGTAGAACGCGAGTACGGTGATGCCGCCCCGGAACGCCTCGTCCGTGACCTCCTCGCGGCTCGCGTTGCGTAGCGAGAAGGCCGGCATCTGTGCGCCGATCTCGAGCATGAGCGGTGGCCTTTCCGAAAAGCGAGTGCCCGCCTCTATCGGCGGGGCTCAGGCTGACTGAGTGACACTAGTGATGACCGTCCTGATGCGGCGCATCGGGCCGCTGGAATCCCCAGTCGAGCTGCCGTTCTCGGCGGTAGAGGTACCCGAGCGACGCGACCAGCAACAGGCCCAGCACCGCCGCTACGGCGATCAGCCCGACGCCCACGCTATCCACGAGCGCAGGGAGCGCTCGGCTCGCGGTCTCGGCGGCAGGATCTTCCGTCGCAAGCGCCACCATCGGCAGCGCAGCGGTCAGGAACCCGAGCATGCACGCTCGAACGAATCTGCTCATCTGTGCCCTCCGTTCGGCGACTGGGTGCGCAGTCTAGCGCGACGGGTCGCTAGCCGGAATCGCGCTCCGTTCTCAGAGCGCGACGTCGTGCGTGCCGCTCGAAGCGAGATGCGTACGATGGATCCATGCGTCGCATTCGATTCATCGCGCTGGGCGCGGCCATCTCGATCGTCGTGCTGGCAGCAGTGGCGTCCTGCTCCTCGGCACCGGAGCGGGAGCCGGACCGATCCACGAGCGAAGCCGGCCGCAGCGATGCACCGATGCCGGGCACTTCGGGCACTCCCACGGCAGCGACGAGCGGTGCCGGCACGGCCACCGCCGGCACGCCCAGCGTGACCTCTGGGCCGCCGCAGTCGCTGACCACCGCCCTCGCCCAGACGCTGTCATCGACCGCGCAGGCGCTCGCGCTCGCTTCCGGCGACGATCGCACCGCCTACGCAGCCGCGATTCGCGCGCGGGATGCTGCCGCCTACGCGTATGCCACCGCGATGTTCCGTCGCGTCTCCACGCGCAACGGTCTGCTCGCGCCCGTGGCCAGCCTCCGTCTCGCGCAGACGCTCGTATCGGCCGGAGACCATCGCGCGGCCGACGCCGCATTCGCAGCCGCGATCGCGCGCCCGGACTTCCCCGACGTGCTCCGTGTCGCCGCGCGCTTCGACGCGGCGGCTAACGCGCTTGCGCTCTCGGATCCATCCGCTGCGCTCGTGGAGCTCGCGCGCATCCAGGAGGATCCCGGAGCGAACTCGGACGATCGTGCCCTCGCCGCCTTTGAGGCCGCTCAGATCAGGTACGACGCCGGCGATCTCGCGTGGGCGAACGATGCGCTCGCGGTCGTCACGCTCCAGCCCTGGTCGCCGCGGGCACGCGCGGCGCTCGACCTGCTCGAATCAGCACAGGTCCCGGTCTCTGCCTTCGCGGCGGGCTATGTGCGCTACCGCGCATTCGATAACGACGCCGCGCGCACGCTGTACGAGCGCGCGTTGGACGGCGCCGCCTCCGCCGACGCCGCGAGCGCCTGGTTCTACATCGGTGCGATCGACGAGCGCGAGGGCGACCCGGTGGCTGCGTTCGCTGCGTACGGCAGTGCGCTGGAGCTCGCGCCGAACGGATCGCTCGCGGACGACGCTCGATACTGGCGCGCGCGCATCCTCGAGGATCGCGGCGATCTCCGCTCCGCCGTGGCGGAGTACGACCGCCTCGCGATCGACAATCCTCGGTCGACCTTCACCGCTGACGCGCGGTTGCGGTCCGCAACCCAGCTCGCGCTCACTGGTGGCGCGAATGGCGCCGACGCACTCGAGCGTCTCCGCCAGATCACACTGAACGGCACCCGCGACGAGGCGGCCGAGGCCGCACGCCGGCACACCGTGTTTCGCGAATACCTCGGCCTCACCGCAACGCCGGCACTCGACCCACGCTCGTTCGACGCCACCGTGCTACCCGCGCTCCTCGCCGCCCGCGCACCGCGCACCCTCGGATGGACGCTGACGCTGCCCGCCTCCGCGCTGGGGGAACGGGCCTCCGCGCCGACAGACGGCGCGCGGGAGCAAAGCTGGCTGCGCGCGACGTTCGGCCCGGCGCCTGCAACCGCACCTCCGGTGCTCGCGGACCGCCGATTCTTGCTCGGGCGCGAGCTGGTGTACATCGGCGAGCCGGCCGTTGGCCGCGCGCTCTTTCAGCAGTTGCTCGGCACCCTCTCGAGCCGGCCCGACGATCTGCTCCAGATCGCCCGAGCGCTCGGCTCGATTGGGATGTTCGATCTACAGCTCAACGCCGCTGGACAGCTGCTCCGTCCATTGTCGACAGATCAACGGCTATCAGCACCATTGACCGTGCTGTCACTCTCGTTTCCTATCGCATTCGATGAATCTCTGACGAAGTATGCGGAGAGCAATCAGTTGCCCGTACTGCTGCTCGCGTCGCTCGTACGGCAAGAGTCGGCGTGGAACACCACCGCGGTGTCGTCGGCGAACGCATTGGGACTGACGCAGGTGACGGTGCCAACGGGCGAAATGATCGCGCGTGATTTGGGAGTCGAGTGGCGCAGTGACTTGCTCTTCGATCCCGACACTGCGCTGCGCTTCGGGGCCTACTACCTGGGGACGCAGTTCCGCTCATTCGACGGCAATGTGGCTGCGGCAGTCGCCGCCTACAACGCGGGACCCGGAAGCTCGACGCGCTGGCTCCGCTCGGCACCGATAGCCGGAACCGACGGATTCCGGCTATCGATCGACTTCACCGAAACCGCGAGCTTCGTGAAGCGGGTGCTCGAGAACTACGCCTGGTACCGCTACGTGTATGCGGGCGCTTCGGCACCCGCCTTGCCGTGAGCGACGGACCGCGCGGTCGGTCTGAACTCGGTGCCGCGGTGCGGATTGCTCGCACCAGAATCGCTACCTATACTCCGTTGCCCAAGCGATCGGAGAATCACCGTGCCCAAGCGGACATGGCAACCGAAGCGAATTCCTCGCAAGCGCAAGCACGGCTTCCGCGCGCGCATGGCGACCAAGGGTGGGCGTGAAGTGCTCGCGCGCCGGCGCGAACGCGGCCGGAAGCGTCTCACCGTCTAGACTGTCCAACCCGGTGGCACCGCCCGAGGGGCCTGAAAGAGACGCGCGCCGAGCTGAACGGCTCAGGCGCAGTCAAGATTTTAGGATTGCGATGCGGTCGGGGCGGCGTTCGCGCCATGCTCTGCTGCACGTGGCTGTACGGAGCAACGGTCTCCCGCAGAGCCGATACGGGTTCTCGGTGGGCAAGCGCGTCGGGAAGGCCGTCGAACGCAACCGCGTGAAGCGACGGCTGAGAGCGATCATGCGAGAGCTTCCCATTCGGCCCGGATTCGACGTGGTCACGGTGGCACACGAGGGGGCGGCGCTTGCGCCGTACCTGGCGCTCCGTGCGGCGACGGCGCACTGCCTCGATCGCTCCGGCGCGCTGCGACGGGAAGAGGCATGAGTCAGCTCCCGAAGCGGGCGGCGCTGGCCCTGATCCGTGCCTATCAGACGGGGATCTCACCCGGACTCGGCACGCGCTGCCGATTCGAACCGAGCTGCTCCGCATACGCATACGAGTCGATCGAGCGCTTCGGCGTGATCCGCGGCACCCGGGCGGCGGCTCGCCGCCTGCTTCGCTGCCGCCCGGGTGCATCGGGAGGCTACGACCCGGTGTCCGCTGTCACGCGCGTCGACGGCCGCCCCGCCGGGATGACCGAGAACGGAACACCTCGTGTCGGTTGATCGAACGAGTGTTGTCGGCGTCGTCTCGGGTGATGTGTTTCACGTGAAACACATCCAGCGTGGCCCGCGGCGCCTCCTGATCGCCTTCCTGTTCATCCTTGCCGTGCTCGGCTCCGGGTGCGCCCAGGCCGCAAAGCCCGAGGGATGGGCGGCGCCTGTCAGCGATGGCACCCGCCTCTACGCTCAACTCGAGCGCGGCGTTCTCTGGGCCTTCACGCTCGACGGGACCACGATCTCGCGCAGTTGGCGTTATCCCGCGGACGGCGACGAGGTCGAATTCGACGCTATCTATGCCACTCCCGTGGCCGCGAACGCCGTCATCTACGTCGCGTCGCATAAGGGCGATGTGGTCGCGCTTAACGCAAGTGATGGGCGTCCGCTCCAGGCCTGGGGGCCTGACCCGATCCCACTGGGCGCGCGCGTCGTCGCCTCCCCCGTCTTCGACGGCTCGCGACTGTTTGTCGCCACCGAACACGGAGATCTCTTCGCACTCAACGCCTCCAGCGGTGCCGTCTCCCGCCTCCACAAGGGGGATGGGCGGGTCTGGTCCGCTCTCGCGCTCGACAACGGCATCATCTACCTCGGGAACATGGATGCACGGGTCGTCACCGCGATTGACTCCGCAACAGGCGAGCTGGTCTGGGAGCAGTCCGGTGCTGGTGCCCCAGTCGCCGACCTGCGTATCGATGGCGGCCAGCTGCTGGTCGGCTCACTCGATCGCGCCCTGCACTCGCTCGACCTGAGCTCCGGCGGCACCCAGAGGTGGCAGTTCGACGGTGACGGCTGGTTCATGGCCTCCCCCACTCTCAACGTCGGCGTGATCTACGCCGCCACACTGGGCGGGTCCATCTACGCGATCGATCCCGCGACCGGCGCCGCCCGGTGGGCGTTCCACGAGGACGGAGTCGCATTCCGGTCCCAACCGATTCTCATGGGCGACACGCTCGTGCTCGTCGCCCGGAAGGGCGAACTGTTCGGCCTCAACCCGGCGGACGGCACCGTGCGCTGGCGCCAGCAGGTCGAATCCGTGACCATCGACGCCAACCCCATCGCCTTCGGATCCGATGTCCTCGTCATCACCACCAAGGGCGACCTCGTACGCATCGCGCCTGCGACCGGAAACGCTCAAAAGATCGCCCGCGCGAGCTGACGCAAGGAGTCCCTGCTACTCATGCCCATCGGGTTCATATGGCAAACGTTCCTTGAGACGCCCCTGATTAACTTCATGGTGCTGCTGAGCGCCGTCTCGTTCGGCTCATTCGGCTTTGCCATCCTGTTCTTCACGCTTCTCTCCCGCGTGCTGCTCTTCCCACTCTCGCTGCGCACCCTGCACTCGATGCGTGGAATGCAGGAAATACAGCCAAAGCTCCAGGAGATTCAGAAGAAATACTCGGATCCGCGACGGCGCTCCGAAGAAACGATGAAGCTCTACAAGGAAGCTGGGATCAACCCGCTCGGCTGCCTCGGTCCCCAGCTCATCCAGATGCCGATCTTCTTCGCCCTCTATTCGGTGATCCGAATCACCGTGGCCACCACGCCGGAGAGCGTCGTCAACCTGTCGGACCGTCTGTACAACTTCAGCATCATTCAGCACGCGCTGCCGCTCAGCACACGCTTTCTGCTCCTCGATCTGCAGGCCAACGGCGGCATCGCCCTCACCGTTGTCGTCTTCGCGTCGATGTGGCTTCAGCAGCGCATCTCGACGATGCGCACTCCGCCCGCCACGGCACAGAGTGCGTCTCAACAGCAGCAAATGCAGACCATGATGCAGTGGATGATGCCGGCGCTGTTCTCGTGGTTCGTGCTGCTCGCCCCGGCCGGACTCGGCCTGTACTGGGCAGCCAGCACCATCATTGGCATCGTTCTTCAGTGGGCCTTCGTGGGGCCGGGCGACTTCACCTGGGGCTCGTTAGTGCCAAGCGTCGTGCGCGCGCGCCTCAGCATGCCCGCGGCCCCGCCCGCTCGGCGCCCGGTGCCCGCGCTCGCGGCCGCCGACGGCCGCGCATCCAACCATCCGTCCGAGGGGGACACCGAATCGAGGTCAGACGATGAGAGTCGCGGAAACAAGCGGCAAAACGGTCGACGAAGCGGTCGCTCGCGCGCTCGGCCAGCTCGGACTTCGCCCCGAGCAGGTCGACGTCGACGTAATCCGCGAGGGTAGCAAGGGCTTCCTCGGCATCGGCGCCGAAGAGGCGATCGTCAGGGTCACAGCGAAGGACTCCGTGATTACCACTGCGGCACGGCCGCGTCGCGGTCCGCCGCCACAGTCGCAGTCGCAGTCTTCTGACTCCGGTGGCGGCGGCCAGGGCACGGGGCAGCGCCGGCGCGGCCGGCGCGGCGGCCGCGGACGTGGCC
>JAQBZW010000199.1 GCA_027622315.1 Chloroflexota bacterium | reverse complement strand
CCACCGCCCCCGCCGCCGGACACGGACGGTACGGACGATCAGCCGGGCGACGACGCCGCGCCCGGTGGCGGGAGCGAAGCCCCGCCTTCGCCCGACGGCCAACCGCAGGATGGTGGTCAGGACGACGGCTTAGGCGGCGGGGCGGGCGCACCGGGATCCGCCGCGACGGCGACGCCGGACCCCGGGGAGACGACCGACGGCGGTACGGCCGAGCCGATCGAGCCCACCGCGCTCGAGGCCGCGCGGGCGGAACTCGCGGAGGCGCTTGCCGCGCTCGGAGCGGAGCCGACGCTGGAAGAGGCGTTGCGCGTGCTCGCCCTCGCCCGGCGGGCAAACGCGCTGCAGGAGCTACCGGCGCGCGGTGGGAGCGCCCCGGAGCGCTGAGTCGCGAGCGTCGCGACCGCGACCGCGCATGCGCAACCGGCGCCCAATCGCGCGCGACCAGAGCTTGCGCTGCACCTGCCCGTAGTCGGCATCGCGATCCCGCGCCTGCTCTTCGGACTCATCGCCGCGGGCGGCGCCATAGCGTGAAGCGGTGAACGCGCGCGCGAGCCGCTCGAGCGCGGCCGGCTCGTTCACCGCGGACGCGATGTCCTGCGTCGCCTCCAGCGGCGTACGCGTGTTGTGGGACTGGAGATCCGCCCAGCCCGCGAGCCGCTGGATCTTGGCCCACCGCTTGACCGGCGCTGCGAGGCCGCGGAACGACCACTCCCACGCGAAGCGAGCGGCGAGCACGGCAACCAGCGCCAGTGCGGACAGCGCGATCGCCAATTCAACCGCCAGCACAATCGCGTCGCCCACGCCCCCGGACGAGGCGGCGTCGGCAGGCGACTGGCGACCGATCGTCTGGCTGTTGTCAGCCAGCAGCTCCTCGAGCAACAACTGTTCGAAGGGGTCGGTCAGGTTCGCACCGGCCGTGGAGCCGCTCGGGTCGATCAGCGCCGAGTCGTCGAGTGGCCGGCTCGCCGGGGGACGGTTCGGCGTCGGGTTGAACTCAACCCAGCCGAGACCTGCGAAATAGACCTCCGGCCACGCCCAGGCCCGACGTTCGGTGACGGCATATGTCTTCGTCGCGTCGCTCAGATCCGCGTCATCGAGCACGAAGCCCGTCACCACGCGCGTCGGAATGCCGAATGACCGCAGCAGCACTGCCATCGCCGACGCGTGGTAGTCGAAGTAGCCGGTGTGGGAGTCGAACAGGAAGTACTCCAGGCTGTCTCTGAGCGGTGGCGGATCCGCGATGTCCAGCGTGTACGTGTAGTTGTCGCGCAGGTACTGCTCGACCGCCCGTGCGACGGCGTACGGCGGCTCGTCGGGGCCGGCGATCTCACGCGCGAGCACGGCGATGCGCGGCGACAGGTCGCGCGGCAGCGTGGTGTACCGCGCAACGATCTCGGGCGGGTAGTTGCGGCCGGACTGGAGCAGCGTGGGCTCGGCGGCCGCCGAGACGGTCCCGACAGTGCTGTAGGTGCCGCCGATGCGGAGTCGCTCGGCGGGGACGAGCGCGATCAGGTCGTTGAGCGACGCGCCCGCGAGCGCCTCCGCCTCCACGCTGGCGGCGAGCGGTTCACCGGCGGAGAGCAGACGCCTGTCCGGTACCTCGGCCGTGACGGTGATCTCGACGGCCACCGCCTGGCGCACCTGCGCGCGCGTCTCGGGCGTGCCGAACTCCGCCGCCTGCACGCTCGTGCCCAGCAGCGGCACGCTGCTCGCCGACGAGACGCGCCAGCCACTGCCCGTGTACTCGTCGTACACCGCACCGCGGAGGTTGAGCGGTCCCGGTGCGCTGATCTCCATCAGCACCGTGTCGGAGAGCGACAGCCGTCCGCGCAGAGGGAACACGCCGTCGAAGGCGTGTGCGGCCAGTGGCTTCTTCGAACCGATGCCGACGAACAGGCGCCCGAACTCGTCGACACGCGACGTCACCGGCGAGGTGAACGCCCGCCAGCGATCGGCGGCGGGGCCCCAGTTGTTCGCCGTCGGGATCAGCCACGCCGCGACGACCAGCACCAGGGCGATCCACACCCCGGCGAACAGCACCTCGATCGACATGAAGTCCGGGAGCGACACGCGCTCGCGGCGCCAGCGACGGAGCACACCGAGGTACTGCATGCGGGCGAGCACGAGCACGGCGGCGAACAGGAAGACGACGAACGAGAAGGAGGGCTGACCCGGCAGGTACGAGATGTTCGTGAGCAGCACGAACCCGCCCGGGACGATCGCCGCCCAGATGTTCTGCCAGCGCACGACCGCCCAGGCGGAGACGTACGCGAGGGCCCAGACGAGAAAGACCAACATCACGACGAAGGGGAGCGGATCACTCGATGTCGTGCCAGCGACGGCGGCTTCGACCCAGTCGCCCATGCGCAACCAGAGCTCGGTTCGGCGCGCGCCGAATCCGCTCGCGACGAGCGGGTCGGCAAGGCGCATGGTCGCAAGCACTTCGCCCAGCACGACGACCAGCCCGACGACGATGCCGATGAGGTGGAGCCAGAGTGCGTGGCCGCGAGTGCTCGCGAGTAGCCAGCCGCTCGTGAGCCCAACGAACGAGGCGAGCACGAGCGACGGCATCTCGCCGACCCAGCGCGTCGACTCCAGTGACCCCACGACCGGGAACTGGAGCAGCATGATCAGGCCGAGCGTGAGCCACGCCTCCCACGACACGAGGAATGCAAAGCGTCGCGATGTGTCGCGGCCGGGCACCGGCGGCGTCGCGCTGGACGGGCGGTAGATCACGTCCCACGAGACCTGGGTCACGGTTAGCGGATCCCCTGGGCGCGCAGCGACGCGGCAGGAACGCCCTCGCTCCCCGCGGCGAGCACGCGCCCGATGTCGTCGTCACGTTTCACGGTGTACGTGTAGATGCCGCCGGCCGTCAGGGTGCCGTAGACGTCGAGCGTGTTCGTGTGCGCGCCGAAGGTGGCCGCTTCGATCAGCACCGCTGCCACCTTCACGCCCCGCGCACCGAGCGACATCATGGTGAGCGCCCAATCCTCGTTCGCCGAAGGCGTCACCACGACCACGGTCGTGTGCCGCCCGAAGCGCCGCGATTCTTCGAGCAGGAGGTTGCTCAGCGGCACATCGCCGACCGCGCGCGCCAGCGCCAGTGACTCGAGCAGGCGGGTGTAGTGATTCGCTCCTCGGTCGGGCTCGTCGACACGGAGATCGACGCCGAAGGAGATCAGCCCGACCGACCGGTTGGCGCTCACGAAGTAGCGCGCGATCGACGCGCAGATGCGGACGGCGGCCTCCTCCGTCCCGTCCTCCCCCTCGCCTGCGTGCGCCGAGGCGTGGAGGTCGAGCACGATCCAGATGTCCGAGGCGGGATCGAGTTCGAACTGCTTGACCATCGGCGCGCCGGTGCGCGCAGTGGCCGGCCAGTGGATGCGATTGAACGAGTCGCCCGGCTCGTAGGGGCGCACGCCGGCGACGTTCGGGGTGACGTTGTGTGTGCGACGGCGGATGCGGCCTTCACCGGGCAGGTTCGCCGGCGGGAGGTAGAAGTTCGGCAGCTCCGGAGCGTTCGGGTACACCAGTACGGTCGTGACGTGACCGAAGGTCCGCGTGAACTGGAAGAAGCCGAAGGGGTCCGCCGCGGTGATCGTGAGCGGTCCCAGCTCGTAGACGCCTCGCACGCGAGTGGGCGTGCGGTAGCTCCAGGCCGCAACGCTGCGCGACCCGAGCGTGATCACCCGGTGCGCGCTGTGGCCGGGGACCGACGAGGGGTCCTCCACTTCGAGCCAGATCTTCGGGAGGAACGAGCGCGAGCGGACGAGGATCTGCCCCTCGAGGTGCTGACCCTGCGTCACGCGATGTGAGCGCCGCGTGATCCCGACCTCGAGCCCGTCGGCCATCGACCGCGTCCAGAGGTAGATCAGCGGGACCGCCACTGCCGCCGCGTAGGCCACACGGAAGAGCAGCCAGAAGCCGGTGGCGAGACCGATCAGTACGCACGCCACGGCCGTCGCGACCGCCAGCGTTACGTTCTGGTGGTGGCGCGACCAGCGCACCATGCGCACGAGGCGGCTCACCGGTGGCTCACGACTGGCTTACGCGGATCCGCCGCGCGCCCGCACTCCGGGCACCGGTACGCGTTCGATGCACTCGTCGACGATCTGCGCGCTGTCGATCTCGCGCACGCGCGCGCCCGGCGCCACGATCACGCGGTGACCGAGCGTTGGGTAGGCAAGCAGTTTGACGTCGTCCGGCTGCACAAAGTCGCGGCCGTCGAGCATCGCGTAGGCCTGGGTGGCGCGCATGAGGGCCAGCGACCCGCGCGGCGAAGCGCCCAGGTACGCGCTCTCGTGGTTCCGCGTCGCGTTCACCAGGCTCACGATGTACTGCTTGATGAGCGGATCGATGTAGATGCCGCGTACGGCCCGCTGAATCTCACGCACCTCGTCTGGCGTCGTGACCTCGGCCAGCGCCTCAATCGGGTGCGCGACTTGCTGCGCGTCCATGATCAGGATCTCGTCCGTGGGGGACGGGTAGCCGAGATGCACGCGCATGAAGAAGCGGTCGAGCTGGGCCTCGGGCAGCGGGAACGTGCCCTCGTACTCGATCGGGTTCTGTGTCGCCATCACCATGAATGGCGTGGGAAGCATGTGGGTCACGCCATCGACCGTGATCTGCCGCTCTTCCATCGCCTCGAGCAGCGCCGACTGCGTCTTCGGCGTCGCGCGGTTGATTTCATCCGCGAGCACGATCTGCGCGACGATCGGGCCGGGGCGAAACTCGAAGTCGCCCGTGGCCTGGCGATAGATGGACATGCCCGTGACGTCCGACGGCAGCAGGTCCGGCGTGAACTGGATGCGAGAGAACTGACCGCCCGTCGAACGCGCGAGTGCGCGCGCGAGCATCGTCTTGCCCACGCCCGGAACGTCCTCGATCAGCAGGTGGCCGCCGCAGATCAGCGTGATGAGCGCGAGTCGCGCCTCCTCTTTCTTACCGATGATCACACGCTCGACGTTGTCGAGGATGCGTTCGGCGAGTGCTTTCGCGTTCTCCACGGAGCCCCCGATCAAGCTACCAACCAGCCATCGGACTCCGCGGCACGCGGGGCCTTTGGGCTTCAATCACCATGGGAAAAGGCGGGAGCGCTACACCGATTCCTTCGACTGATCGGCGAGCACCGCGGGAGTATAACAAAGGTCAACGAGCGCCCGCGTATCGACGCGAGTCACTCGGTCGCGCCGCCTCTACCATCATTGCATGCCGACACGCCGTCGTTGGGCATGGGTATCGCGCCCGGAGTCGATGGCTGCCCTGGTGGTCGGCGCCGCGCTGTTGCTTGCCTTCGGGATCGCGATGCGCGCGCGCGACGGGGGCGCCTCTCGCGATGACTTACGGATCGTACCGGGTGCGGCCGCCGCCGCCGTCACGGCAACCGCACCTGCGATCGCGACCGGCGCGTCATCCGCATCGCCGACGCCGGCGATCACTCCCGGCGCGACGCCCACCGCAGGCGCAGGCGACGCCACGACCCCCGCGA
>JAQBZW010000198.1 GCA_027622315.1 Chloroflexota bacterium | reverse complement strand
GCATGCTGCGCGCGGCCGGCGCGGTCGCGGACGGCGTCTTCGTGCGCGTAGGCGCGCACGCGGCGAACGTACGCGCGGCGGTCGAGGCGATACGCGACGGCGCGGCGAGCGCGGGCCGCGATCCGGAGTCGGTGCGGCTCGGGCTGGTGCTACACACCGTGCTCGAGGACGACGCCGAGCGGGCGCTCACGATCGGCAAGTCGATGGCCGCCGGCTACTACGAGTACTCGCCGCACCTCTTCGCGGGCGCCGGCCTGGCGTGGGATGGGCCGAGCGTGCACGCGCTCCAGGCGCAAGTCAGCCCGGACTTCCACCACCACCCCGACCTCACTCAGTCCGGCCGGCTCGTGGACTTCCTCCCGGCCGCCGCCGCCGAAGCCTTCTGTCTGCGCGGCCCGGCCGCGCAGATCGCGGATCAACTGTGCGAAGTGCTCTCACTCGGCACCGACTTCGAGATCGTCGTGCCCCATCCGGTGCCGAACCCGCCGCCGCCCGGCGAAGGGCCTCACCCGACGTACATGGAGCGCGTGGCGCGTGAGGTGATCCCGGTCGTGCGCACGCGCCTCGCCTGAGCCGCGACGAGGCGTCGCGGGCTTACGATCCGCCGCGATCCCGGTCCCAGCGGGCGCGATCGATCGCGTCGGAAGGAGCACACCATGACCGACCTTGGTCCGGCACTGGCGGAGGTGGAGGCGTTCATCGCCGACGCGCACGCGATCCTCGACGCGCAGGGCGGTCCGAACGAAGCGGCGTTCGAAGCGATCGGCGAGCGCATGAAGCCGCTCGCCCGGCGCAAGGACCTCGAGCAGCTGCGCGATGCGGCGCCGCTGCCCGGCAACCGTATCTGGAGCGAGCCGGACGGCCTCACGCTCATGCTCGCCACGTTCCCGGCGACGACCGCCGTGCACACGCACGGCACGTGGGGCGTGATGGTCGGCTACCGGGGCACCGAACGGTACCGCCAGTGGGTGCGCGAGGACGACGGCACGAAGCCCGGCCACGCGCGGCTCCGGCTCTACCGTGACATCGAGGTCAGCCCGGGCGACGCCGGCTGGTGGTATCCGCCGCCGAGCGACATCCACCAGCAGCTCCCGACCGACGGCGCCGTGCTCGAGCTGATCCTGATGGGCACGCCGCCGTCGGAGCGCCGCCTCTACTTCGACCTGGAGAACGACACCTACGTCGAGAACACGCCGGCGGAGCAGCACTACCGAGCGCCGTAGCGCCGGCGGTGGGCGGGCGTTCGTGCTGCACTGGCCTCGTTTCGTGCGGCCGGAGCGACGAGGGTGTCAGACCGCGGAGCGCAGGCCCCTCGTTCCACTTCGGACGGGCACGTCGGCGAGCACGCAGCCGCAAGGCACCGGGCGCTCGCCGGAGCGACAACGGCGTCAGCTTGAGGAGCGCAGGCAGCCTAGTAGGACCCTCGGCTCAGGCGGGAGTCTGGCGGTAGCGCGGCCGCGCTACCGCTAGTGCGTGCCTTCGCGCTGAAGCACTGTCGGCATGCCCTGCATGCCGCGGAGCGTGTTGATCTCGCCGCGATGGCCGTTGAAGTGCCCGAGCATGTGCAGTGAAATGCCCTGCCCCACGCTCTCCGTGCCGCCGTCGCGGGTTGGGATCTCGCGCTCGAGATCCTGATCGCTCAGCGAGCCCAGGTACTCGTCGGTCTGCTGCCACACAGCCTGCTGGTATTCCCGGAACGCCGCCATGTCCTTGATGCGGATGCCCTGCGCGTCCTGGTCGGACATGCCCGTGCCCATGCCTTCGAATGGCAGGCCGATGCGCTTCGCCCAGTCCTCGCTCCAGACCTGGGGCGCCTGGCGCGAGCGGGCATTGATGATCAAGTCCTCGACACGCGCCGTGTGCCACAGGCACCACGCGATTGAGTGGCTGCCGTGCTCCGGCACGAAATGCAGTTGCTCGTCGGTGCCGTTGCACGCGTCACCGAGCGCCCGGTGCGCGAACGCAAGGCTGCTCTGGATGTAGTCGACCGTGCCCATGGTTGGCTCCCCTCGCCAGATGTATTTCGCGACGAATCTACAGCACGCGAGGTGACCATTCCCGTTAGCCCATCAATGGGCGGAGCGGCTGACGGCATAATCCGATCACCAGTATATACTCGATAAAAGATGTGGCCGGCCTCATACACCGGAGTGACAGCGATGCGATTGCGTGCCCCCCTCATTGCCAGCGTCGCCGCGCTCGCGCTTCTCGCTCTATCGACCGGGAGCGCAATCGCTGCGGCACCCACGATCTCCGGCACCAGCTACTCCTTCACGCTGGCGACCGGGGGCACCTCCGTCACGATCTTCGGCGCGAACTTCGCCGCCGGCGCGACGGTGGCCTTCGGCGGCGTGGGTTCAACTGCTGTGACGTTCGTCAACGCCACGCAGGTGAAGGCCGTCTCGCCGCCGCACGCGATCGGCCTCGTCGACATCACGGTGCAGAACCCGGACGGGCTCTCCGCCACGATGAAGAACGCCTTCACGTACAGCGCGACGCCCGTCGACCCGCTCACGATCGCGAGCGTCGCGCCGGCGGTGAGCGCCACCGGCGGTGGCACGACCGTCTCGATCGCCGGCACCGGCTTCGTTGACGGCATGAAGGTGTCATTCGGGAACTACGTAGCCACCAGCGTGTCCCTGCAGAGCTCGACGCTCATGCTCGTGACCGCCCCGGTCGGGCCGAGCGGCACCGTCAGCGTGGTCGTCATGGACCCGAGCGGTCGGGCGGCGCTCTTCAACGGCTTTGCATACACCGGCACCGCCACCACCAGCCCGCCGCCCACGATCCCCGGTCAGCCGGTGATCGGCTCGGTGACGCCGGCCAGCGGCCCCGCCTCCGGCGGAACGACCGTCACGATCACAGGGAGCGGCTTCTCCTCGCCGGCCACGGTCACCTTCCGTGGCGTCGCGGCGACGAACGTCACGGTCGTGAGCGCCTCGCAGATCACTGCGACCACCCCCGCCGGCGCGCTCGGGCCGGCTGCGGTGCTCGTGTCGACCGCGGGCGGCCAGGTGGGCGGGCTGACCGCAGGCTTCACCTATGCGGAGACAAAGCCGGTAGTGAATGCGGTCACGCCGTGGACGGGCGCGAGCACGGGCGGCACGGCGATCTCGATCGCCGGGACCGGCTTCGCCGCCGGCGCGACGGTGACGATCGGCGGCGCCGCCGCCAGCAGCGTCGTGGTCGTGAGCGCTTCGCAGATCACCGCGATCACCCCGCCCGGCGTCGTCGGCGCCGCAACCGTGCTCGTCACGGGCAGCGGCGGGGCGATCAGCGGGCTGGCATCGGCGTTCACGTACACGAGCGGATCGAGCACGCCCACGTCGCCTCCGATCGGCGGTATTCCGCAGATCACGTCTGTCACGCCGGCAAGCGGCTCCCCGGCAGGCGGGACGGCGATCACGATCATCGGCAACGGATTCGTGGACGGCGCGAGCGTGCGCGTCGGCGGCGCCGTCGCCGTCACGACCGTGATCAGCGCGACGCAGATCGTGGCCAGCACGCCGGCCGGGACGGCCGGCAACACCTCGCTGATCGTGACCAACCCCGACGGCGTGAGCGCCGTCGCCTCAGGTGGGTTCACGTATGCGACCACGGCCGGCTCGCCGGGCAGTGGCCTGAGCGCCGGCGCATCCGGTCTCTTCGTCTTTGCCGGCGGGAGCAACGCGGACCTCGTCTCGGCATCGTCTTGTCCGATGGCAACTGTCGTGTTCTGGGCGACCGACGGCGCCGGAGAATGGACGGCGTTCGTGCCGTCCGTCACGCTCAGCGTGGTGAACGCGGCTTGGAACGCGCTCTTCCCGGGCGGCATCCCGGCAGCCACGGCGATCTATGTGAAGTGTGCGTCTGCGGGCTAGGGCTCGCGTCCGCACCCGGTACGTGCACACTGCGGCTCCAGCTGTGAGTGCTCCCGGCGTGTCACTGCGATTGTGTGTCTGACGCGCCCACTCCGCGGCGCACGAGCCGGCGCTACCCCCTACCCTCGCGCGGCGGATGGCGGCGGTGTGCGTCGCGCGGGCCTCCCGCTAGTGCAGAGGACGGATCACGATGACCCCGGGACCAGTAACCGCAGCGACGAAATACGAGCCTGTGCCCGGCTGGGCGAAGATCCCGCACGGCTTCTGGATGCGCGAGGCGACCGCGGTCGCCGTGGACTCCGACGACCGGGTCTACGTGTTCAACCGCGGCAACATGCCGATGCTCGTGTTCGGCCGCGACGGGAACCTCGTCGACCACTGGGGGAACGAGACGCCACACGCCGGCATGACCACGATCACGGACCCGTACGGCGTGTCTCGGCAGGTGTGGGAGGGCGTGCGCTTCCCGTGGGCACACGCGGTGCGCGCGGATCCGAACGACGACCTCTGGCTCGTAGACGTGCACACTCACCAGCTCACCAAGACCGACCGATCCGGCAAGGCGCTGATGACGCTCGGCACCGGCGTCCCGGCGGAGAAGCAGGGCGGGGAGCCCTTCAACCGACCCACCGACGTCGCGATTCACCCCGTGAGCGGCGACATCTTCGTGAGCGACGGCTACGGCAACTCGCGTGTGCACCGCTTCGACAAGACAGGCAAGCACCTGCTGTCGTGGGGCGAGCCGGGCTCCGATCACGGGCAGTTCAGCCTGCCGCACAACATCGCGCTCGTGGACGACGACCACGTGATCGTGTGCGACCGCGAGAACCATCGCGTTCAGGTGTTCACCCTCGACGGGGCGTTCGTGCGCGCCTGGCACGTGCACCACGCCG
Organism: Chloroflexota bacterium; assembly: GCA_027622315.1. Taxonomy (GTDB): domain Bacteria; phylum Chloroflexota; class Dehalococcoidia; order UBA2979; family UBA2979; genus VGNK01. The sequence continues at coordinate 741 of JAQBZW010000198.1, read as the reverse complement.
TCGCCGTGACTCGCGGTCGTGGCGACGACCACTCGCTCTACGTCGCCGAGCAGGGGCCGCCGCCCGTGCAGTTCGGTGTGCGGAACCTCGGGCACCGCGTGTCGATCTACACGCCCGAGGGCGAGCTCGTGACGCGCGTGGGCGCGCCGCTGCCCGGAGAGGCGCCCGACCAGTTCCTCTGGCCCCACGCGATTGCGACGGACTCGCGCGGCGACATCTACGTCGCCGAGGTGTCGTACGTCGAGGTCGGGAGCCGGCAGACGCCGGCTCGCGAGATGGTGAGCCTGCGCAAGTGGCGGCGCGTGAGTGGATAGCTCGACGGCGGTCGAGACACGACAAAGGCCCGCCGTGAGGCGGGCCTTCGCATGCCCATCGCGGGACGGACCGAATCGGGCTAGCGCGGGCGGTGCGCCGTCACCCGCCGCGCGCCCAACGCGAGTACGAACGCAATCGCGAGCCCGACGAGCGCCAGCGCGGCGGGCTCGCGACCGCCCGAGCCCGCGAGTCCGGCGTTTCCTGTCGCCGCCGGCGCAGCGGTGGCCGCAGGAATCACACCACAGGCCACGACGCCCGTGCTGTCGGCGATCACGATCACGTGATCGCCGTCGGTCATCGTCTCGAGCGCGACCGGGTCGGTCCCGCGGAAGAGGATGGCGCCGCTGGCCGTCGCCCCGGGGTTGTCCCGAGCGGTGTGGAAGTTTGAGGAGGCGGTCCCTCGCCTGACGCCTGCCGTGTGGTAGG
>JAQBZW010000197.1 GCA_027622315.1 Chloroflexota bacterium | reverse complement strand
GCCGCGGGGGTATGCCCGCGCCGTGCCGGCGTGTGTGGATCAGGCCAACCGCTCAGTCGATCGGCGGGTGCGCCCACGGGCTGATCCGGCGCGCCGGCGGAACGGCGGGCGGTCGGCGGCGGGTCAGAGGTGGTGTCGGGTCCCACCGCCGTGCTCTAGCCGCGGGGGCATGCCCGCGGCTCGCTGGCGTGGGCGGCGTCGGCGGGGCGGCGGCAGCGGGCGATCTGCCTCCGGATCGGACGCAGTACCGAGCCCGACCGCCGACGTCGGTGGATCAGGCGAACAGATCGTGGACGGACGGGTGCACCCACGTGCTGAGCGGGCGCCACTGGTCCCGCACGTAGCGGACGGACGCCAGGACGTTCGCGTCGCGCTGCAGGCGCCGCGTCGAGCCCCCGCGGGTCCACCACCGAAGGGCCGGCTCCCCAGCCGTTTCATTCAGCGCCCGACTCGCGCGCCGCTTGAAGTCGCGCAGGACGTCCGACGGCTCGGGATCGCCGACCACAGCGACGACGAGATGGACGTGGTTGTGCATCATCGCTCCGGCGAGGATCGTCCAGCCGCGGAACGTGGCGGTTCGTTCGAAGTCACCGCGTAGTGTCGTCGCCTGCTCGCGGGACAGCAGGACTGTCGGACCGCGCATGAGCTGACGCGCGTGTCGCTCGCGTGCAGGCTGCGGCGGAGCAGCCGGCTCGCCGACCACGTTGTGCCGTTCGCTCCCGCCCGCCGTTCTGACACGGCTCGTCGAACCGCGCCGGTCGCCGGGCAGCCAGGAGCCATATGTCGTCCACGTCAGGAACCAGAAACGGTCCATCGCCGAACCGTAGGTTGAGGCTGGTCGCGCGGGGACAGCGGATTGCCCGCAAGTCGGCATGTCCACGCCCGCGAACATGCGGGTCCTGGACCCGCAGGATCAAGGTCGCGCGGCGGACAGCCCGTCCAGTACGCGACGGTAGCGGTCGCCCACGGCGACCAGCGTGATGCGGCGCTCCTGTGGTCGCTCGGCGGACGGCTCGATCACGACCAGTAGGTGCTCCTCGGGGAGCACCTCGAGACCACGCTCGGGCCACTCGACCAGTAGCACGCCGTCGCTCGCCTGCTCGTCCAGCGCGAGCTCCGCCACCTCCTCCGGCGTCGTCAGCCGGTAGAGATCTGCGTGGTACAGCGGGAGCGCGCCGCGGTGGCGCGCCATCAGCACGAACGTGGGGCTGGTCACGGTCGTCTCGACCCGCAACCCGGCGCCGATGCCCTGCGCGAGCGCGGTCTTGCCCGCGCCGAGCGGCCCCTGGAGCAACAGCACATCGCCGGCGCGGACGAGCCGCGCGATCCGGCGCCCGAGCGCACGTGTGCGGGCGGTGCTCGTGGTCGCGACCGTCAGACGGGTAGCCGTGCTCATCGCTCGAGCGGGCGCAGCTGGTCCCAGCCTCGGCTGGGTGGTCGATACTCCTCGCCGTCCACGGTCCAGATCACGACCTCGCCGGGATGCTCGGCGACCACGCGACCGATCAACGTGACCGGCACGCTCTCGCTGTCCAGCGAGCGGAGCACGTCGCGGGGGCCGGTGAGCACGAGCTCGAAGTCCTCGCCGCCGCCGAGCGCGAGGTCGAGCGCGGCGTTGTGCCCGAGCAGTTCGACGGCGGCGGGGTGCAGCGGCAGCTGCGCCGTGGCGATCTCGATGCCGACCCCGGACCGCCGCGCGACGTGCCCGATATCCTGCGCGAGGCCGTCCGAGATGTCGATCGCGCAACGCAGCCCGAGTGTCGCCGCCTGCTGTCCGACGCGAGCGCGCGCGATGGGGCGGCGGTGCGCCTCGATCAGTTCGTCGCCGCCCGGCGCGTCCGCCCGACCGGCGTTGATCAGGGCGAGGCCGGCGCCCGAAGCGCCGGGCGTGCCGGTGACGGCGATCGCGTCGCCCGCCCGCGCGCCGCTGCGGCGCAGGAAGTGCGGTTCGCCGGATACGAGCGTCGCGGCACCGAAGGCGGCGATTGAGAAGAGCGTGCTCCGCGCGCGCACGATATCGCCGCCCGCGACGCGCACATTGTGCACACGGCAGGCCGTCGCCAGTCCGTCGGCGAAGCCGTCGAGCGCCTCGACCGTGACGTCGGGCCCGAGGGCGGAGGCGACGAGCAGGTAGCCCGGTTCGGCGCCCATGGCCGCGAGATCGGAGACGTTCGCGGCGACCGCGCGCCACGCGACGTCAAAGAGCGTCATCGTGTCCGCGCGCCAGTGCGTGCCCTCGGCCAGCGCGTCGATCGTGGCCACGACCGCGCCGGCCGACGTTGTCCACGCGGCAGCGTCGTCGCCGGGTGGCACGAGGATGTCCGTCGCCGCGCTGGCGCCGAGGCGCGAGATGATGCGGTCGATCAGTCCGAACTCTCCGAGTTCATCGAGACGCATCGACGGCCGGCCTCCGCTCGCACTCCCGCTCATCGGGCGGGAGCGCGCTACTTCTTCGGCCGCTTGCCGCCCCGTGATCGGGCGCTCGAACCGTTTGCGGAACGCGCTCGCGGCGCCGCGGCGGGCGCACCGTTGCCACGCCCGCTGGCCGCGCCGTCCGCTTCCGCGTCGGCTGCGCCGACCGCCTCGTCGGTGTCGGCCCCATCGACCGCGTCTCCGCCATCGGGCGCCGCGTCTTCGGGCCCGTCGTCGAACTCATCATCATCGTCGCCGTCTGGCGACGCGGGAGCGGCCCCCGGCGCGTTCGACAGGTCGATCACCGCGCTGGCGGACACGCGATCGTGTTCGCCCACGTTCATCACCTGCACGCCCTGCGTGGAGCGGCCCTGGCGGCTGATGGTGTCCGCGCGACAGCGCATCACGATGCCCTCGGTGGAGACCACGATCAGCTCCTGCTCCGGGCGCACCGCGCGCGCGACGGCGAGCGGTCCGCTGCGGCGGCTCACGCGGAAGGTCACCATGCCGTTCCCGCCGCGCCCCTTGGTCGGGTATTCGGCGAGCGAGGTGCGCTTGCCCTGCCCGAGCTCCGTGATCACGAGCAGATCCTCGCCGTCGGCGTCGATCACTCCGGCGATCACGGTCGCGCCGGCACGCGGCCGCACGCCCCGCACGCCACCCGAGGCGCGCGAAGCGACGCGTAGCGAGCCGACGGAGAAGCGAATCGCCTGCCCGTCGGAGGTCACGATGATCGCGTCGTCGCGATCGCTCGCGGCGCGGACGTCGACGAGGGAGTCGCCGCTCTCGAGGTTCATCGCGATCAGGCCGGCGCGGCGCACGGATTCGAACTGGTTGAGCGGCGTGCGCTTCACCTCGCCGCGCTCAGTGAAGAAGACCATCGAGTCGCGGTTGAAGTCCTGCACCACGACGACCGCCGTGATGCGGTCTTCGGGCGTGACCTCGACGAGGTTGGCGACCGGGATCCCGCGCGCCGTGCGCGAGCCCTCGGGCACTTCGAAGCCCTTGAGCGAGTAGACCTTGCCCTGGCGGGTGAAGAGCAGGAGCGAGTCGTGTGTGTCGCACACGATCATGTGACGGACGGCGTCTTCCTCGCGGGTCGTCATACCGGTCACGCCGCGTCCGCCGCGACGCTGGAGCCGGTACGTGTCGAGCGGCACGCGCTTCATGTAGCCGCGTTCCGAGATCGTCACGACCACCTGCTGGTGGGCGACCAGGTCCTCCTCGGAGATGTTTTCGACGGCCTGCGCCACCACTTGCGTGCGACGGGCGTCGCCGAACTTCTCTTTGAGCTCGGCGCAGTCCGTCTTGATCACGTCGTCGATCTTGGTGGGGTGCGCGAGCAGATCCTCGAGGAAGCCGATCAGCACCATCAGCTCCGCGTGCTCGCTCTCGATCTTCTGGCGCTCGAGCGCGGCGAGGCGCCGCAGCTGCATGTCCAGCACCGCCTGTGCCTGGCGCTCGGAGAGCTCAAAGGGCGTGGCCTGGAGCGCCGTCTTCGCGGCGTCGGCGGATTCCGACGCGCGGATCGCCTGGATGATCGCGTCCAGGTTCTCGAGCGCCTTGAGCAGGCCCTCGAGGATGTGGGCGCGTTCACGTGCCTTCTCGAGATCGAACTCGCTGCGCCTGCGGATCACCTCGCGCCGGTGCGCGATGAAGGCTTCGATCGCGTCCTTGAGCGAGAGCGTCTTCGGCTGGCCCTCGAGCAGCGCGAGCATGTTGTACGCGAACGTCGACTGGAGGGCAGTGTGCTTGTAGAGCTGATTGCGGACGGACTGGTACGTCGCGCCGCGGCCGAGCTCGATCACGACGCGCATGCCGTGACGGTCGGACTCGTCGCGTAGGTCGGAGATGCCCTCGAGACGCTTGGAACGGACCATCTCCGCGATGCGCTCGAGCAGCGTCGACTTGTTCGTCTGGTACGGCAGCTCGGTGACGATGATCTGGTGGCGCCCGGCCTTCGACTCCTCGAGCTCCATGCGCGCGCGCATCATGATCTTGCCGCGGCCGGTGGCGTACGCCTGTCGGATCTCGGCGCGGTTGAAGATGAAGCCGGCCGTCGGGAAGTCCGGCCCCTTCACGATCTCCATCAGGTCGTCGACGGTGCTCTCGGGCTGTTCGATCACAGTCACGATCGCGTCGCAGATCTCGTTGAGATTGTGCGGCGGGATATTCGTCGCCATGCCGACCGCGATGCCGCTGCCACCGTTGAGCAGCAGGTTCGGCAGGCGCGCGGGGAGCACGATCGGCTCGTTGATCGAGTCGTCGAAGTTTGGCTGGAAATCCACCGTGTTGCGGTCGATGTCGCCGAGCAGTTCGGCGGCGATGGGAGCGAGCCGCGCCTCGGTGTAGCGCATCTGTGCGGGCGGGTCGCCATCGACCGATCCGAAGTTCCCCTGTCCCGTGATCAGCGGGTAGCGCATGGAGAAGTCCTGCGCCATGCGCACGAGCGCGTCGTAGATCGCGGAGTCGCCGTGCGGGTGGAACTTGCCCATCACCTCGCCGACGGTGCGGGCGGTCTTCTTGAACGCGGAGTTCGGGCCGACCCCGAGCTCCTGCATGCCGAAGAGGATGCGGCGCTGTACCGGCTTCAGGCCGTCGCGCGCGTCGGGCAGTGCGCGCGAGACGATGACCGACATCGCGTAATCGAGGTACGAGACGCGCATCTCGTCCTCGATGCGGACGAGACCGACGATCTCCGGGGTGTCCTGAACCATACGGCCATCCTTCACGCCTGGGCGTGCTCGACTGGGGAAGGGTCAAGCCGGTGCGGGGAAGTGTTCACAGTTTAGCAGCGAGGCCGGTTATGAGGTTCGGACTTCGGAGTGCACGGCCCGCCTGAGGATGGCCCGACCACCGCCCGCCGGGCATGGATGTCGTTCGGCGAGCCGCCGGCATGCCCCGGCGGCTCGGGTGAGGTGTCATCGGGCTTGTTCGAGCCAGGATCGGCCGACGATCAGGGTACGGATGGGCAGCAGCCTGCAGGCCTAATCGTCGACTGAGCGACCACATCTCGCCGAGTCGGCCGATCGTGGATGAGCCGCCGGGGTATACCGGCGGCTCGCTGCGTCGCGGCGGATGATC
>JAQBZW010000196.1 GCA_027622315.1 Chloroflexota bacterium | reverse complement strand
GCCAGCCACCGCAGGCGAGCCGGCCGGCGCCGGCGACGAGGCCCCGGGCGCGGCTGATGCCGCCGTCCCGGTGGTCGCGGACGAGCCAGGCTAGGCGCGAGGACGGCAGCGGTGGCCGGCGGGCAGGACGACGGCGGGCGCATGGTGACCGTGAGCGTGCTGCTCACGCTCCACATCCCCGGGGCGCAGTCGCTCAAAGAGAAGCGAGCGGTGGTGCGCTCGCTCGTGGAGCGCATTCGCGCGCGGCTCAACCTCTCCGCCGCCGAGGTTGGTCTGCTCGATCGTATACAGGCGGCGCGGGTCGGCTTCGCGATTGTGTCCGGCGACATCGCCGAGGCGCACCGGCTCGCGGACGATGCGCGCCGCTTCGTCGACAGCGAACTGCTCGGGCGCGCGGAGGTCGTCCGTGCGGAGGTCGAGGAGCTGGTCATGGGCGAGGACTAAGTGGCTGCGTGTGGCGGGGACGGCGCCGGCTGCGAGGTGGGAATCGTTGGGGCTGTGGGAAAGAGAAGGACGCGCCCGGAGGGGACGGGCGCGTCCTGGAAATGCTTGACGGCCGGGGGAGGCCGACAAGCTATCTGTCGCTCGGGCTTAGAAGCCGGAGGCGATGTGCGAGGCCAGTCGCACGGCCTGCGTGAAGTCCCGCTGGGCCTCCGCGAAGGTCGGGCCGCCGCGGCGACCGTGGCTCTTCGTCATGATGTTGCTGTAGTACTGCTGCACGCGCATAGCGCTTCTCCTTCTTCCGCTGCCCGGGCCTATTGCCCTTGACCGCGAAGCTCTGTTCTGACAATTCCAAGTATCGAGCACTGTCCCGGCCTTGGCAAGTGATTGTGAGCACAATCACGTAAAGTTCAGGTAAAACCCTTAAGGGTCCGGATTGGCCTCGATCCGGACCTGTCACGCACTCGCGGGCTGATGCACCTGCGACAGCGTGGGGGCGATCGCTGCTCGACTTCGCTATGAATCATAAGAAACATGAGCAAAATAGTCATAAATGTAGTGACAACTCACATCCGGCTAGAGGCGCGGCCGAAAAGGGGCAGCGCTCAGTCTCCATAGATACGATCATACAGGTGATCGATATCGAGGAGAGGCCCGCGATGCTCGGACGACGCGCGGACCAGCGAGGGTTCTTTGAGGCGGACGTGCAGTACCTCGACGTCGTCGGCGAGGACAGCTTCTACGCGTTTCTCGCCAGCCTGCGCCACGAGGTGTTTCGCGACGAGGACTTCGCCGACTTCTACGCGGAGGACGGCAAGGGCCGGCCCAGCCGGCCCCCGAGCATGCTGGCGACGGCGCTGCTGCTGCAGACCTACGACCGCGTCTCGGACCAGGAGGCCACGGAGCGGGCGGCCTTCGATCTGCGCTGGAAGGTGGCGCTGGGGATCACGATCGAGGAGCGCCCCTTCGCGAAGAGCACGCTGCAGCTGTTTCGCGCGCAGCTGGTCGTGCACGAGGAGGGCGCCCGGATCTTCGCCAAGAGCCTGGCACTGGCCCGGGCACGCGGGTTCGTGCCGGCCCGGCGCAGGATGCGGCTGGCCCTGGACACGACCCACATCCTCGGCCGGGGTGCGGTGAAGGACACCTACAACCTGCTCGCCGACGGCATCGTGCTGGTGCTGCGGGAGCTGGCCCGGCTCGCCGGCAGCGAGCATGCGGCGTACGCCGCGGCGCGCGGCATGGGTCGCTACGTGAGCGCGCGCAGCCTGAAGGGCGAGGCGGAGCTCGACTGGGACAGCGCGGAGGAGCGCGCACGCCTGCTGCAGGGGATCGTGGCCGACGCGGACCGGCTGCTGGACGCGGTGCGAGCGCAGCGCGGCGAGCTGTCCGCCGGCAGCCCGGAGGATGCGCGGCTCACGCAGGCGGCCGAGCGCCTCGGCCAGGTCCTGCTGCAGGACATCGAGCGGGCCGACGGGGGAGCGCAGCTGCGCCAGGGGGTGGCCCAGGAGCGCATGCCCTCGGTGCACGACCCGGAGATGCGGCACGGCCGCAAGAGCGCCCAGCACCGGTTCGACGGGCACAAGGCGCAGATCGCCGTGGACACGGAGAGCCAGCTGATCACCGCGGTGGATGTGGTGGCGGGCAACGCGCCGGATAACCGCGGCGCGCTGGACCTGGTGGAAGCCTCCGAGCGCGACGCGGCCGCGGAGGTGAGCGAGACCGTCGCCGACTGCGCGTACGGCGACGGCGCGACCCGGCAGGCCTTCGCGGACGCCGGGCGGACGCTGGTCGCGAAGGTGCCGGTGACCCGCAACGGGGCGTGCTTCCCGAAGACGGACTTCACGATCGACCTCGACGCGGAGCGCTGCACTTGCCCGACCGGCCAGCAGGGCATCGCCTGCTACCGGCGGCCCACCGCGCCGGGTGAGCGGCGCGTGCTGCGCGGCTTTCGCTTTCGCGCCGAGGACTGCACCGCCTGCCCGCTGCGTCCCCGCTGCGTGCGCGGCCGCGGCGGCCGCACCATCGCCGTGCATCCGCAGGAGACATTGATCCAGCAGGCGCGCGCCCTGCAGGTCAGTCCGGACTACGCGCCCTACCGGCGCGCGCGTCAGGCCGCGGAGCATCGACTGGCCCGGCTCGTGCAACTCGGCATCCGCCAGGCCCGGTACGTGGGTCGGGCGAAGACGCGCTTCCAGCTCCTGCTGGCCGCCACGGTGGCCAACCTCACCTTGCTGGCCGGGCACGCCCGCGCAGCCGGCGGAACGACCCCGCCGACCCCTTCGATGACCCTCCTCAGCGCTCTCTAGTCGCTGATCGTCCTGCAGATCGTGATCTGGCCGCGCGGAGGGCCAGGGTGGGCCCCGCTCGCCGCCCATGCGGGCGCGGACGCTCGCTCATCCCCAGCCCGCTTCGCTCACGCTCGAATGGCCGCTTGTCGGCCGCGCTTCTAGCGGGCCGGCGGGTTCTTGCCCTTCGTCGCGACGAAGCTCACGCAGTCGCCCTGGTTCTTGAACCGGCCGAAAGCCGTCCACCCGCCGTTCTTGCACTGATCCTTGCTTGTCGGCAGCGAGGAGGTGACGAGAAAAGAGCCGCCGGCGGGCACGGGCGTCGTCACGCTGCCCACCGTCACGCTCAGCGCGGTCGCGCCGACGTTCTCCACCTGCAGTCCGCCGAGCAGCGACAGCTTCGCGGTACCGCCGGTGGGAACGGAGACGACGGCCGGGAAGTCCGGTGCCCGGATCTCGACCGGACCGGGGAGCACATGCGTTGTCAGTGAACCGCAGGCGTGTGTCGCCACGTCGCCCGCAGTGAGGTCGACCGTGAACAGGTCAGCGCAGAACTGGAGGCGCGCGACGGCGCCGGGTGCGCCCCCGAGTGCGGTGGCAAGCACACCGGCAGGCGCCACGGCAGTGCTGACGGTGACCATCAATCCACCGTCAAAGAGCACCTCGCCAAGTGTGACAGGCGTGAGGGCGTCGTTAAATGCGACGGATGGGATCTCGAGCTCCACGTCAACGAGGTTAGCGAGGCCGTCGCGGTCGCCATCGACGGCCGGCGGACCGACCTTCGCATACTGGCGGTCGCCGTCCGCGTCGACGATTGAGGCGGAGAGATCGCTACCCCCCATGATGTCGATCGAGGCGAGACTCGTGGCGAAGTCGCCTGCGCCATCCGCGGCAAGCAGCCGCGTGACTACGCACGAGGTCGACGAAGGGCCGCAGTGCGCCTGCACGGTGACCAGCGCGTTCGTCGGCCCCTTCCCGCTCAGCACGTCAGTCGCGGTGTTGCCTTGCACGCTCAGTGGAACGATCGTGAGCTGTTTCGTCGTGATCAAATCAGTTGCTCTCCACACCTGACCGGCCGTCAGCGTTGGAACGCCCGTCTGCAGGAATCCACTCACGCTGATTGGCGCCGGCGGTAGGGACAGCACGACGGGGCCACTCGGGCCTGCGAGGACGTCGATCTGAACCGTGGGCACCGTGTAATTGGGCCAGCCGTTCAGTACCACGATGGCGCCGGGAACTCCTTGCCTGAAGATCGCGGACACCGTCGGCGTCACGCCGCCTTCGACGCGCTGGCCGTCACCACGCCATCAGTAATCGTCGCTCGGAAGGTCGTTCCGAGCTGGATGTCGCCGGACGGGAGGTTCCCGCTGGAGACGATGAAGCGACCGGCCGCATCCGCGATCGCGCCCGGGACCGCGATACAGACAGGGTTACAGACCTCGACGCCGACCGGATCGCCAGCGGGGGCGACGCCGCTGATCACGTCGGCAGTCGCGTCGGCCTGCGCGGTGAGCGCAACCAGCGTGATTTCCTTCGTCACCGAGGAGGGCGGCAGCGTCTGGGTCGCCTGCACCACCTGGCCGGGCGCGAGCGGGATCGGGAGTGCTACGTATGCAAATCCGCTTCCGTCGACGACCACCGACAGCGGCCCCGGCAGCGGCAAGACAGAGAGCCCAAGCGGCCCGCTGAGCACGTCGACGGTCACGGTAGGCAACCCAAGCCACCCGCTCAGAGAGACCGCATCGACGGTCGGGCCGTCGATCGCGATCACAGTCTCAACAGCCGCCATCGCGCGATGCGGAGCGCTCGCGCCGCTCCACAGCAAGAGCACGAGCGCACATACCGAGATCGAAAGAAACGACACCGGCCCCCGACTCGACATGGACGATCTCCAGTCTTCCCATCGCAAGCAGGCTATTCAGCGATCCAGTACGCCCGTGAACGGAGCGCGTCAACGCACTCATAATTTGCGCGCTCAGTAGAGCGTTATTCGACCGTCTGTTCGTCACCTTCGGACCGCGGCTGAGAGTCCGGAGTGGACATCGTGGGGAGAGATGAGCGAACACCGTCAGACCGCGGATTCGCCGGCTGCTGCTAGACATAACTCTTGCACGGGCCAGCTACATGTCATAACCGATCTGCGATTGCTTCGACATAGGCATCTAGTCGCGTGCGGCCGAGCGCTTGAGTTAGGTCTTGTCGTCTCTGTTCATCCCACGCGTCCGGTGCCTCATCGACGACCTTGGATGCGAGATCGCTATCGAGCACGCTGACTGCGTCAAGGTAGGGATCGTGGCGAAGGGCGCCGGGCAGCGCCTCGTAGTGGGTGCGGAAGCGCTCAGCTGCCTCCCGGCCAAAGAGCACCGCGAGGTTGCTCCGGCAGTGTGCGACGTCCACGCCTGGTGGCCCGACGCTCGCGTTGACCCAGTCCAGTACCGCGGTCACGCGGCCGCGTGACCAGAGCACGTTCCCGGGGTGATAGTCGCGGTGGATGAAGCCCGCCGGCGACGCCGGCGACGGGCCGCCGGCGCGCGCGATCAGCGCGCGCCACGCTTCCGGAACGCGCGTCCACGCCGGCGGCGACTGATGGGCGACGTCGTAATACGGGCGGTATACGGGAACGCGCGCTCGGCGCACGCTTCTCGGGTCGAGCGAGTGGATCGTGGGCAGCGGCGCAGCGAGCCGCTTCAGCCAGCGGTCGAGGTCCGTCGGCACCAGGTCGACGCGTCCGCGCTCGCGCGTCATCAGCACCGCCGGCACGTCGCAGCGTTGCGCCGTGGCGTCAACGGCGACGAGCTCCGGGGCGG
>JAQBZW010000007.1 GCA_027622315.1 Chloroflexota bacterium | reverse complement strand
TGAGCTGTGCGGCCGCGCGCACGATCTCGTCGGCGCGCAGGCCGCGTGCGACCACGTCGTCGGTGGCGGCGGCGATCAGCATGGGCCGTCCGTCGATCACGGCGCCCAGCGCGACGAAGGCGCTGCCGAGCGTCGTGCGCAGCCGGTCGACCATCGGACGCAACGCGTCCGCGGAATCGACCTCGACCCGGGCGACGAGCAGGTGCGTGCCACCCACCTCCTCCGCCTGCGACGCGAGATCGTCCGCCGTGCCGAGCGAGGCGCGGCGGGCCGCCTCCTCCGCGCGCTTGCGTTCCACCGTGAGCTGCCCCTCGAGCGCCTCAACGCGCGCCGCCACCTGCAGCGGTGGCACCTTGAAGCGCTGCGCAAGCGCGTTCAGCGAGTCGAGGCGCTCTTCGATGAAGCGCTCGGCCTCCGGGCCGGTCACGGCTTCGATCCGCCGCAGTCCGGCGCCGATGCTGGAATCGCTCACGATCTGGAGCATGCCGACCTCTCCGGTCGAATGCAGATGAGTGCCGCCGCAGAGCTCCCGGCTGAAGCACCCCGGCGCGTGCGCGTGCCCATGGCCGTGCGCCTCGCAGTACTCCACCACACGGACCTCGCTCGTGTATCGGTCTTCAAAGAACGCGAGCGCCCCGCGCTCCATCGCCTCCTCGTACGACATCACGATCGTCTCGCGGGCGATGTCCTCGCGCACCTTGCCGTTGACCAGTCGCTGCACCACACGCAGCTCGTCCTCCGTGGGCGCCTCGGGGTGGGTGTAGTCGAAGCGCAGGCGGTCCGGTCCCACGTATGAGCCCGCCTGCCGCACGTGCGAGCCGAGGACCTCGCGCAGCGCCGCGTGGAGCAGGTGGGTCCCGGTGTGGTTGCGGGCGGAGCCGTTTCGCCACTCCGCGTCGACGCGACTTTCGGCGGGATCGTCGAGCGCGATCGCGCCCTCCGTCACGCGACCGACGTGCACGATTGCCTCGCCGAGCCGCTGGGTGTCCTCCACGGCGAAGCGTCCGTTCGCGGTCACGATCTCGCCGTGGTCGCCCACCTGCCCGCCGCCCTCGGGGTAACAGCTCGTCTCGGCGAGCACGAGCTCGCCCTCCGCCCCGGCCTCGAGGCGCTCCAGCGGGCGGCCGTCGACGGCGAGGTGCGAGACCTGTGAGCGCGCGGTCAGCGTCTCGTAGCCGGTGAAGCGCGACTCGATGCCGAGCGCCGCGTAACGGAGCGCTCGCTCGTCGTCGCCGGCGTCGCCGAACTCGGAGTGCCCGCGCGAGCGCTCACGCTGCGCGGCCATTTCGCGCTCGAAGCCCTCCTCGTCCACGCTGAACCCGCGCGACGAGGCGACTTCACGCGTGAGCTCCGGCGGCAGGCCGTGCGTGTCGTAGAGCACGAACATCTCGCGCCCTGGGATCAACTGCGAACCGCTTTCGCGTCCGATCACCGCCTCCAGCAGCTCCAGCCCGCGGGTGAGCGTGGCCTGGAAGCGAGCCTCTTCGACCACCGCCACGCGGCGGATGAAGTCGCGTTGCGCGCCGATCTCCGGGTTCGCGAGCAATGAGGCGTCGATGGCGGCATCGACGGTCCGTTCGAGGAACGGTTCGCGCATGCCAATGCGATGGCCGAAGTACACCGCGCGGCGCAGCACGCGCCGAAGCACGTAGCCGCGGCCGTCGTTGCTCGGCAGCACGCCATCGGTGACGAGGAAGGCGATCGCCCGCGAGTGCTCGGCGATCGAACGCAGCGCCCGCGCGACCTCGTAGCTCTCTTCGGGGTCGTAGCGGCGGCCGGTCACGCTCTCCGCGCGCGCCACGATCTCGTGGAGCTCGCCAGTCTCGTACACGCTGCGGGCGCCGGCGATCACGGAGTGCACACGCTCCAGCCCGGCGCCGGTATCGATGTTGGCCGCAGGCAGCGGCGTGCGCTCGCCGGACTCGTCCTGGTAGTACGTCATGAAGACGAGGTTCCAGATCTCGAGGAAGCGGCCGCAGCCGACATCCGGATGGCACGAGCCGTCGGCGCAGCGCGGGCAACCCGCGGTTTCGCCCCAGTCGAAGTGCACCTCGGAGCACGGTCCGCACGGCCCGCTGTCGCCCGGAGGGCCCCACCAGTTCCCCTGCTCCGCGCTGTAGCGGAGGATGCGCTCGACGGGCACGCCCTGGCCTTCCCAGAGCGCGAACGCCTCATCGTCGTCTGTGTACACGGTTGCCCACAGCCGATCCCGATCGATCCCGAGCACGCCCGTCAGGAACTCCCACGCCCAGGCGATCGCCTCCGGCTTGAAATAGTCGCCCACCGAGAAGTTGCCCAGCATTTCGAACAGCGTGAGGTGGCTCTCGTCGCCGATGTTCTCGACGTCGACCGTCCGGAAGCAGCGTTGAATGGAGGTGAGGCGGGAAGCCGGCGGCTCTTCGAGCCCCATGAAGTACGGCTTGAACTGCACCATGCCCGCCGTGGTGAACAGCAGCGTGGGATCGCCGTGCGGAATCAGCGACGAGGAGGGGATGCGGCGGTGACCGCGGGCCTCGAAGAAGTCCAGGAACGCGCGGCGCAGCTCGTCGACTGTCACGCGTCGTCGTCCTTGTCTGGGTCGCCCGGGTCGTCGTTCGGCTGGAGTCGCGGCGTGGGCGGAGTGTAGAATGGGGCCGATCTGCCGGTCAATTTTCGCGGCTCACGCACGCCGCCCCGTCGTGAGCGACTGGCGCGAGGTAACGATCATCGACAGCGACCATTCCTTCGGCTCGTTGCCCGCTTGGTTCGCTGCGCCCGTATTGTGCCTGCGATGAGCGCCTCCCCCTCCCACAGTCCCAATGCCCATACGAGCGGCGAGGCGGCAGGTGCCGCCCGGCCCTTCGACGGCTGGGCAGCCGTGGTGCTTGCCGCCGGCCGTGGCACGCGCATGCGTTCCGCGCTGCCGAAGGTCCTCCATCCCGTGGCCGGCATCCCGATGGTGCGACTGGTAACGAACACTCTCCATGCGGCCGGCTTCGGGCACATCGTCGTCGTCGCGGGCGACGCCCGCGACCAGATCGCGGACGCGGTCGGGCGCGACATTCGCATCGCCGTCCAGGATCAACCGCTCGGCACCGGGCACGCGGCACTCGCCGCGCGGGATGCGGCCGGCGAATCCTCGCATGTGCTCATCCTCAACGCCGACCTGCCGCTGCTCTCCGTGCGCACGCTGCGCGAGATGAGTGAGCGGCACCTGGGCAGCGGCGCCGTGCTGAGCTTCCTCACCGCCTACCTGGACGATCCCACCGGTTACGGACGCGTGGTGCGGCGCAACGGTCGCGTCGACGGCATCGTCGAGGAACAGGACGCCGACGCCGCGACCCGTGGCGAACCCGAGGTGAACGGTGGCCTGTACGCGGCGGAAGCTGCGTGGCTCTGGCCGGCGCTCGCCGCGCTCACGCCTGGGGCGAGTGGAGAGCGCTATCTCACCGACCTGATCGGCGCCGCCGTGCGTGACGGGGGTGTGCACCCCTACCAGGTTCAGGAGGCGATCGAGGTTCAGCAGGTCAACACGCGCGTCGAGCTGGCAAAGGTCGAGCAGGCGATGCGCGATCGCATCCGTCGTGCGCTCATGGAATCGGGCGTGACGCTGGTCGATCCCGCCGCCACATACATCGACGCAGGAGTCCAGATCGCGCCGGATACGACCGTCTTCCCGGGATGCCACCTGATCGGCGAGACCCGCATCGGCAGCGGCTGTCGAATCGGGCCGAACGCCGTGCTCCGCGACATGACGATCGGCGATCGCTGCGAGATCGGTGGCTCCACGCTCGAGGGTTCGACGTTGGCGGAGGGCGTCACCGTTGGTCCCTACTGCCATGTGCGGCCGGGATCGACGCTCGAGCACGATGTGCACCTCGGCAACTACGCGGAAGTGAAGGCCTCGCGCATCGGCGCGCGTACCGCGGTCGGCCACTTCTCATACATCGGCGACGCGGATGTGGGCATCGGCGTGAACGTGGGTGCGGGCGCGATCACGGCCAACTACGACGGCGAGACCAAGCACCGCACGCGGATCGGCGACGGTGCATTCATCGGCAGCGACTCGGTGCTCGTGGCGCCGGTCGAGATTGGGGCGGGCGCTCGCACGGCCGCGGGGGCGGTCGTGACGCGTGATGTGCCCGCCGGCGCCCTGGTCATGGGCATGCCGGCGCGGGAACACCCGCCAGAAGGGGGGCCTGCGGCCCGGGACTAATCCCCCGACCGGGCCGACGCGACCTTGGACTTCTCGACGATCATTGCGCTGCTCATTCTGCTGCTCACCGCGGTGCTGCTGGTGCTGATCGCCGCCGCCGAGGCGGGCGTGACCGCGATCAGTCGCGCGCGCATGCGCAACGGGTCCGCCAGCGGGCTGTCGATGCTGCTCCGCCGATATGTGCATCACCGCGAGCGCGTCCTGCGCAACCTGAGCGTCGGGTCGAGTGCAGTGAGCGTGGCCGGCACGCTCGCGCTCGCGTTCATCGTGCTCGACGGACGTGCGATGAACCCGCTGGCGGGCCTCGGCATCGCCGTGGTGGCCGCAATCACCGTGAGCGTGATGCGCCAGACCACGCGCGCGATCGTGATGCTCGAGCCGGAGCGATGGGGCAGCCGCCTCGGCCGCCCGATCGGCTTCCTCCAGTACTTCTTTACTCCCCTCGCCTGGTTCGCCCACCTCCCCGCGGAGCTGATCCTGCGGCTGATGGGGCGCTCCGCCAACGAAGACAGCGATCCGAGCGAGGAGCTCTCCGCGTTGCTCGAGCTGGAGAGCGACGACACCGCGCTCGCCGAAGAGCGGCGGATGATGCGCGGCGTACTCGACATGTCGGAACAGACCGTGCGCGAACTGATGACGCCGCGCACCGACCTCACCGCCGTCTCCGTCGACGCGTCGGTGGGAGACGTGATGCGGGTGATCACCGACTCCGGCTTCAGCCGCATCCCGCTGTATGAGGAGTCGCTCGACCGCATCGTCGGCGTGATCTACGCGAAGGATCTGCTCGCGTTCCTGCGCACCGGCGACGTGCGGCCCAGCCTCAGGGAGATCGCGCGACCGCCGTACTTCGTGCCGGAAACGAAGCGCGCGAACGAACTGCTCGCAGACATGCGCCGCGACCAGGTGCATATGGCGATCGCCGTTGACGAGTACGGCGGCACGGCTGGCGTGGTCACGGTCGAGGATCTGCTCGAAGAGATCGTGGGCGAGATCAGCGACGAGTACGACGTCGATGAGGTCGACGTGCAACAGACGTCGCCGGACGAAGCAATCGTGGACGCGCGGCTCACGATCGACGAGCTCAACGACCTGTTCGGCACCGACATCGACTCCGAAGACTTCGACACCGTGGGCGGCCTCGTGGTCACGCTGCTCGGCCGGCTCGCCATGCCCGGCGATGAGGTCATGACGACGGACGAACAGGACCGTGAGCCCGACGAGGCGCTCTCATTGCGCGTGCTCTCGATCCTCGGCCGGCGCATCAAGAAGGTGCGCGTCACGCGCACGCGCGCGAGCGACGGCGTCGACGAGCCGAGCGGAGAGCCCGAGGCCTCGCCGGCGCGCTGAGGGTTCGCCCGGCCGGCGGCGGCTCGCGTCATACCGGCAGGATCTCGGGTCAATCCCGCCGATTTTGCGGGCACGCAACGCCGCTGTCGTGATCCGCACCCGCTTAGCCTGCGCGTCATGCCCGGTTGTGCCCCGCCGCCCCCACTCCCGGCGAGCGACGATCTCGCCTATCGGGTCGCGCTCCATCGCGTGCACCGGCTCGGCAGCGTGCGTTTCGCGATTCTCGAGCGGGCGTTCCCCGCGCTCGCGGACGCCTGGACCGCCACGCGCGGCGAGCTCACGGCCGCCGGGCTCGATGAGCGCTCAGCCGGCGCCGTCGTCCAGGCGCGCGCCGATTGCGATCCGTTCGCCGAGCTGGAGCGACTGGAGCGCGCCGGCATCCGCGCGCTCGCACGCCCGGCACCGGAGTACCCCGAGCGCCTGCGCGCGATCGATGACGCCCCGCCCGTGCTGTACGTCCGCGGCACGTGGACGGCGGACGACGAGTGGAGCGTGGCGATCGTGGGCACGCGCCGCGCCACCGCGTACGGGCGACAGGCCACCGGCGAGCTCGCGCGCGGCCTCGCCGCCAACCGCGTGACGGTCGTGTCGGGACTCGCCCGCGGCGTCGATACGATTGCGCACCGCGCGGCGCTCGAGGCCGGCGGTCGCACGGTCGCCGTGTTCGCGAGCGGGCTCGACACCGTCTATCCGCCGGAGAATCGGCGTCTCGCGGACGAGATCGTGGAGCGCGGCGCCCTGATCAGCGACTACCCGCTCGGCACGAAACCGCGGGCCGAGTTCTTCCCGCGGCGCAATCGCATTCTCTCCGGGCTCACGCTCGGGACGCTGGTGGTAGAGGGCGATCACACCTCCGGCGCGATGATCACGGCGAAGTTCGCGCTCGAGCAGGGACGCGACGTGTTTGTCGTCCCCGGTTCGATCTTCTCCCCCCAGTCGCGCGGTCCGCTTGCGCTCTTGCGCGACGGCGCGGCGCCGGTCACCGGTGCGGAGGACATACTCGAAGCGCTCAACCTGACGATGATCGGGGCGCAGCTCGACTTCGGCCGAGCGGCGCCGCCGGAGAACGATCGCGAGCGCGCGTTGATGGGCGCGCTCAGTCGTGAACCGCGGCACGTCGACGATGTGGCCCGCCGCAGCGGTTTGGCGGCAGCCACCGTCTCCGGTACGCTCGCCATGCTGGAATTGAAGGGCCTCGTCCGCGAAGTCGGGGCCATGCATTACGTTCGAGTCCGTGAGCCCCTCGCCGAGTACGCAGCGCACCCCACCCCGCGCGCGACGACGAGGCAGGAGTGAGAGGCCTGTTTGACGACTGACGCCGCCGAGCCCGAGTCCCCCCGCGGCGCTCGCGCACGTTCATCCACGCCCAGGCGACTCGTGATCGTCGAATCCCCGGCGAAAGCGCGCACGATCGGCCAATACCTCGGCTCGGATTATGTCGTCGAGTCGTCGATCGGCCACATCCGCGACCTGCCCTCCACCGCGAGCGAGATTCCCGCGAGCGTGAAGGGCGAAGCATGGGCGCGCCTCGGCGTGAACGTCGACGAAGACTTCCAGCCCCTGTACGTGATCCCCGCGTCGAAGAAGGCGCAGGTCACGAAACTCCGCAGCCTGCTCAAGGATGCCGACGAGCTCTACCTCGCGACGGATGAAGACCGCGAAGGGGAAGCGATCGCCTGGCATCTGCGGGAGGTGCTGAAGCCGCGCATCCCGGTGCATCGCATGGTCTTCCACGAAATCACCCGCGCCGCGATCGAGGACGCACTTGCGCACCCGCGCGAGATCGATGAGCGCGTCGTGGACGCCCAGGAGGCGCGCCGCATCCTCGACCGCCTCTTCGGCTACGAGGTCTCGCCGGTGCTCTGGCGCAAGGTGAAGCCGAAGTTGTCCGCGGGCCGCGTACAGTCCGCCGCCCTGCGCATGATCGTCGACCGCGAACGCGCTCGGATGCGCTTCCACGCCGGCGGCTACTGGGACGTCGACGCGACGCTGCGTACACGCGACGGGCGCGAGGAGACCGTGCTTGCGCGCCTGAACGAGCTGGATGGCCGCCGCGTGGCGAGCGGCCGCGACTTTGATCCCGAGACCGGTGCCCTCGCCCGCCCGGATGAGGTCGCGCTGCTAGATCAGGCGCGCGCGCAGGGCGTGGCCGCCGCGCTCGCGCAGGCGACGTTCGCCGTCACCGAGGTCGTCGAGCGCCCCTTTACGCAGCGCTCGCCGGCGCCCTTCATCACCTCCACGCTCACGCAGGAGTCCGCGCGCAAGCTGCGCTACAGCGCCCAGCGCACGATGCAGGTGGCACAGCGCCTCTACGAAAACGGCTACATCACCTACATGCGCACGGACTCGACGAACCTCTCCGAACAGGCCGTGACCGCCGCCCGGCGCCAGGCCACGAGCCTCTACGGGGCCGAGTACATCCCCGACAAGCCGCGCGTCTACGCGTCGGGCAAGGGCGCGCAGGAAGCGCACGAGGCGATCCGCCCCGCCGGCGACATCTTCCGCACGCCGGAGTCGCTGCGCAGCGAGCTCGACGACGATGGGCAGCGCCTGTACGACCTGATCTGGAAGCGCACGGTTGCCTCGCAGATGCGGGACGCTACCGGCCTGCGCACGCAGGTGCGTTTGCACGCCGACGCCGGCGAACATGGCCGCGCCGGCTTCCAGGCCTCGGGCAAGGTGATTACATTCCCGGGCTTCCTCCGCGCGTATGTCGAAGGCTCCGACGATCCGGATGCGGAGCTCGAGGATCAGGAGCGGTTGCTTCCGCCGCTGCGTGAGGGCCAGGAGCTGGACGCCGCGGCGACCGAGGCAAAGGGCCACGAGACGCAGTCCCCGTCCCGCTGGACCGAAGCAAGCCTGATCCGCGAGCTCGAAGAGCGTGGGATCGGCCGTCCGTCCACGTATGCGTCCATCATCCAGACGATCCTCGATCGTGGTTATGTCTGGAAGAAAGCCACCGCACTGGTCCCCACCTTCACCGCGTTCGCGGTGATCAACCTGCTCGAGCAGCACTTCCCGGAGCTCGTCGATCTCGACTTCACCGCTCGCATGGAGGAGTCCCTCGACGAGATCGCCGAGGGTCATGTGGAGTCGAAGCCGTGGCTCCGCCACTTCTACTTCGGCGATCCGGACGCACCTGACGACGGCCATCTGGCGCACCAGGGGCTGAAGGACACGATCGGCGAGAGCTGGGAGGCGATCGACGCGCGCGCGGTGTCGTCCGTGCCGCTCGGCGTCGACGACCAGGGGCGCACCGTCGCCGTGCGCGTGGGCCGCTACGGCGCATACGTGCAGGCCGGAGACGGCGAGCATCGCGCATCGCTCCAGGACGATGTCCCGCCGGACGAGGTCACACTGGAAAGCGCGCTCGCGCTCCTCGAGGACGAGAAGCTCGGCGACCGTGTGCTCGGCGCGGACGAAGCCAGCGGCGAGCCGATCTACATGAAGACCGGCCGTTTCGGCCCTTATGTCCAGATCGGCGAGGATCCGCCTCCCGCGAAGGGCAAGGCCGCCAAAGACCAGGTGAAGCCGCGCCGCGCGAGCCTCTGGCCCGAGATGTCGATGGAAACGTTGACGGTTGAGCAGGCGCGCCTGTTGCTTTCCTTCCCGAAGGTGCTCGGCAAGCACCCGGAGAGCGACACGGACGTAACGGTGCAGGATGGGCCACGTGGTCCGTACATCAAGGCCGGCACGGAGTCCCGCAGCCTGGAGGGTCACGACCACCTCGCGCGCGTCACCCTCGAGGAGGCGCTCGCACTGCTCGCGAAGCCGCGCGAAGGCCGCGGTGGCCGCTCGTCCCCGCAGGTGATGGCCGAACTGGGCGCGCATCCCGATCGCGGCGACCAGGTCACGATCCGCGCCGGCCGCTTCGGTCCGTACGTGACGGACGGCACTGTGAACGCATCCGTGCCGAAGGGCCGGGATCCGTCCGCGGTCACGATCGACGAGGCGGTAGATCTGCTCGCGCGGCGCGAAGAGAAGCTGCGCTCCGAAGGCAAAGACCCGCGCGCACCGAAGCGACCGACGGCGGGTCGACGACGAACTACCGGCGGCGCTCGGGGTCGCCGATCCGCGTGAACGTCGCGCCCGTGCGGCTCGCGATCGCGGCGGTGTGCTTCGTGCTGTCGCTCATGGCGTTGCGGGTCGCGATTCGGCGCCTGATCCGAGCGCTCGCCGTCTGGCTGCTGGGTGGCGCACTTTTCATGGCGGCAATCCTCTTCCTGGTGGCCGGCAGCTGGCGCGCGCTTCGTGCGCGGCTCGCGCGTCGGCGCCCGCGGCCCGCCGCGTAGCGGAGGCATCGTCGGGCCACGCTCGCAAGCACGAACGTTGCTAGGCTGATCGCGTCACCCAGGGCGGGGATTCCCCGGGCGGCCCCCATGTCCCGCAGCCCAGACTCGCCCGTTCGCACCACACCACCTGACGGCGACTCGCAGTCCGCGCTCGATCGCTACCTCGCTCATCTCAGCGACGTGCGCCGCCGCTCGGTGCACACGCTGCGCAACTACCGCACCGACATCGGCGACTTCCTCGCGTTCCTGGCGGAACGCGGCGTGCGCTACCTCGACGCCGGCCGCGGCGACGGGCGTGCGTACCTCGCGCAGATCCGGGAGCGCGGCCTCGCCCCGGCGTCGATCAAACGCCGCGCAACGACCGTGCGCGCGTTTTACGGGTGGCTCGACGCGGGCGGGGTCGCGCTCGGCGCGCGGCCCGGCGATTCGATCCTCCGCCTGCGCTATCCGAAGGCGCCACTCCGGCTGCCGCACTTCCTCTCGACGACGGAGACGACCGCACTGCTCGACGCACCGGATGCGGAGACGCCGGCCGGCCTCCGCGATCGCGCGATGCTCGAGCTGCTCTACGCCGCCGGGCTGCGCGTGAGCGAGCTCGCCGGCGTCGATCTGCGTGACGTCGATACGGTGAACCGGCTCGTGACCGTGACAGGCAAGGGCGACAAGGCGCGCGTGTGCCTCTTTGGGGACCCGGCGCGGGCGGCGCTGCGCCGCTACGTCGAGCACGGCCGGCCGCGGCTCGTGCAGGGCGCTCAGCCGGCGCTCTTCGTCAACCGCAGCGGCGGCCGGCTGTCCACACGCTCGATCCAGAACGTCGTCCGGCGCGCCGGGACCCAGGCCGGGATTCTTCGCGGTGTGCACCCGCACCTGCTGCGGCATACGTTCGCGACCCATATGCTCGAAGGCGAGGCCGACCTACGCGTTGTGCAGCACCTGCTGGGCCACAGTTCGGTCAACACCACCCAGATCTACACATCCGTCGCGCAGCGACAGCACGCGTCCCTGATCGACTCGGCGATGCGTCGCGCGCGTGAGATCGACGTCCAACGGCGAGCGCGCGACGCCGATTAGCGGGCGGTAGACTGCGGGCTAACAGACACCCGAGAGCGAGCGGCATGCGCATCTTTGTCCTGAATGGCCCCAACCTGAACCTGCTCGGCAGCCGCGAGCCGGCGATCTACGGCCTCGAGACGCTCGCGGACATCGAGCTGCTGATGCGCACGCGGGCCGACAAGCTCCGTGTCGATCTCGAGTTCTTCCAGTCGAACCACGAAGGCGAGCTGGTGGATGCCATCCAGTCGCACCGAGACTGGGATGGGCTGATCATCAACGCCGGCGCGTACACGCACACCTCGCTCGCGATTCCGGATGCGATCGCGTCCGTGGGCATCGCGGCGATCGAGGTGCACCTGTCGAACGTGTACGCGCGCGAGGCCGTCCGCCACCATTCGTATCTCTCCCCGATCGTGTGGGGGCAGGTCGTCGGCTTCGGCTTCCGCGGCTACCTCGCCGCGCTCGATCTGCTCTACGGCCGGCTGACCAACGAGGCGAGCGGATGAGCCTCGCCCGCATCGAGCGCCTGCGCACGCGCTTCGACGAACTCGGTATCGATTCGCTGTTGATCACAAACCCGGTGAGCCGCCGCTGGGTCTCCGGCTTCACGGGCAGTGCCGGCGTGCTTCGCGTCTCGCGCGACGAGGCGCTGTTCGCGACCGACTCGCGGTACTGGGAGCAGGTCGGCCGCGAGTCTCCCGAGTTCACGCTCGTGAAGGTCGCCGGCGCGACCACGGGCACCGCGCCCGTGCTGCTCGAAGGCACCGGCGGCACGCGCGTCGGCTTCGAGGCCGCGCATCTCTCGTACGCGGGCTACGAGGAGTGGACCCGCGCAGCCGCCGACCAGGCGGCGCACTCGCGTCCGCAGCTCGTGCCCGCGCCACGTGCCGTGGAGGCGCTGCGCATGGTGAAGGAGCCGGCCGAGATCGATGCGCTCACGCGCGCCGTCCACCTCGGCGACGACGCGATGCGCTACGGGCTCGCGGTCGTCGAGCCGGGCATGACCGAGCACGCGCTTGCGTGGGAGATCGAAAAGTTCGCGATCGAGCACGGCGCGGAGGGGATGTCCTTCGGCACGATCGTGGGCGGCGGCGCGCACGGCTCGCTGCCGCACTGGCGCGCGGCCGATGAGCCACTCGAGGCGGGGCACGGCGTGGTGATCGACATGGGCGTGATCGTGGACGGGTATTGCTCAGACCTCACGCGCACGATCTTCCTCGGCGAGCCGGACGAGCAGTTCAAGCGCATCTACGACATCGTGCTCACGGCCCAGACCATGGCCGAAGAGCGCATCGAAGCCGGGATGACCGGCAAACAGGGGCACGCGATCGCCGCCCAGGTGATCGCCGACGCCGGCTACGGCGAGTACTTCGGCCACGGCCTCGGCCACGGCGTGGGTCTGGAGATTCACGAGGATCCGCGGCTCTCGCCCTTCTCGGATCACATCCTCGCCGACGGCCAGATCGTGACCGTCGAGCCCGGCATCTACATCCCCGGGTGGGGTGGCGTTCGCATCGAAGACCAATGCGTCATGGAAGACGGGCGGCTGCGGTCGCTCTCCACGGCGCCAAAGCTCGACCTGGAGATAGGGGTTTCGCCGTGATTGGAACGTCCGACCTGAAGAAGGGCGTCTCGGTAGAAGTGGATGGGACGCTGTACCAGATCGTCGAGGTCCATCACGTCAAGACGAAGAAGTCCGCCGTCTACCGCGTGAAGATGCGCGACCTCCGCGGCGGCCACATCATCGAGCGCTCGTTCAACGCTGGCGAAAAGCTGGCTGCCGCGCGCGTCGAGCGACGGCCCGTGCAGTACCTCTTCGGCGACGACGAGATGTGCACATTCATGAACAGCGAGACCTTCGAACAGATGGAGGTCTCGCATTCGCTGATCACGGATTCGCTGCCGTACCTCAAGGAGGGCGACACGGTGCAGGCGGTGCTCTACGGCACGGAACTGCTCGGGCTGGAGCTGCCGGCTGCGGTCGAACTGCGCATCACGGAGTCCGATCCGGGGGTGAAGGGCGACACCGCCACCGGCGCGACAAAGCCGGCGACGCTCGAGACCGGTCACGTCGTGAACGTGCCGCTCTTCATCAACCCGGGGGACCTGATCAAGGTCTCGACCTCGACCGGCACCTATATCGAGCGGATCGCGAACGGCTGAGCATGCCACCTGAGGTTCGACCGGTCTGGCAGCTGCTGCGGTACCTGAAGGTGCTCGTCGAGCAGGACCGGCAGCTCTCCGACATCTGGGTCGGCGGCGAGGTGTCCAACCTCACGCTCGCGTCGTCCGGGCACATGTACTTCACGCTCAAGGACTCGGGCGGCGCGATCCGCTGCGTGTTCTTCCGCCAGAAGAACATGGGACAGCGCGAGCGCATGGAGCAGGGCGCCTCGCTGATCGTGCACGGCGGGATCTCCGTCTACGAGCAGCGCGGCGAACTGCAGATGATCGTGGACTTCGTGCAGCCCGCCGGGGTGGGTGCGCTCGCAGCGGAATACGAGCGCCGGAAGGCACGCTTCGAGGCGGAGGGGCTGTTCGCCCCGGAGCGCAAGCGGCCGCTCCCGCGCTTCCCCCGCCGCATCGGCGTGGTCACTTCGGCACAGGGTGCGGCGTTTCACGACATTCAGACGGTGCTCGCGCGCCGCTGGCCGCTCGCCTCGATCGTCTTCCTGCCGACGCCCGTGCAGGGCGACGATGCGGCGGTCGCGATCGCGGAGGCGATCCGTGCGATCGCGCCCCGCGAGCGCCCGGAAGTGTGGCCGGATGTCCTGATCGTCGGCCGCGGCGGTGGTTCCGCCGAGGACCTCTGGGCGTTCAACGAGGAGCCGGTGGTTCGCGCCGTCTTCGGCTGCCCGGTGCCCGTCGTCTCGGCGGTCGGACACGAGACCGACATCTCGCTTGCAGACCTCGTCGCGGACATGCGTGCGCCCACACCATCCGCCGCCGCCGAACTCGTGGCGCCGGACCGGGTGGAGGTCATGCAGGCAATCGCCTCCATGCGTGCACGGCATCACCAGCGCCTCGCGCGTGACCTCGATGCCGCGCGCGAACGCGTGGCGCGCCACCAGCGCGCCTTCGCACATGCACTGCCGGACGTCGCACGGCTCCGGCGGGAGCTGGTGATCCACTCGGACCGCATGCGCGCGGCGGCGGCCGCCGCGACCACGCGTGCGCGTCAGAGCACGACGCACACGCTCAGCCGGCTGCAGGCGCTCTCCCCGCTCGCCACGCTCGATCGTGGCTACGCGCTCGTCTCCGGTGCCGGGGGTCGACTGCTCACGTCCGCCGCCGAGGTCGCGCCGGGCGATCGCGTCGAAATCCGCTGGCGGGACGGTGCCCGTCCCGCGCGTGTAGAGTCGCCGTGATGGCTACTCGCTCCACCAAGCCCTCCGCCGCCGGCAATGACCCGCCGTCCGCAGACGATGATTCCTCCGCGCCCGAGACCTTCGAGGCCGCGTACGAGCGGCTCGAGGAGATCTCGAACCAGCTCGAAGCCGGCGGGCTGTCGCTCGAACGGTCCGTCGATCTGTACGAGGAGGGCATGCGCCTCGCCGCGCGCTGCCAGGATCTGCTCACGAACGTCGAACAGCG
This sequence comes from Chloroflexota bacterium, assembly GCA_027622315.1. Lineage (GTDB taxonomy): Bacteria > Chloroflexota > Dehalococcoidia > UBA2979 > UBA2979 > VGNK01. The sequence goes on along the minus strand of JAQBZW010000007.1, from coordinate 18,574 downwards.
CATCGAGACGCTGCGCCAGCGCGCGGGCGATGCGGGCGGAGACGCCGGGCGGTGACGCTCCGCATCGGATGGTTCACGACCGCTCGTGGCGCCGGCTCACGCGGCATGTTCGAGGCGGTCCGGGCCGCCGTCGACGACGGCTCCCTCGACGCGGACTTCGCCTGCGTCTGCTCGAACCGTGAACCCGGTGAAGATCCGGTGACCGACCAGTTCTTTGCGACCATCCGAGACCGCGCCCTACCGCTCGTGACGCTTTCGTCCGTGCGCTATCGCGGTGAGCACGGCGGCGAGCGATCGCGCGCCGGTGCGCCGCTGCCGGAATGGCGCGCCGCCTTCGATACGGAACTCGGGGCACGACTCGCGCCCTACCCCTTCGATATCGGCGTGCTTGCCGGCTACATGCTCATCCTCACCCCGCAGTTCGTGGCACAGCATCCGCTGCTCAACCTGCACCCGGCGCTTCCCGGAGGCCCGGTCGGCACCTGGCGCGAGGTCATTCGCGAGCTGATCCGCACGCGCGCCCCCGAGAGCGGGGTGATGGTGCACCTCGCGATCCCGCAGGTGGACGCCGGGCCGGTCGCGGCCTTCACCCGCTACCCGATCGTGGGCGCTGAGTTCGATCCGCTGTGGTCAGAGCTCGACGGCGAGATCGACGAGTCGGACGACGCCGCAGTGGAAGCGATGCCGCTGTTCGCACGCATTCGCGAGGCGCAGATGGCGGTCGAGGCGCCGTTCCTCGTTGCCGTCCTCGCTGCCTTCGCGGCCGCACGCGTGCGCGCCACCGGCGGACAGCTGATAGACGCCGCAGGCATGCCCGCGGCGGCACTCGATCTCACCGCCGACGTCGCGAAGCGCCTGACGGCGACCTCGACGCGCTCGGACGCCTAGCCGCCGCTCGGCAGCCTCGGTACGCTGGCTCGTGTTCCCGGCCCCTCGGGCGCATTCCGCGGAGACGCAGCCATGACTACTTCCGCCCTCTCACACGACACGATCGAAGCGGGCCGCGCGCTCGAGCGCGTGCGTGCCGCACTTCCCGCGCGGTCGACCGGCCGAGCGCTCGCGTTGCGCGCCGCCCAGCAGGCGATGCCGATCGTCGCGCGCTCGGTGGCCGCGGGGATGGCCGTGATCGCCGTCGAACAGGCGCTCCGTCGCTTCGCAGACGGCGCCTCGGCGCGCATGCTTCCCGTGCGCCGCGTGGAACCGGCCCCGCGGCCGTACATGGCGACGCTCTCCGTGACGGAGACGGTCGTGATCGAACGGATGCGCCGACGCCGGTGACCCGCCTGCCAACCGACTCCCCTTCCTCCCACCCCGCGCCGGAACGACTCCAGAAGATCCTGGCTCGCGCCGGGTTCGGCTCGCGCCGCGCTGCCGAAGGTGTGATCGCCAGCGGTCGCGTCACCGTGGACGGTGTGGTCGCCACGCTCGGCACCCGCGCCGACCCGGACGCACAACGCATCGCCGTCGACGGCACACCGATCCGGCTGCGCCCGACGGAGCTCACGCTCGCGTTGCACAAGCCTGCGGGTTATGTCGTGACCGCGAACGACGAGCAAGGTCGCACGACGGTCTACCACCTGCTCACAGACGCGCCGCCGAACCTCCGCTACGTGGGCCGGCTCGATCAACAAACGGAAGGGCTGCTGCTCTTCACCACCGACGGCGAGCTCGCGCATCGGCTCACGCATCCGCGCTGGGGCGTGGAGAAGGTGTACGAGGCAACGGTCTCCCGCGTGCCGAACGCGGCGGCGCTCGAGCAGCTCCGCCGTGGGGTTGCACTCGACGACGGGCCGACCGCCCCGGCCCGCGTCGAAGTGGTGCGATCGAGCGCCGACCGGAGCGTGCTGCGCATCGCCATCCACGAGGGCAGAAACCGACAGGTTCGGCGCATGTTCGATGCGATCGGTTGCCCCGCGACGCGGCTCGTGCGCACGGCCTTCGGACCGATCGTGCTGGAGGGGTTGCCTCGCGCCCAGGCTCGCGAGCTGTCACAGGCCGAGCTGCGCGCGCTCCGCGACGCGGTCGACCTGCACGACTGAGCGACGGTCGGCCGGTGGACGCTCGATCCGGGCGCTCACTATCATCGGGCGACCCCAGGCAGACGCGGAGGCCCTGATCACCGACGACTCGATCGCTCGCTGCGTCGCCATCGATGGGCCCACCGCCGCCGGGAAGAGCGTGGTCGGACGCGCCGTTGCGGATCGCCTTCGACTTGGATTCTTCGACACCGGCCTCATGTACCGCGCGTGCGCGCTCGCCGTGCTCGAGTCGGACGTCGACCCCGACGACGAATCGGCAGTGACCGCGCTCGTGCGTGCGCTCGACCTCGACATGCGCTGGGCGGACCCGACGCAGCCGCGAATCTTCCTTCACGACGCTGACGTGACCGACCGTCTCCGTGACCCAGCGGTCGAGCAGACGGTCTCGCTCGTGTCGCGTGTGCCGGAGGTGCGCGACGAACTCGTCCGCCGCCAGCGGACGATCGCATCGCGTGAACCCGTGGTGATGGCCGGTCGCGACATCGGCACCCGTGTGCTCGTCGAGGCGCGCACGAAGATCTTCCTCGACGCCGCTACGGAGACCCGCGCGCGCCGCCGCCTGGGCGAGGAGCTCGACCGCGGGCGCGCGACGTCGTTTGAACGCGTGCTGTTGCAGACGCGCCGCCGTGACGAGCTCGACGACACCGGCGATCGTGCGGTGCGCCGCGAGCAGGCGGCGTCGGGCGCGATTGTGGTCGACACCGACGCGCTCGGGATCGATGCCGTCGTCGAGCGTTGCGTTGAGGCCTACCGGGTCGCCAACCCCGCGGTCTGAGTGCTGCGTCCCGTCTCGGAAGGACCGTGGTGAACCAGCTGATCTCCCGCGCCGCGTACGCCCTGACGACACGCTTCTCGCGCGCCGTGATCTACGGCCTTGCGCGCTGGGATGTGCGCGGCGCCGGTCGCGTACCCGCGGCCGGGCCGGTGATCCTGGTCGCCAACCACAACCATCTGCTGGACCCGCCGCTTGTTGCCGCGTCCTGCATGCGGCGCGTGCATCCGATGGCGAAGCGCGAGCTCTTCGAGACGCCGCTGATCGGCTGGTACTTCTGGGTGTACGGCGCGTTCCCCGTCCGCCGCTTCTCCGGGGACATGGGTGCGTTGCGCGTCGCGCGCAACTATCTGCGTACCGAGGAGATCGTGCTCATGTTCCCGGAGGGCACGCGCGCCCGCGGTCATGGCATGCGCCCGGCGCTCCCGGGGGCGGCGATGGTGGCGCTCATGTCGAAGGCGCCGATCGTGCCGGTGGCGATCACCGGTACCGATCAGCTGCGCATCCCGGCGATCTTCTTCCAGTGGCTGTTACGACGCCGGCCGACCCTCACCGTCGAATTCGGGCACCCGTTCTCACCGGAGTCCGAACTGGACTCGGCGACCACGGACGCGCGCTCGGCTGAGCAGGTGACGGACATGATGATGCGCCGCGTCGCAGAACTGCTCCCGGAGCGCTACCAGGGAGCGTACGGGGCCGCGTCCGAAGGTACGATTGTGGTGGCGAGGCAGTCGCGAGAGCAGCCGCCGGCCGCCGACTGAGGCAGCACCGGTGGGGGCCGGAGGCTTCTAGAGATGTGCGGCATCGTTGGCTACACGGGTACGCGCCCGGCCGGTCCGATCGTGCTCGAAGGCCTGCGGCGCCTGGAGTATCGCGGATACGACTCCGCGGGCATCGCGCTCTTCGACCGCGATCACGGACTGTTCGTCGCGCGCGCCACGGGCAAGCTCGATCGCCTGATCCAGCGCGTCGAAGGCACGCTACCTCCGGCCGTGGCCGGCATCGGTCACACCCGTTGGGCGACCCACGGCGAACCGAGCGATCAGAACGCGCACCCGCACCTCGATCCGAGCGGACGCGTCGCGGTGGTCCACAACGGCATCATCGAGAACTATCACGCGCTCCGCGCGCGCTTCCTCGAGCGGGGCGCCGTCTTTCTCTCCGAGACCGACACCGAGGTGCTCGCCTTCCTGCTGGCGGAGCGGCTGGAACGCGGCGAGGACCTGCTCGACGCGCTCCGTGGCGTGGCGGGCGAGGCACAGGGCGCATACGCCCTGCTCGCCGTCGACGCCGAGGAACCGGGGCGGATCGTGGCGGCGCGCGTCGGCAACGCCGGCGGCATCGTGATCGGCCTGGGCGATGGCGAGCATTTACTCGCCTCCGATCTCGGCGCGCTGATCCCCCACACGCGTCGGGTCACCTTCCTCGAGCCGGGTGAGTTCGCCGACGTGCGTGCGGACGGCCTCGCGTTCGTCGACGCCGACGGGCGGACGATCGAGAAGACCGTGGCAGTGCAGCCCTACGACGTCGTCGCGGCGGCGAAGGGCCGCTTTCGACACTTCATGCTGAAGGAGATTCACGAGCAGCCGGAGACGGTGCAGTACGCACTCCACGGCTACTCGCCGGACCCGCCGCGCGTCGTGATGGACGGGCTGCCCTTCAGCGACGCCGAGATACGCGCGCTGACGCGCGTCGTCCTGATCGGCATGGGCACATCCATGCACGCGGCCATGGTCGGCCGCCACTACATCGAACGCTTCGCGCGCATCCCGGCCGAGGTCGATAATTCCGCGGAGTTCCGCTACCGCGGACCCGTGCTCGATGAGCACACGCTGGTGATTTCGATCTCACAATCGGGCGAGACGGTCGACACGCTCGCCGGCATGGAGGAGGCCCGCCGCGCCGGTTGCCCGCAGGTCACGATCTGCAACACGCCCGGCGCGCAGGCGACGCGGATCGCGCACGGGACCGTGTACATGCGCACCGGGCCGGAGATCGCCGTCGCGTCGACGAAGACGATGGTCGCGTCGATGCTGCTGCTGCACGGCATCGCGCTGCACCTCGGGCGCGTGCGCGGCACGCTCGACCCCTCGCTCGCGCGCCAGCAGATCGAAGCGGCACTGCACGTGCCGGCGGCCGTGGGCGCGGCGCTCGAGCTGGAGCCGCGCCTGGCCGAGATCGCCGATCGCTACTCCCGCTACGAAGACTTCCTCTTTCTCGGACGCGGACTGGGCTACCCGCTGGCGCTCGAGGGTGCGCTCAAGCTGAAAGAGGTCTCGTACATCCACGCCGAGGGCTACGCCGCCGGTGAGATGAAGCATGGCCCGATCGCGCTGATCGACGAACGCATGCCGACCGTCGCGATCGCTCCACACGACGAGGTCTTCGACAAGATGCTGTCGAACATCGAACAGGTGCGGGCGCGCCACGGCAGCGTGATCGCGTTCGTCTCACACGGCGAACGCGCGGTCGACGGCCTGGCGAACGAGGTGGTCGAGTTGCCCGCGGTCGACCCGGCGCTCTTCCCGCTCGTCGGTGTCGTCCCGATGCAGCTGCTCGCGTACCACATCGCCGTGCAGCGCGGCGCCGACGTCGATCAGCCGCGCAACCTCGCGAAGACCGTCACGGTCGAATAGGGGCCGAGGCTAGCGCCGTTCGGCGAGCGTGGCCTGCGCCGCTGCGACGCGCGCGATCGGCACGCGATACGGCGAGCACGACACGTAGTCGAAGCCGAGCTCGTCGCAGAACATCACGGACGACGGGTCTCCGCCGTGCTCGCCGCAGATGCCGACCTTGAGCTGCGGCTTGGTACGCCGGCCGCGCTCGATACCAATGCGCACGAGTTCGCCGACGCCGTCACGGTCGAGGCGCACGAACGGGTCGTGCTCCATCACTCGCTCGCGCAGGTACGTGGGCAGGAATCGCCCGGCGTCGTCACGCGAGAGTCCGAAGGTCGTTTGCGTGAGGTCGTTCGTGCCGAACGAGAAGAAGTCCGCGTGCTCGGCGATGCGATCCGCGACGACGCACGCGCGCGGCAGCTCGATCATCGTGCCCACGGTGTAGGAGAGGCGACGCCCGCGCGCTTCGAACACGCGCTCGACGGTGCGTTCCACCAGGTCACGCAGCCGCTCGAGCTCGAGCGCCATGCCGACGAGCGGGATCATGATTTCCGGTTCGACGTCGATACCCATGTCGGCGAGATCGCACGCGGCTTCGATGATCGCCTGGACCTGTACCTCGTAGATCTCGGGGTACGTGATCGCCAGGCGCACCCCGCGATGACCGAGCATCGGGTTGAACTCGCGGAGCGACTCCAGGCGCCGCTCGACGTCCGCGACACGCATGCCGAGTGCGCGTGCGAGCTCGGCCACGTCTTCGATCGTCTGCGGGAGGAACTCGTGGAGCGGGGGATCGAGCAGCCGGATGGTGACCGGGAAGCCGGCCATCGCCTGCAGGATGCCGGTGAAGTCCTCGCGCTGCATGGGGAGGATCTTCGCGAGCGCCTTGCGACGCTCCTCCTCCGACTGCGACAGGATCATCTCCCGTACCGCGAGGATGCGGTCCGGGCCGAAGAACATGTGTTCGGTGCGGCACAGGCCGATGCCCTCCGCGCCAAAGTCACGTGCGCGCTCGGCGTCCTCCGGCGTATCCGCGTTCGCGCGCACCTTCATGCGGCGGTGTGCGTCTACCCACGTCATGAGGCGGTCGTACTCGGGCGGGAACACCGCTTCGGCGAGCGGCAGCTCCCCGCGGATGACTTCGCCGCGTGTGCCGTCGATTGAGAGCACGTCGCCCTCGGAGACGATGATCGGTTCGCCGTCGCCGGAGGCCACGGTGAAGCGGCGTCGTGCGTAATCCACCTCGAGCGCGGAACAGCCGGTCACGCAGCACTTGCCCATGCCGCGCGCGACCACGGCCGCGTGCGATGTCATGCCGCCGCGCGCCGTGAGAATCGCGCGCGCCTCTTTCATGCCCTCGATGTCCTCGGGGCTGGTCTCGTCGCGCACGAGGATCACGTTCTCGCCGCGCTTCGCCCAGTCGACGGCGTCCGCCGGCGTGAACACCACGCGTCCGACGGCGGCCCCGGGCGAGGCCGCGAGGCCGGTTGCGATCACGTCGCGTTTGCCGCTCGTCTCGAAGACGGGGTGCAGCAGCTCTTCGAGCTGCGCGGCGTCGATGCGCATCAGCGCGTCGGTCTGTTCGACGAGGCCCTCGTCGACCATGTCGACCGCGATCTTCACCATCGCCTGCCCGGAGCGTTTGCCGCTGCGCGTCTGCAGGATCCAGAGCTTCGACTGCTGGATCGTGAACTCGATGTCCTGCATGTCGCGGAAGTGCTGCTCGAGGGTGTCGCACGCGCGCTCGAGCTCGAGGAACACCACCGGCATCGCACCCTCGAGCGACGGGAGGTCGTCGGGCTTGCGCGAGCGCTCGAGGATGGGCTGTGGGGTGCGTGTACCGGCGACGACGTCCTCGCCCTGGGCGTTATTCAGGAACTCGCCGAACAGGCGGCGCTCGCCGGTGGAGGGGTGGCGCGTGAAGAGCACGCCCGTAGCGCAGTCGTCGCCGAGGTTGCCGAAGACCATCGCCTGCACGTTGACGGCCGTGCCCCAGTCCGCCGGGTACCCGTGCATGTCGCGGTAGACGACCGCGCGGGGGTTCTCCCACGACGTGAAGACGGCACCGATCGCGCCCCACAACTGATCCCAGGGATCGGACGGGAAGTCGGCGCCCGTGCGCTCGCGCACCAGCGCCTTGTACTCGCGCACGAGCTCACGCAGCGCGTCGCCATCGAGCCCCGTGTCGAGCGCCGCGCTGTGCGCGCGCTTCTTCGCCGTGAGCAGCTCCTCGAACGGATCGCCGTCGGTCTCGGAGCGGCGCGATACGCCGAGCACCACATCGCCGTACATCTGGATGAAGCGTCGGTACGAGTCGTACGCGAAACGCACGCTCCCGGAGCGCCGCGCGAGTCCCTCCACGGTGGTGTCGTTCAGGCCGAGGTTGAGGATCGTGTCCATCATTCCCGGCATGGACACGCGTGCGCCGGAACGGACGGACACGAGCAGCGGATTCTCCGGATCGCCGAAGCGCGTCCCGACGAGCTGTTCGACGTACGCGATGCCGTCGCGGACCTGGGTCTCGAGCCCCTCCGGGTAGCGCCGGCCGAGCCGGTAGAACTCGTTACAGACCTCTGTGGTGATCGTGAAACCGGGCGGCACGGGAATGCCGAGATCACTCATCTCCGCGAGCCCGGCGCCCTTGCCCCCGAGCAGCTCGCGCATGTCGCCCTGGCCTTCGGCCGACCCGTCGCCGAAGCGGTAGACGAGCTGGCTGAGCGGAGCCGGCGCGGGCCGATTCGATACGGTCGTCATCGGGCAACCTCTCGCTGCGCACCCGCCGTGCGCTGGCCGGCTGCGGTGGGACTGCCGCGGTCGCGGCGCCGGTGTGCGGTCGGAAAACGGCGCGCGCTCGCTGCTGGCCGCTGGGGACGGCTAGCCAGTAGACGACGTTAGATTATACGTAGACGCTCCTGTGCCCAAGTGATCATTCGAGTAGACGGATTGACCACGATCGCGGACACTGAGCGCATGTCCGAACCACCTCCCGCCCCGGTTCCGGACGCGGCGCCGGATCGTGTCCGCGAGCACCCGGCGCTTGCCGCGGTGCGCGCGATGCTCGAGGCGCGCGAGCTGGTGTTGCACCCGCTCGCCGCCCGCGAAACGACCTCAGCCGGCCGCGCGCGCCCCGAGACTCGCTCATGGATCCGGCTCGCCTATCAGGTCGACCGTGATCGCATCATTCACACGCGCGCCTTTCGGCGGCTGAAGCACAAGACGCAGGTGTTCGTCGCCCCGGATTCCGATCACGTCGTCACCCGCATGACGCACACGATCGAGGTCCAGCAGATCGCACGCACGATCGCGCGAGCGCTCAACCTGAACGAGGACCTGACCGAAGCGGTCGCGCTCGCGCACGACCTCGGTCACACGCCGTTCGGACACGCCGGCGAAGAGCGGCTCGCCTCGCTGCTCCCGGACGGCTTCCGGCACAATGAGCAGTCGCTCCGCATCGTCGATCTGCTGGAGCACGACGGCGCGGGATTGAACCTCACCTCGGAGACCCGCGAGGGCGTACTGAAGCACTCCAAGGTGCGCGATTCGGTGGCGGCGGAGGCATGGGGCACGGCGTCGACGCTCGAGGGCCAGATCGTCAAGCTGGCCGACTCAATCGCCTATCTGAACCACGATATCCAGGACGCGATCCGGGCCGGCCTGATCACTGAACGTGAACTCCCCGCTGGCGCCCGCCGCACGCTCGGCGACGAACACTCCACGCGCGTCGATACGCTGGTCACCGACTGCGTGGTGAGCTCGCTCGCCACGTTCGCGGGCGGCGCACCGCGGGTCGTGCTCAGCGACGCTGTGCTCGCGGCCACGGATGAGCTGCGCGAGTTCATGTTCGAACGCGTCTACCTCCACGAATCCACGCTCCGCGAGGCCCTGCGCGGGCAGGAGGTCGTGTCATTCCTCTTCGCCCATTACGAGGCACATCCCGATGAGATTCGCGGCTGGTCGCGCCCGGACGATCCGCCGTGGCGCCGGGCAGCGGATTACGTGTCGGGCATGACGGATGGCTTCGCGCTCCGGCGCGCGCGTGAGCTCGGAGCCGCACTCTGACGTCCCCCACGCCGTCGCTACAATCGCCGAGCGGGGAGGGTCTGGAGCCGCCCACGAGACGCTACGTGCGCGCGCCCACGCTGGTCGGGCTGGCGATCGTGCTGATCGCCGCCGCCGCGCTCGCGGCGATTCTGCTGATCGATCGAGCGGGCGGGGTAGGCGGAACGGCAGCAGTCGCGACGGCGATCGCGGACGCTGCCGCAGAGGGCGTGACCGTGGAACCCGCACTCACAACGAACATGCGCACCGCGCCGGACCGCCTCGCCGAGCTCGTGGCGATCATCCCCGGCGGCCGCGCCGCCCAGGTCACGGGCCAGAGCGCGGACGGCGCGTGGCTGCTGGTCGTCTATCCGATCGGGTCACGGCTGGAGGGCTGGGTGCCCGCAGCGAACGTCATACCGCGCACGGGTGACCCGGCCACCGTGCCGGTGATCGACGTCGCCTCGAGCAGCGACGCGTCGCCCGCGTCGACGACCGGGACGCCCGTCGCAGCGGGCGGCGCGGAGCCCGATCTGCAGGTCACGAACGCGTTCGTCGCTCCCAACGGGACGCTGACGATTCGCTTCGCGAACGTCGGACGCGGCGCCTTCGATGCGGCGACGAGCCTGCGCGTGACGAGCGCGGCGGGAGCCGTGATCGGGGTCGTCGACATCGAGCGCACCCTGCTGCGGCCGGGCCGGAGCGCGACCGTGAACACGCAGATCGCGATCGAACGCACGGGTGAGTACGTGCTGGAAGCGGACTGGCTGGACGAAGTGACGGAGTCGAACGAGTTCAACAACACGCTGCGCACACTGCTCGTGTCCGTGACGCCCTGAGATGCGGCGCCGCGCGATTGGCCGGACGGCGCCCCCGGGGCGCCCGGCACCGATGGTCTGGGCCGGCGCGGCTGCGATCGTGCTCGCAATCGCAGCCGCGATCGCGGTGGGCGCGTTTTTCCTCTTTCGCTACGACGTCAATGCACCGATCGCCGACATCGCGCAGCCGGATCGTCCCACGCTGCTTCGTGACGCAACGCTGCGGGCGGGACCGGCGGCGGGCGACGCCGTGCTCGATCGGCTGTCCGCCGGAATGTTGGTCACGCTGATCGGCCGCTCGACCGACGGCCGGTGGCTGGTGGTGACTCCGGTGGACGAACCGGAGCGCGTGGGCTGGCTGCCCGCGGATGCGGTCGGCGGCACCGGCGACACATCGAACCTGACGGTCGTGGCGGCCGGTGGCTCGCCCACTTCCGGAGCAGCGGCCCCTGCCGGGACACCGTCCAGTGGCCCGACCTTCACACCCGACCTCCCGGATCTCGCGCTGGAGGCCGTCTCTGCGCGCGATAACCGCCTCGTCGTTTCGATCGCGAATCTCGGCGCGGGGGATGTCACCGCGCGGGTGCTCGTGAGTGTGAACGGCGCCGCGCCGCAGGTGGTGGGCGCGAAGCCGGGCGAGCCGCTGCGGGCCGGCGGTCGCATCGAGTGGGTGCTGTCGCTGGAGTACGTCCAGCGACGAGCGGTCGCGCTGGTCACGGTGACCACCGACCCCCCGATCACGGAGGAGACACTCGCGAACAACCGGCTCGAGGCGATCGTGGCGCCGGACCTGCCGAACGACATCGAGATCGTCGACGCCAGGAACGTGCCGCCGGACCAGCATCTGCAGGCGGTCATCCGCAACAACAGCCCGATCCCGATCGTCGGCCCGGTCACCCTCACCGTGCGCAGCACGGACGGCACGAGCGCGCTGCTCGGCCGTCGCGACGTGGCGCTCAACCTCGCGGCGGGAGGGACGATGACGGTCGACTTCTCGGTGATCGTGAACGCCGACTTCACACGCGTGCAGCTTTTGCTCGTGACCGAGTCGATCAACGATGCGGTCGCGCTCAACGACGTCTTCCCGCGATGACGGAGCAGGCGGCGTCGGCCGCGGAGGGCTGGCGCGCGCGTCTCGCGGCGTCGCGCGCGGCGCTCTTGCGCGCGCTCGAAGGTGTGACCGAGCGTGACTTCGAGGCCGCGTTCGATGACGACCGCAGCCTCGTGGTGGCGCTCGCCGAACTCGCCATGCACGAACGCGCCGCCGTCGCGCGCGTGCGCGGCGGCGAGAGCACGGCGAAGGTGCCGGAGAAGCCGCTCGCGCCCCAGGTGATCCACGACCTCGCCGGCGCGCGCTACCAGATCGAGCGGCTGCTCGCCGACTCGGCCGCCGGCGATGGGGCGGACGCGACGCTCACCGCGGAGCGGGTGAGCGCGCTCGTCGACGCAATCGCCGACCGCGAGCTGGCGATTGCGGCACGGATCGCGGCACGTCCGCGCGGGTGACCGCGGCAGGACTGCAATTCACGCCTGACGCAGGCCTGTGCGAGCCGCCGTCGGGCTGATTGCGGGCGATTTGCCCGATCAATGCGGGTCAACCCGTAACCAAACGGCTGTTCTGGTGTCTAACCAGATAGAGCATGAGCACGATCGACGAAGTCAAAGCCCGCCTCGACATCGTCGAGACCGTGGGACAGTACGTCCCCGACCTGAAGAAGAGCGGACGCACCTATAAGGCGCGCTGCCCCTTCCACCAGGAACGCACGCCGTCGTTCGTCGTCGACTCGGACCGCGGCACGTGGCACTGCTTCGGCGCGTGCTCGACCGGCGGCGACGTGATCGAGTTCGTGCGCCGCGTCGAGGGTCTCGACTTCAAAGAGGCGCTGCGCACCTGTGCCGACCGGGCGGGCATCGAACTGCGGCCGCCATCAAAGCGCGACATCGAGGAGCGCGAGCAGCACGAGCGCTTGCTGCAGGCGAACGAGGCCGCTGCGGTGTACTTCCAGGCGGCGCTCCGCGGCCCGCAGGGCGGCGACGCCCGCGCGTACCTCGAAGGCCGCGGGCTCGATGCCGAGGCGCTCGAGACGTGGCAGCTCGGCTACGCACCGGAGGGCTGGCGCGGGTTGATCGATCACCTCTCCGCGCGTGGCTTCGCCGAACCGGATCTCGTCGCGTCCGGCCTCGCGATCGAAGGCGATCGCGGTGCATACGACCGCTTCCGCGACCGCGTGATCTTCCCCACGCGCGACGCGCGCCGGCGCCTGATCGGCTTCGGTGCGCGCGCGTTGCGGCCAGACGACGAGCCGAAGTACCTGAACACGCCGCAGACACCCTTGTTCGACAAGAGCGGCACGCTCTACGGCCTCGATCGCGGCGCCGAGGCGATCCGTCGCGCCGACCGCGCGATCATCGTCGAGGGCTACATGGACGTGATCGCCGCGCACCAGTTCGGCATCGAGAACGTCGTCGCGTCGAACGGCACCGCGATTACCGAGAAGCAGATCGGATTGCTCGCGCGATTCACCAACAGCGTTGTTCTTGTGCTGGATGCCGATGCCGCAGGGAGCGAGGCCGCTCGGCGAGGGGGTCCGCTCGCGGAGACGGCGCTCGGTCCGGCAGACAGAGAGCGGCTCGGCGTGGTCGCGGATCGAAACGCGACTGACCGACAAGCGTGGCAGCGATCGCTCAAGGTCAGAGATTTGGCCCGTGCTGATGTGCGCGTATCTCGCCTGCCCAAGGGAGAGGATCCAGATTCTCTGGTTAGGAAGGATCCTGATCTCTTCAAGGGCATAGTTGACTCCGCCTCGCCGGCGATGGACTTCGTGTTTGACGCGGCGACGGATGGCCTTGACCTGGATGATCCGCGAGCACGTGCCGGCGTCTTGGAGGCTCTCGCCCCATTTGTCGCCGCGATGGAGAATCCGGTTATTCGATCGCATTATGTACAGAAGCTCGCACGCATCGGTCAGGTCGACGAGCACGTCGTGATGCGCATGATCGCGCGCGGCGGACGGCCGCGTCCGGTACAGGCGCCGGGCGCAGCCGCCTCGGCAACGGGCTCGACAGCGCCACGACGCGCGGCTGCGGCCGTGACGGCGGACGGCGAGACACAGCTGTTGCGCGTGCTCGTGCAGCGTCGGGACGCGCGCGGTGCCGGTCTCGGCGTCGCGCCCGACACGTTCGAAGACTCGCTCAACCGCGCGCTCTTCGAGTGGTGGGCGCAGTCGCCAGACGTCGAGGATCGGCTGGAGGAGCTCGACCAGGATCTTCACGATCGGTACGACGAGCTCTACGCGGCCACGCTGCCCCCGTTCGACCCGCGCCACGTCGATGACATGGTGCGCGATATCGCCGGGCGCGTGCGCCTGATGCGCACGCAGAAGCGGCTGCTGTCCGTGGCCGTGGAACAGGCCGAGGCGGTGCGCGCGCTCCGCCGCGGTCCCGCGCAGTCCTCGGAAGACGATGACATGCGGGAACAGTTCGAAGAAACCACCGTGCGACAGCGAGAGCTGACGCGTGAGTATCAGCGCATTGCAGGCCGGCATCCGACTTCGGCAGACGCCGCACCGGACCTGGTAGAGGAGGCACGATGACCCAGACCTTCGACGACGCCACCATTGCGGAGGCGGGGGTCGAGGCGTTGCTCGCGAAGGGACGGCGCTCCGGCGTCGTCAGCGCAGAGGACGTGCTCGAAGCGATCCCCGAGGCCGAGGCGAGCCGCGAGCGGCTGGCGACGGTGATCTCCCAGCTGTCCGAAAACGGCATCTCGGTGCGCGTGGACGCGGTCGCCGGCCGCGAGGCGACGACCGTGGTCGACGCCGCCCGCCGCATCGTGGACGAAGCGGCGGGCATCGACGACCCGGTCCGCATGTACCTGCGCGAGATCGGCAAGGTCCCGCTGCTCACCGCCGACGATGAGAAGCGCCTCTCCCGAGCGATCGAGGAGTGGATTCACATCGAGCAGATCGTCGAGGACTACCGCGAAGAGAGCGGCGATGCCCCGTCGTGGGGTCAGGTCTTCGCTGAGCTGCTCCGGCAGTTCCACCAGGACCGGCAGGTCTATCAGTCTGTCAGCAAGTACCTGAAGCTCCCGCGGCAATCGATCTCGGATCGCATCGCCGATCGGCGCTTCCGCGGCTGCATCGACGGTGACCTCGATGAAGGCGCCCATCGACGGCTGATGAAGGATCTGAAGTGGGAAGAGGGTCGTGCGCACAAGGCGCTGATCCGGCTCTCGATCATCACCCACATCATGCGGCCTGAGCACGTGCGTTGGGCGGGCGAGTTCGTGGGCGCGGAATCCAAGCTCACGCCGCCGCCGAAGAACCTCTACGAGAAGCTCGACGCGGAGCACGGCGGCGCGCTCCAGTACTACTTCGAGAAGATCATCTTCGACGGCAAGCGCTCCGAGCGGCAGCTGACAGAGGCGAACCTCCGGCTCGTCGTCTCCGTCGCGAAGAAGTACATCGGCCGCGGCATGTCCCTGCTGGACCTCATCCAGGAGGGCAACATCGGCCTGATCCGGGCGGTCGAGAAGTTCGACTACCGCAAGGGCTTCAAGTTCTCGACCTACGCGACGTGGTGGATCCGGCAGGCGATCACGCGTGCGATCGCGGACCAGGCACGCACGATCCGCATCCCGGTGCACATGGTGGAGACGATCAACAAGCTCGTGCGCATTCAGCGCCGGCTGGTCCAGGAGTTCGGCCGCGAGCCGACCTCAGAGGAGATCGGCCGCGAACTCGAGCTGCCGGCCGACCGCGTGCGCGAGATCATGAAGGTTTCGCAGGAGCCGGTCTCGTTGGAGACGCCGATCGGCGAAGAGGAAGACTCGCACCTCGGGGACTTCCTCGAGGATCCGTCCGCGCTCGCGCCGTCCGACGCGGCGTCTCACCAGCTCCTCAAGGAGCAGGTGATGGACGTGCTCTCCTCGCTCACGCCCCGCGAGCGCAAGGTGCTCGAGCTCCGATTCGGGCTCGAGGACGGGCGTTCGCGGACGCTGGAGGAGGTCGGTCGCGAGTTCAATGTGACGCGCGAGCGTATCCGCCAGATCGAGGCGAAGGCGCTGCGCAAGCTGCGGCACCCGACGCGCTCGAAGAAGCTGAAGGACTACCTCGACTAGGCGGACGCCTGGCAGAGACTCGCAACGAGGGCGCCCGCCGGGGCGCTCTCGTTGCGTCCGGCCCGGAGCTGCCCGGTGACACCCTTCGCCCACGCGGCGCCGTATGCGACACTCTGACACCAGACCGGACCGAACAGCGGACCGGTCACCTTCAAGCTGCGGGAGAAGTGCAAGTGCCGATCTACGAATACCGCTGCAAGAAGTGTGAACAGCGCTTCGAGTTGATGCGTCGCCTCGGCGATCGGGACAATCCGGCGACGTGCACAGAGTGCGGGTCGAAACGCACAGTGCGGTCGACGGTCACCGCCTTCGCCGTGCTGGGCGGAAGCTCACCCAACGCCGGGATGGGCGAGGGTGAGTCCGAGGACTTCATGGGCGACGACGGCCACGGCCACGATCACGGTGGTGGGTTCGACATGGGGGACGACTTCGACTTCTAGTCAGCGGCGCGCGAGCGGCGGTCCGGCGGCCTGAGCGCCGCCGGAGATGAAGCGAGGGCAGGCCTCGAGCCTGCCCTTTGCACGTCCGGGCCGTCGATATCCGGGCGGTGTCTGGCGGGGCGTTACCAGCGCGGGACCGGCAGCGGCCAGCCCGCGCGCCAGCGCGCACGGTCGCGATCGAGCCACGTGAGGTAGCCCAGCCCGAGCGCCGTCAGGGCGCCGCCCTCGAGGATTGACATCACACCGACGCCGAGCGTGACGTCGAACCAGAACCCTTCCGGGAACATTTGGATCAGATGGTCCCGTGCCGGGTCCAGCTGCCAGAAGTCGTTCGAGAACGACAACAGGTGGAACTCCGTGAACAGCGTGTCGAAGCCCACCAGCACAGCGACCGCCGCGATGGCGAACAGGCCCGCCGTGAGGGCGCCGGCCGTCGCCACCTGACGTGCGAGGCGCAGCATCGAGCGCTCGCGGCTCCACAGGAACACGGCCGCGATGTAGCCGGCGGCGTACACGAACGCGAGCTCGTGGATGCGGAAGACGAGCCGGAAGAGGTCGCGCACGTCGCTCATGTGCAGCACCTCGCGCTCGCTGAAGAGCGGCTCCTGCACGTCGTTCACCGTGACGCGGATGTCGAGGAGCGAACCGCGCTCGCTCGTTTGGAAGTAGTCCACGATCTCGCGCGCCGCCCGATCGAGTTCGGGACGATCGATGCCCGTGCGTGCGGGCACGTCGTACTGGGAGAACGCGTAGTCGTAGACATGGCTGTCGGTCGTGGCGATGCGCACGTTGCTCAGGACGAGAAACACGGGGATCGAAACCACGAAGAGGGCGGCGGCGAACCAGCGGAGTGCGAGCACGTCGCGATTATACTCGGGCCATGGCTGACCGCCCGCCGGGCACATCCCCGCTGATCGCCGTGATCGCCGCGCTCCGGCTCGAGCCGCACGAGCTACAGACGTTCGACCCCCGGTATCCCCGCTTCGACGCGCAGCGACCGCTGATCGTGCTCCGCGAGCAGTTCGCGAGCGCACGACCGCTGGTCACGGCCCGCTACCCGCCGCGTGCCGAGGCGCGCACCGTGATCGGCGGCGTGGCCACGACGGTGATGGTCGCGGAGCTCCCCGCCGCCGCCGCCGCGTGGTTGTTGCCGGCGCTCGCGCCCGAGCAAGACGGCCATGCGCTCGCCGGCCTGCGCGGCGTGATGGAGCGCCTCTACGGGCCCGACGGCTGTCCATGGGACCGTGAGCAAACCCACGAGACGCTCCGTCGGTACTTTCTCGAAGAGGCGTACGAGCTCGTGGAGGCGATCGATCGCGGGGACATGCGCGCGCTCGAGGAGGAGATCGGCGATGTACTCGCGCACCTCTTCATGCAGGCGGCGCTCGCTCAGGAAGCCGGCGCGTTCACCGTCGAGGACGTCGTGGCACACGCGTCTGCGAAGTTCGTGCGCCGTCATCCCCACGTCTTCGGGGACGAGCAGGCCGGTTCGCAGGAGGCGTTGCTCGAACGCTGGGATCAGATCAAGGCTGCGGAACGAGCGGAGCGCGACGAGGCCCCCGGCGCCGAGGCGGCGGAGGGCGCCCTCGATGCTGTCCCTCGCGCGGCGCCCGCGCTGCAGCGAGCGTCCGCGCTGATCGGCCGAGCCCTGCGCGCGGGCGTGACCGATCCGCCCGCTTCCGCACACGGCCAGGTCGCAGCGCTCGCGGCCGCGCTGCCGCCGTCGCCGGACGCCGATGCGCTGGGCGGCCTGCTCTGGAGCGTCGTGCGGCTGGCGCGCGAGGTGGATGTAGACGCGGAAGAGGCGCTGCGCGAAGCGTGTGCCCGCTTCGCGACCGCGGTCGCGGCGCTCGAGCACGAGGCACGTGAGCGCATGATCGATGCGCCGTCACTCCCGCCTGCGTCGCGCGCTGCGACATGGGCCGCGGTGTGGGCACCGGTCGCAGTAAAGCAGAGTAAAAAAACCAGCTAGGTGTACAATTCACCCTCGCACATACAAGGTGCCGCAAGGCACGTCGCCGCGAGCGACGGCGATGACGGAGTGGAGGAGCGACGATGACGACGGCGACTTCGACGATTACGCGCAAGGCAGCTGAGGCACGACTGGATTCTGCGGTCACGCCCGAGCGTTTTGCGCAGGGCATGACCGAGTTCAAGACGTGGATGGCCGCGATCGAGAAGAACAAGGACTCATTCCAGCGTCACTACGATGAGTTCACGCCGGACGCGACCGACATCGCCACGTTGAAGCGCTACGTCGAAGAGCACGGCGTGAAGATGCTGGTGCTCGGCGAGGACTGGTGCCCGGATGTCTGGCGAGGTCTCCCAGTCGCCTCCAAGATCGGTGAGCAGTCCGGCATGGAAGTGCGGCTCTTCCTCCGCGATCAGAACAAGGACATGATGTCCGAGTTCCTGAAGCAGGGTGAGTTCGAGTCGATTCCGACGCTCGTCCTGTACGACCGCGATCACCGCTACCTCGGCCACTGGATCGAGCGCGCGGACCAGGCGAACGAGGAAATGGGCCCGCTTCGGGAGATCCTCGCGGGCGTTGAGCGCGACACCCCCGCCTGGGAGGCGGCGCGCGCGAAGTACACCGAGAAGACGTGGGAGCTCGCGGAGGGCTGGCGTCAGGCGCAAGTGCGCGAGGTGATCGCGCTGTTGCGCGAGGCGCTGAGCTAACCGCTCTGTTCGCTACGTCGCACAGCAAGACGGGCCGCCGGAAGGCGG
>JAQBZW010000195.1 GCA_027622315.1 Chloroflexota bacterium | reverse complement strand
CGGCGAGAACTGTCAGGGCGGCGATCGCCAGCGCCCAGCGCGACACGGCGTGACCACGCATCGCGGTCGCGGGTTGTTCGGCGGCGGTGGAACGAGCCACGCTGCGCTCCGTTTCTGGGACCTCTGCGGGCGATCGCGCCCGTCGTCTGCCAACGCTAGGTGCCTACCTGGTCGCGATGTGTCGGCAGGGCGCGGGTGCGTGCACGCAGTCCGTAAAGATTTGTGAGTTCGTCGCCGCGGAGCGGGGCGTCCCGACAGGCCTCGACGGAGGGCACTAGGAGGCGGCATCTGCGAGACGGGCGTTGACGCGTTCGTCGGCCCGCTGCGCGGCGGGCGCGATCGCGGCAAGGCGGTATCCCGTGCCCCACTCGGTCAGGAGCAGTCGCGGGTGCGCAGGATCGTCCTCGAGCTTGGCTCGAAGAGACGCGACATAACCGCGCAGGTAATGCGTGTCGTCGATGTACTCACCGCCCCACACGTTGCTGAGCAGGAAGCGGTGAGTGCAGACCTGGCCGATGCGCTGCGCAAGGCTGCCGAGTAGCAGGTGCTCGGTGCGTGTCATGCCGACCTGCACACCGTGCCGTGTGACGACCTGCGCCTCGCGGTCGATCGTGAGCGCTCCGGTGCGCACCACCTGGTCCGCCGGCTGCTCGCCGTCCGCGGCGTCGTCATGCTCGATCCGGCGTGCCGTCGCGCGTACCCGCGCGACGAGTTCGGCCAGTCCCACCGGCCTGGCGATGTAGTCGTCCGCGCCGGCGTCGAGCACGCGCGCCGCGGTCGGTGCGTGGCCATCGGAGACGACGATGATGCCGATATCCGAGGCCGCGCGTAGCGCGCGCACGAGCTCGAGCCCGCCGAGGCGGGGGAGGTTCAGCTCCATCACGATCACGCCGGGGTGGGAGGTGAATACCTGCCGCAGCGCGTGCACGCCGTCGCCCGCTTCCAGCACGGTGAATTCCGCCTGGGCGAGCGCGCGCGTCATCTCGCTACGGGTCACCGGGTCGGGATCCGCAACGGCCACCAGTAGTGACATGGGCACCCCCAGCCCTATCCCCGATCAAGCGGCCCCGCATTCGTAACGAGCCATGGGCCTCCGGCGTTACGCGGAAAACGTAAAGATTCGCAAAGACTGTGTGGCTGGCAGCAGTGGAGCAACGCGAACGCAGGGCGGGCGGCGTGTATCAGCCCGCGGACAGGCGGCGGGTCGGCGGAGGAGCGCACACATGTGCACGGGCGTATGCCCGCGGCTCGCCGGGGGATGGCTTGGCCAGAGCGGCGCGGGTGTCATGGCTCGCCGGGAGACGCCAGGTAGCGCCAGAGTGGAGACGGCAGGGAGGGCCTAGGTGAACGCCAGGTAGCGCAGCCAGAAGTAGACGCTCGCGATCACCATCGAGGCGAGCGTGGTGGGCAGGCCCCACTTGAAGAATTCGACGAAGGTGATGTGGTGGCCGTTTCGCTCGGAGATGTTCGCGACCAGCACGTTCGCGGAGGCGCCGATGATCGTGAGGTTGCCGCCCATGTCCGCGCCCACGGCGAGTGCCCACCACAGCGCGTTCGACGGGTGGCCGCGCGCAATCAGGTCCTGGTTCAGCTCGTCGAGAATCGGCAGCATCGTCGCCGTATAGGGGATGTTGTCGACGACCCCCGAGAGCCCGGCCGACATCCAGAGCACGAGGAAGAGCGAACCGGCGAGCGAGCCCTTCGTGAGGTCAACGGCGCGCTCGCCGACCGCCTCGAGCACGCCTGTGGTCTCGAGGCCGCCCACGACGATGAACAGTCCGATGAAGAAGAAGAGCGTGGACCACTCGACCTGCATCAGTTCGTGGTGTGGATCGCGACGCGTGATCACGAGGATCAGCACGCCGCCCATGAGTGCCACGCCTGCGGGCTCATAGCCGAGCGTGCCCTGCAGGACGAAGCCGGTGATCACGAGCACGAGCACGGCGATCGAGATCTTCAGCAGGCGCGGATCCGAGATCAGGTCCGAGTCGTCCATGGCCATCACCCGTGCCCGTGTGGCGGGCGTGCCCGGCTCGCGCCAGCGGCCGACCACCGCTGCGGCCGCAAGAAACGCGATCAGCGTGAGTACGGCGACCGGCCCGACCGCCGTGAGGAAGGTCATGAAGTCGATCCCGACGTGGGAGGCGATCAGGATGTTCGGCGGGTCGCCGATCAGCGTGCTGGTGCCGCCGATGTTCGATGCGAGGGCGATCGCGATCAGTCCAGGTACCGGGCGCACTTCCAGCGCGCGTGCGACCACGAGCGCGACCGGCGCGATCAGCACCACCGTCGTGACGTTGTCGAGGAACGCGGAGAAGACGGCGGTTACGAGGCAGAGGATCACCAGTACGCCGAACGGCGAGCCGCCGGCAGCCTTGGCGGCGCGGATGGCGAGCCACTGGAAGACGCCCGTGCTCGCCATCGTGTTGGCGATGATCATCATGCCGGCGAGCAGGAAGATGACGTTGAGGTCGACCGCCTCCCACGCCTCTTCGACGGGGAGCACCTTGAACAGGATCATGGCCATGGCGCCGGCCAGGGCCGCCGTCGTCTTGTGCATGCGCTCGGACACGATGAGCGTGTAGGTGATCACGAAGATCGCGACCGCAACGTGCGCTTCCGTCACCGGCGGGCCGCTCCTCGGGCTGGTGTGGACATCGGCTGGAGGCACCATATAGGCGCGGCGCGGCGCGGAGCGTAGCGCAGATCGTGCTCACGATCGCCCACGCAGCGCGTCTCGCGCGCTCGCGCGCTCGATCGCCGAGGTGGCCCTGGCGCCCCGGGTGCGCGCAGCGATTCGGGCTGCGATAGTGCGGGCGCCAGGAGGTGCCGGTGGTCGAGGTCGCGCTCCTCGTACTCCTCGGCTTCTTCGTGGGAGGCTTCGGCACGCTCGTGGGTGCGGGCGGCGGCTTCATACTCGTCCCGATCCTCCTCTTCATCTATCCGGACACGTCGCCTGAGGCTGTCACGGCGATGTCACTGTTCGCCGTGATGGGCAACGCCGCGTCGGGCACGATCGCCTACGGACTGCAGCGGCGGATCGATGTGCGCAGCGGGCTGCTGTTCGCGCTCGCCACGCTGCCCGGCGCGGTGGCCGGTGCGTGGTTCGTGCGCTTCATCTCGCGCGCGACCTTCGACATCCTCTTCGCCGTCGTGCTCGGGAGCGTGGGGGCCTATCTGCTCGTTCGCCGCGCCGGCGTCGCCGTGCGCGCGCCGTTGCGCGGGCGCGGCCTCGTGCGACGCCGCATCACCGACCGCGCTGGAAACAGGTTTGTGTACTCGTTCAAGATGTGGCAGGGCATGGCGATCAGCTCCGTGGTGGGCTTCGTCTCGAGCCTGTTCGGCATCGGCGGTGGCATCGTGCACGTGCCGATGATGGCGATCGTGCTGCACTTCCCGGTCCACATCGCGACGGCCACGAGCCAATTCGTGCTCGTGCTGATGGCTGCCGAGGCGACAAGCGTCCACCTCGCGTCCGGCACGCTGGGCTGGAACGAAACGCTGCTCCGCGCGGGGGCGATTACGGCCGGAGCGGTGGTCGGGGCGCAGGTGGGTGCGCGGCTCTCGAGCCGCGTGCACGGCGACCACATCGTGCGTGCACTCGGTGGCGCGCTCGTGCTCGTCTCGCTGCGCCTCGCCCTTTCGCAGCTCTGACGCGATCCGCTCGCACGCGACAGGGGGCGGCGGGATCGGCGCCCCCGCGCCGTGCCACGGCGACATCGGGTCGCTAGCATCGCCGGCGAGCGGCAGGAGAGGGACGCGAGGCCAGAGGTGGCGAGACCCCGGTTCGAGCGTCGATGCGTACCTTGCTGCGCAACCGGACGCGACGCGGGCGGCGCTTGATCGCGTGCGCGCCATCATCCGACGCGTCATCCCGAATGCCACGGAGGGGATCAGCTACCAGATCCCCGCCTACCGGCTCAACGACGCATCGGTGATCTACCTCGCCGGGTGCGCCGGTCACTACTCCCTCTATCCGGCGAGCGAGAGCGTGAACATCGCACTCGGGGAGAAGATCGCGCCGTACCTCGCCGGCAAGGGCACGTACCGCTTCCCGTTGTCCGAGCCCGTGCCCGTGAAGCTGATCGAGCGCATCGTGCGCATGCGCGCGAACGAGCTCGCGGCGAGCCCGCAGGCGAAGGCGGCCGCGGCGAAGCGCCGCTAGCCCGCGCGCCGGGCGAGCCGTGCGATCGCGAGATCGCATCGCGAGGGTCCCTGAGCGACGTCCCGGTTCGGCTGCGGACGAGCGGGCAGCGAAGTCCCTGCAGGCTGCTCTCGGGCGCCGCTCGGCCTGCTCTTCACGACGGCCAAAGGGATGGCGCGGGGCGCCGCGACTGGCACGGTCGCGAGTAGCTACGAGCCAGCTTCGGGAATGAGCTCCCGCGAGTAGGTCGTCCCCACGAGACCCCGCGCGATCAGGGCGTCGTACTCGTCGCGGGCGTAGCCGAGCAGGTCGAGGTAGATCTCCTCGTTGTGCTCGCCCAGGCGCACGGGTGGTGTGCGCAGGTGGTTGGGCGTGTCGCGCATGCGGAACAGCAGACCGGGGTAGCGCTGGTTGCCCGTGCTCGGCCCATCCAACTGCTCGAAGAAGCCGCGCGCATTCAGCTGCGGATCCGCGAGCGCCTCGAGCTCGTCGTGGACCGGCGCCGCGATCACCCCGGCGGCTTGCAGCGCGTGGAAGAGCGCTTCCTTGTCCTGCCTGACGGTGCGCGCGCCGACGCCGGCGTCGAGCGCGACGGCGTGCTCGCGCCGCCCGTCGACGGTGGCGAAACGCGGGTCGACCGCGAGCGCATCTGCGCCGAGCACGCGACAGAGCGCGCCGAACCCGATGTCGCTGCCGACGTCGATCGCGATCCACTGGTCGTCACCCGCGCATGGGTAGATGCCGTGCGGCGCACGCCACGGGTGGCTGTTGCCCTGCGGTGGCGTGACGCGATCGTTCATCGTGTAGTCGAGGATCGGCTGGCCGAGCACCGGGAGGAACGCCTCGGCGAGCGGCATCTCGATCTGCTGCCCCAGGCCCGTGCGATCGCGGTGTCGGAGCGCCATCGTGACGGCGAGCGCCCCCATCACGCCGGCCATCGCATCGGCGGTGAAGGCCTCCCCCGTGGCCTCCGGTGTGAGGTCCCGGTACCCGCGCAGATAGTGGTGGCCGATCATGCCTTCCACGTGCGTGCCGAAGCCGCGGTAGTTCTTGTACGGACCGCTCAAGCCGAACGCCGGCATGCGCAGCACGATGATGCGCGGATTGCGCTCCCGCAGCTGCTCGTAGGTGAGGCCGGCTCGCTCGATAGTCGCGGGCACGTTGTTCTCGACGAAGACGTCGCAGTGCTCGATCAACCGCAGGAACGCCTCGCGTCCCTCGGGCGACATCACGTCGCATGCCATCGAGCGCTTGTTGCGTGCGTGCGAGTTGAAGGAAGCGGCGCGGTTCCACGGATCGTCCCCCGGGTCGTCGTCCGGGTAGCCGGGTGTCCCGGCCGCCGCCACGCCCGCCGCCGCCAGCCGTTTCGCCTGCTCGCGCGGCATGATTCGCTCCGCGCCGCGTGAGTACGGCTGGATGCGGTTCACCGGCTCGACCCGCACGACGTCCGCACCCCACTCGCCGAGCAGCTGCGTGACGTGCGGTCCCGCCCACACCACGGTGATGTCGGCGACGCGCACGCCCGCGAGCGGCAGCGCGTGCCGGTCGCCGGCTGCGGTCGCCGGCGCGGGGGCGGTGGTGGGC
>JAQBZW010000006.1 GCA_027622315.1 Chloroflexota bacterium | reverse complement strand
ACCGCCGCACCAGCGGGCTCGTCGGCGACTGTCACTGTGCCCGGAGCGACGGCCGCCGCCGCCCCGGGCTGGTTCCGCCCGGCGGTCGATGCGACGTGGCAGTGGCAGCTGACCGGCGACGTAAACACCGCCTACGCCGCTGACGTGTACGACGTCGATCTCTTCGACACCCCGGACCCGGTGATCCAGGCGCTGCATGACGCCGGTCGCGGCGTGATCTGCTACTTCTCGGCCGGCTCGCACGAGGACTGGCGCGCCGACGCTGCTGCTTTCCCCGCCGACGTCATCGGTGAACCGCTCGGCGACTGGGAGGGCGAGCGCTGGCTCGACATTCGGTCGCCGACGGTGATGGCCGTGCTCACGTCGCGGCTCGACCTCGCCGGCGAGCGCGGCTGCGATGGTGTCGAGCCGGACAACGTGGACGGCTTCGCGAACGACACGGGCTTCCCGCTGACGGAGCGCGACCAGATCGCGTTCAATCGAGCGCTCGCGGACGCGGCGCACGCACGGGGACTCGCCGTGGCGCTGAAGAACGCGCCGGAGCTGATCCCCGCGCTCGTGGATGTCTTCGACTTCGCGGTCACGGAGCAATGCCACGAGCAGGGCTGGTGCGAGGACGTGGCGCCCTTCATCGCGGCGGGCAAGCCGGTGTTCGACGCCGAGTACACAGGCGACGAGGCCGAAGCGACGGCGCTCGCCGACGACGTCTGCCCCGACGCCGCGCGACTCGGTATCGCCACGCTCGTGCTGCCCCTCGATCTCGACGACGCGTTTCGCGTTGAGTGCCCGGGCGGTCGCTGAGGCGCTCCGTTCGCCGCTCGGCGTCCGGGGCTCAGTGTTGACTTCCCCGTTTGGCCATCGACAATCGCCGCCCACAGCGACAGCTGGCGCGGGGCCGGGCGCCGAAACGGAGGAGTAGGCGCGCACGGTCCGATTACTGATCAGGGTCGCCCTCGCGGGGGTGATCTTCGCAGGGCTCGCGAACGCGAACCCGGCGGTCGCAGCGAAACCGATCTGGTACGTCGACGAGGCCGCGCTGCCGTTCGCGCCGCTACCCGGAGCAACCGCGTCGTGGGGCACCCACGCCGGCGCCGGCTACCGCATCGAGGTACCCGACAACTGGAACGGCGATCTCGTGATGTACGCCCACGGCTACCGCGGGACGGGGCCCGCGCTGACCGTGAGCGCCCCGCGCATCCGTGCGCACCTGATCGCGAACGGCTACGCGTGGGCAGCGTCGAGCTACCGGAAAACGGCTATGTCCCCGGCCTCGGCGCCAAGGACACGCACGCGCTCGCGAAGTTCTTCGGCGGCAAGGTGGGCAAGCCCAAGCGCGTGTACCTCACCGGCCACTCGATGGGTGGGCAGGTCACCGGCGTGGCCATCGAGCAGTGGCCGAACACGTTCGCCGGTGCGCTGCCGATGTGCGGCGTGATGGCCGACAACGAACTCTTCGACTACTTCCAGGACGTCTATCTGACCGCGGAGACGCTCGTCGGAAACGTGCCGATCGTGCCGACGCCTGCGGACTACCAGGCGACCGGCGGTCTGACGACGAAGGCAGCGTTGGGTCCTGCATTCCCGGCCGTGCTGACCCCGACCGGTGAGCGCTTCAAGGCGGTGATCGAGAACCTGACCGGCGGCGACCGGCCCACCTTCGATGAGGGCTGGCTCGGGCCGTACGGGGGCAGCTTCACCTTCGGTCTCGGCGGCGCGGGAGCGGGCCGAGAGAACCTGACGACGGTCTATCAGTTCGACACGGACCCGGCGCTCAACCCGGACGAGCAGGCCTTCAACGACGGCATCGTGCGGCTCGCCGCTGATCCGCAGTATCGCCACAAGAACGGCCTGGGGGCGTACCGGGATCGAACTCGGTTTCGCCGCCGATCAGCGGCGATCTCCCGATTCCCGTGCTCTCGCTGCACACGCTCGGGGAGCTCTTCGTCCCGTTCCACATGGAGCAGATCTATGCCACACGGGCCGCTGCGCATGGCAAGGCGGACCTGCTCGTCGTGCGCGCGATCCGCGACGTGCTGCACTGCGGCTTCACCCTCGAGGAAGAGTCGCAGGCGTTCGACGACCTGGTGGGTTGGGTCGTGAACGGCGTCAAGCCGGCGGGTGACGACATCCTCAACCCGGTGGCAGTCGCCCACCCTGCCTTCGGATGCCAGTTCACGGCGGGATCCAGCCCCTACCGGGCCGGGCTTCCTGCCTGTCCGTAGCGCCGCGATAAGTGCGAGGGGCGGTGGGGCCCGGTGCCCCGCCTGCCCCTCACGTTCACCCTCGCGAGAGCGAGGCGCGACACCTGAGACCCGAGTGCTAGCCCCCGGCGGCGTCTTCAGGCGTGGGCACGGTCGCCGATCCCCGCGCTGCGTCGGGGATCGGTCGCGCGAAGACGACGGCGATCGCCGCGAGGTACGTGATGGCGGCGCTGAGCGTGAAGGGCAGCATGTAGCTGCCCGTGCGATCTTCGAGCCAGCCGACGGCGAACGGTCCCAGCCCGGAACCAGCCTGCGCGGCCATCGCCACGATGCCGAAGATCGCGCCGAACGAGACCATGCCGAAGATCTCGCCCACCAACAGCGACTGCATCATGTACACGTTCCCGATTGTGAAGCCGAAGGTCAGCGTGAGCAGGTATGTCGCCCACCGGCTCTCGACGTGCAACACGGCGAGCACGGCGGAGCCCTGGATCACGAAGAGCGCCACCGTCAGCCACCGTTTGTCCACGGCGTCCGCGAACAGACCGACCACGAGGCGCGCGACGATCGCGCCGAAGGCGGTGGTCGAGAGGGCGAGCGCGGCCGCGTTGCGAGAGCCGAGTCGATCCTCGAGGAACGCGATCTGGTGGATCACGAACCCGGTTTGAGCGGCGAGCACGAGCACGAAGGCGATCGTGATTCCCCAGAACGGCACGGTGCGCACGGCCGCGCTCACCCGCCATCGGCGCTGCTGCGATGCCTCGGTCGGTCCGGCGCGCAGCGGGGCGACCGCCCCCGGGGCCAGACCATCGGGACGGAGCCCGATCTCCCGCGGGTCGAAGACGAGCACGAACGCGATCACGGGCATGGCGATCACGATCAGCATGACCGCGAGCACGGGTCCCGCCAGCGCCACCCCGCCGCGATCGACGAGCCAGCTCACGACCGGCGTGAGCACCACGCCGCCCACTGAAATGCCGGTCGCGGAGATGCTCATCGCGCGCGCACGTGCGCGCACGAACCAGCGCGCCATCATCGCGTTGATCACGACGCCGGCCGCCATGCCGAAGGACACGGCGAGCAGCGCATAGACGGCGTAGAGCTGCCAGATCTCGTGTACCCGCCCGATCAGGGCAGCAGCCGCGGCCATCAGCACGAAGCCGGGAAGCATGAGCCGCAGCCCGTGGCGGTCGGTGTAAGGGCCGAAGAGCGCGCCGGAGAGGCCGGAGATGATGAAGTACGCGCTCGTCGCGCCGCTCACCGTCGCGTTCGACCAGCCGTGCTCCTCCTGGAGCGGTCGCAGGAACACGGCGAGCCCGTAGTAGCCGATGCCCACGCCCACGAACATCACGACCGACGCCCCGATCGCGATGTACCAGCCATAGAAGAGGCGACGCGGAAGCACGCGGACGCCCAGGGGGGTAGGAGCGGTCATCGCGGGCGGTGCTCCTTCGGCGGTCGATAACGGTGGACGGCAGCGGCGGGGCGGCCGGGCCGGTCGCTGTCGGCGGGACGCACGTTACGCGCGCTCCCGCGCACTATCGATCGCGGCGTTGCGCCGCGCCGGTCGCGCTCCGAACGGGTGATCGTTACGGGTCGACGCTCTGATGTGCGAGCGCCGCGGCGTCGTTCAACGCAAGCTGCTGGCCGGCGTGCGCGCCCTCTTCGAAGGGCGAGTCGCCGAGCGCGTAACGCAGCTCTCCGAGGCGGAGCGCGACGCGTCGCGCCAGCTCGTTCGGACGCGCGAGGTCGAGCCGGCGGCGATGACGGCCGGCCGCGGTCAGCAGCCGCAGCGCGAGCGCGGGGCTGGCGCCGTCGCCCTCGAGCAGTCCGATCGCTTCGACCGCGCGCATCAGCGAGCGCGCGTCGCGCGCGTCGACCGCAGTGTCGATCGCGGCACGGAGCGAGACGCGGGCCGCGATCGCCTGCCCGAGCCGCGCGGCGGCCAGCCCCGCCACGAGCTGCGCGGACGTGAGCGCCAGCACGTCGCCGTCGCGTTCCGCGGCCTTCACCGTGGCGAGCGCGAGCGCATGCGCGAGCTCGTCGTCGCCGTTGTACAGCTCCACCTCGGCACCGACTGCGGCCGCGTACGACTCCGGCCCGTGGCGCGGGGCGGTCCGCGGCGGTATTGCGCGCGCCAGGTAGGCACGGGCGGCGGTGTGCTCGCCGAGGAAGAGCGCGCGAATCCCGGACGCCAGTTCCGCGCGCGCGAGCGCTGCGGCATCGTCCACCGCGCGTGCTCGGTCCGCGAGGATCTGCGCGTAACGGGCGGAGTCGTCGAAGCGGCCCACGAAGCAGGCGACGATCGCGAAGCGCCCGAGTTCCGGCGCGGTTCCGCGTCCGGCGTCCCCGGCAGCAGCCTCGGCGGTGGCGCCGAGCGTCGCGACGGTACGGGTAAAGTCGTCTCCGTCGATCGCCGGCACCGGCCAGGGATCGTCGCCGGCTCCGGGCATCGCGGCCGTCATGTCACGTCTGTATTCAGGGCCACATGTCACCCCGTAGGTTGCTCGCCGCTGATGGTACCCGCTCTGCGAGTCGCCTTCGGCCCGCGATACACTCCCGCCGGCGAACGAGCGCGGCGAGCGAGAGGAAGTCCGATGAAGGCCGTCGTGATGGATGGCGTGAAGGTCCCGATGACGGTCAGGGAGTTCGCGGATCCCGAGATCGGACCGAAGGACGCGCTGATGAAGGTGGAAGCCTGCGGCGTCTGCCGCAGCGACTGGCACATCTGGCAGGGCGATCTGTCGTGGGCCGGACTGACCTTCACCGGTCCGCAAGTGCTCGGCCACGAGCAGTCGGGCGTGATCGAGCAAGTCGGCTCGCAGGTCGAGAACATCAAGCCGGGGATGCGCGTGCTCACACCGTTCCACAACGGCTGCGGCAAGTGCCGCATGTGCCAGGCCGGCCGTTCGAACATCTGCGAGAGTGGCGGTCGTCGCACCGGTGGCTTTGCGCAATACGCGGCGATCGGCAACGCGGACTTCAACGCGATCCCGATCCCGGACGAAGTGTCCTTCGAATCCGGCGCCGCGATGGGTTGCCGCTTCATGACCTCCTACCACGGGGTCGCCGACCGCGGCGAAGTGAAGGGCGGGGACTGGGTCGTCGTGAACGGTTGCGGTGGCATCGGCCTCTCGGCCGTGCAGGTCGCCGCAGCGCTCGGCGCGAACGTGATCGCAGTTGATCTCGATGAGTCGAAGCTGTCCATGGCTCGCAAGGAAGGCGCCGTCGAGACGATCGATGCGCGCAGCGGCGACGTACCGGAGCGGGTCAAGGAGATCACGAAGGGTGGCGCCGACGTCTCCGTCGACGCGCTCGGCATCAAGGCGACGATGCTGAACTCGCTGCTTTCACTACGCCGGGGCGGCATCCACGTGCAGATCGGTGTGACGTCCGCGGCCGAGGCAGGGCAGGTCGCGCTGCCGATCGATCTGATCACGATGAGCGAGATCGAGTTCCGCGGTTCGCTCGGCAACCCGAACCACCACTACGCGCCGATGCTCGCGATGGTGGCGACGGGCAAGCTGCACCCGGAGACGATCATCGGCGACCGCATCTCGCTGACGGAGACGCCGGCCGCGATCGAGTCGATGACGACCTTCCAGACGATCGGCTTCACGACGATCACGGACTTCTCGTAACACGTTGCGTCGTGGGGTCGCCCGTCGACCGGTGAGGGCGGCCCCTCGGCACACTCGCTGCACAGCTCGGCCCTTCGACCGTGGCAGCCGACCCGCCACGTTCCTCGGGCGCGACAGCAGCGTGCGAACGATCGCCCGCCAGTGCTACAACGTCGGTGATGTACGAGTCGCTCGCGCTTGCCGGTCGAGCGCAGCCGGTGTCAGGAGTTTCGGATGGCCGATGAAGCGATTGCATTGATGGCGCACCTGATGCGCCGCGTCGGGGTGGGCGCGACGCGCGACGAGCTCGAAGTGCTCGCCACGCGGCCGTACGAGGAGGTCGTCGAGGACCTCGTTCACCCCGAGCGCTTCGAAGACGACGACGTGGATGCGCTCGATCGCTACTTCCCGACCTCACGCAGCAACGACACCCCGACCCCGTGGGTCGCGCGCTGGCTGTACCAGCTGATCAACAGCCGGCGGCCGCTTCGACACAAGATGGCGCTGTTCTGGCACCAGGTCTTCGCGACCGGCTGGTTCAAGAGCGAGCATGGCCCGTCCATGGCCGCGCAGATCGAGACGTTCAAGGAAAACGGGCTCTCGAACCTGCGACAGATCCTGCTCGACCTGTCACGAGACCCGGCGATGATCTACTGGCTCGACAACTGCGAGAACCAGGCGAGCGCGATCAACGAGAACTACGGACGCGAGCTGCTCGAGCTGTTCTCGATGGGCATCGGGAACTACACCGAAACCGACATCAAGGAGGCGGCCCGGGCGTTCACCGGCTGGACCTTCGCACAGCCAATCCCGCTCTACCCCTTTGGCGGCTACCCATCCCACTTCGTCTACCGTGCCGACCAGCACGACGACAGCGAGAAGACCTTCCTGGGCCACACCGGCAACTTCAACGGCGAGCACATCATCGACATCATCGTGCAGGAGGAGGCCTGCGCGCGCTTCATCGCGCGCCACCTCTACAACTACTTCGTTGCCGACGAGCCGCAGGTGCCGGCGTGGAGCGTGACCCCGCCACAGGATCCGGCCGCGATCGATCTGCTCGTCGCCGCGTACCAGCAGTCCGACGCAGACATGCGTGTCGTGATGCGCGCGCTGCTCAACTCGGAGGCGTTCAAGGCTGCGCGGTTCCGACGCGTGAAGAGCCCGGCGGAACTGGTCGCGGGCGCGGTCAAGCTCTCGGGCGCGCTCAGCTCCCCGGACCCGCTGGCGGTGAAGATGGTGGGCGCGGCGGAGGTCATGGGGCAGAAGCTGATGGATCCGCCCAGCGTCGAGGGCTGGCACACGGGCAAGGAGTGGATCGACGGCGGGACGCTCACCGAGCGCGTGAACTTCGCCGTCGATCAGGTCGCAGATCCGAAGCAGCCGGGAGTGAAGGCGATCCTGCGGCGGCTGGCGGAGAACGGCGAGCCGCTGACACCGGAGGCCTTCGTTGAGCGCTGCCTCGATCTGGTCGGCTCGCTCGAGGTCGGCGAGGACACGCGGCAGGCGCTCGATGCGCTCGCGGCGGAGGGTGGCCCGCTCTCGTTCGCCGACGAGGCCGCGCGCGCGATCAGCACGGGTCGCGTCACCCATATGCTCTCGATGATCGTGGCCGCACCCGAGTACCAGTTCTGCTAGCGAGGGAGAACGCATGACCGCGACGAAGAAGGACCCCGTGCTCGTCGTGATCCAGCTCAGCGGTGGGCTGGACTTCATGAACACGCTGATCCCGATCACGAGCGGGGAGTACTACGACGCTCGTCCCACCGTCGGGATCGCGGCCGAGGAGACGCTGCGGCTCAGCGACAGGCTGGGCTGGCACCCTGCAGCGGCCGGCCTGAAGGAGCTGTACGACGCCGGCAACGTCGCGGTGATCCAGGGCATCGGCTACGAGAACTCGAGCCGCTCGCACTTCCGCGCGATGGACATCTGGCACACATGCGAGCCGAACGCGATCGCGACCGAAGGCTGGCTCGCGCACGTGACGCGGGAGCTCGACCCCACGGGCGAGAATCCGCTCACCGCCGTGAGCTTCGGCCGCGGCCTGCCGCGCGCACTTGCCGCACCAGGCGTGACCGCGACCTCCGTGGGCGACCTCGATCACTTCGGCCTGATGACGAACATCCAGATCGAGCAGGAGCGCACGAAGGATCTCGAACTCTTCAAGCGCATGTACACGCCGGGTGTCGGCACCGGCATTGTGCGCGACTACCTCGCGACGACCGGGCAGGGCGTGCTCAAAGGTGCGGACCTGCTCAAGGAGGTGCCCGGCCAGTACCAGTCTGATGTCGAGTACGCGAGCAATCCGATCGCGAAGGCGCTGCGCGACGTCGCGCGCGTGCACACCGCGGGCCTGGGCACGCGTGTCTTCTACACGCAGCACGCGGGCTACGACTATCACTCGCACCAGCCGTTGATGCACCAGAAGCTCCTGCGCGAGCTTACGGAGGCGATCAACGACTTCATGCGCGACCTGCGCGCGCATGAGGCGGCCGAGGAAGTCACGATCCTGGTCTTCACGGAGTTCGGTCGTCGCATCAGGGACAACGGCTCAGGCACGGACCACGGCTCCGGCGGCGGCGCCTACATCATCGGCGATCTCGTCGAGGGCGGTCTCTACGCGGAGTACCCCTCGATCAAGCCCGAAGACTGGCTGTACGGCGAGGACCTGAAGCACACGATCGACTTCCGTGGCGTCTACGGCACGGTGCTCGAACAGTGGATGGGCCTGGATCCGACGCAGATCGTGCGCGGAACGTACGAGCAGATCCGCCCGTACCGGCGGACGCTCGTCGCCCCGTAGTGGTGCCGCCTCGCGGCGCACGGCGGCGCGCGGGGTGAGAGGAGAAGGCCGTGAGCGATTCCAATGGACACGCGATCACGCTGTTGCGCGCGGGGTTCCCGTACGTCAAGACGCTCGGTATGCGCCGCGTGACGTGGTACCCGACGGACATCGCGGTCGGGAGCGATGGGCACGTCTACACGCTGGCACGCTTCGACGTGGGCGGCGCGATTCGGGTCGTGAACTGGGAGGACGACGACCTCGGCGGCCTCGGCGGCGGCTGGACCTGGCCGGCGGGCATCGCGCTCGACGCCGATGAGCGCATCTACGTCTCGGACGAGGCGACTCACAAGATCCACGTGATCTCGAAGGAAGACGAGAAGCTCGCGGCGTGGGGGACCCCGGGTTCGGCACCTGGCGAGCTCAACGGTCCCTCGCACATGGCGTTCGACGCCGATCAACACCTCTGGATCGCAGACACGCACAATCACCGCATCCAGCAATTCACGAAGGAAGGCGAGCACCTCCGCACCATCGGCGGCTTCGGCAGCGGCCCCGGCGAGTTCAACATGCCGTGGGGTATCGCCGTCGACGGCGAGGGCTGCCTCTACGTGGGTGACTGGCGGAACGATCGCGTGCAGAAGCTCGACGCCGACGGGTCGTTCGTCATGTCGATCGGGACCTCGGGCAGCGGCGACGGCGAGTTGCGACGGCCGGCCGGCGTCGCTGTGGATGCCGACGGCGATATCTACGTCGCCGATCGCGACAACAACCGCGTACAGCTCTTCGATCGGAACGGGCGCTTCGTCGAGCAGTTCGCCGGCGATGCGACGCTCTCGAAGATGGGACGCACGTACATCCTCGCCAACCAGAAGGTGCTGCGGTTGCGCGACATGGCGAACCTCGAGCCATCGAAGCGATTCCGCGGCCCGACCGCCATCCGGTTCGACGCCGAGGGCCACATGTTCGTCGCGGATTACGCATGCCACCGCGTCCAGGTCTACAAGAAGGACGTGGTGCATCTGACCGAGCGCGACATCATGCCGCAGCCGCGCGCGCCGATGCTGTCCACGGTCTAGCCGGGCGGCTGCGCGTGCCGATGATGTTCGGCTTCGCCGCGGAGCGCCGCCGCCTGCTCGAGGCGGAGCTGGTGCGCGTCACGGAGGAGTTGCCGCGCCTCGGCGTGCACCGTGCCTACCTCGCCGGTGACCTGGCCCACGACGTCGTGGGCCCTGAGTCCGAGCTCATGCTCGTAATCGTGCAGGCGACGGACGAGCCGTTTCGCCGCCGCGCGGACTTCTTCGTGGACCATCTGCGGCCGCAGGCCGGCACTCGCTATCTCGTGTACACGCCCGACGAGTTCGAAGCGCTCGCCGAGCGCGACCCGGTGCTGATCGAGACGCTCCAGCTCGGCGAGCCGATCTTTGTCGCCTGACGGCGACGGTGCGGGCCGCCCCGGTCGCGAGCACGCTCGCTGGCTCGCCCAGGCGCGCCACGATCTCGACGACGCGCGCTTCGCGGCGGCCGGCGGCCGCCACGCGCTCGCGTGCTTCCTCTGCCACCAGTTCGCCGAGAAGGCCGTGACCGCCTACCTGATCGCGCGCGGCGCGGAACGGGTGTGGGGCCACGCGCTCGCCGATCTGTGCGAGGACGCGATGGCGCTCGACCCCTCGTTCGACTTGCTCAAGTCGAGCGCGGCGTTGCTGGACAAGCACTACCTCGGCGCGCGCTATCCCTCGACGCTCCCCGGCGGCGTGCCGGCCGAGGCATACGAAGCCGAGGACGCCGCGCGCGCGCTCGCGATCGCTGAGGAAGTGCAGCGCTTCGTCGAGGGCCGGCTCAGCGATCTGTAACACGCCAAGCTGCGGGCATACGCCCGCGGCACGCCACGGTCGGGCGATCCGCAGGCGTGAGCCCAAGGACACGTGGCGGACGGGGCCGATCGCATGTCGCGTCGTGGGGTCACACCCCACGCTGCTCCCGGAGGGCTACAGGCCCTCGCGCAGCGCCGTGTCCGTCGTGAACTCCAGGTACGTGATCGCGTCACCGGTCGAGAAGCGCTCGCGTTCGAACTGCACCTCGGGGCGGCCGTCCACGGACGTGAGCATGGCGCCCAGTCGGGGGAACTGCTGGTGATGGATCGCGTCCGGGTCCGGGAGGTTCGACTCGAGCAGGGCGGGCTTGAGGGCGATCAGCCGGATGAAGGCGTCGGCCGAGGCGCGTACTGCCGCCGTCGGGTTGCCGCCACGCATCTCCGCCGTTGCCTGCGCGAGCAGGGCGCGTATCTCGGGGTCCTGAACCTGTTCGTATCGTGGCATCGTTCGTGCTCGCCTGTCGTCCGCGACCGGTCGCCTAGACCGAGGAGTTGATCGGGTACTCGACGCCGGCGAGCTGTTGCTCGCGCCAGCGGCGGTGCGTCGTTTCGTGGCGCTCTCGGAACTCCGGCAGCACCTGCGTCCCGAACAGCTCGATCGCCTCCATGATGTGCTCGTGCTTGCGGTCCCCGCACTGCGCGTTCAGCACCATCACGTCGAGATGCGCGTCCTCATAGCGCTTGATGTTCTCGCGGATGGTGGCCGGCGAGCCGATCGCTGAACCGCTCCGCGCGGCGCGGAAGAGTGCGCGCGCCGTCTCGCTCTCAGGCTCCTGCGCGGCAATCTGCTCTTGCGTGAGCAGCCGCGCCTCGCGCAGCTGCGTGCGGCCGTCCTTCTCTTCCTGCGGCAGCGCGTCGAACTCCTGGTAGATGTTCGTGACGCCCGGGCGGTGCCGCTCGATCAGCGCCTGGCCGCTGGCGTCGCGCTGTGTGCCCCGCGTCGTCGAGTAGTACCCGAGGGAGTAGGCGAAGAAGCCCGGGCCGTTCGCGCTCCGCCGCACCGCTTCCTCGTCCGTCTTCGCGCTCATGAACTGGTTGAGCACGAGCAACGCCGGGTTGATCGCCTCGCCGATCGGGAAGCACTCCTCGCGAATCAGCCGGTAGTACTCCTCCACGCGGATCGCGGTCTCCTCCGGGGTCTCGAAGCCGAAGCCGAGCGAGCCGATGCCGAAGCGCGCGGCGAGCAGCGTGGTCTCGCGCCGGGAGGCGGCGACCCACAGCGGCGGATGCGGCTTCTGTAGCGGCTTCGGGATCACGTTGCGTTGCGGCATCGAGAAGAACTCGCCCTCGTACCCGGGGTAGGGCGTCTGCGAGAGCATCTTCACGCACTCGCGGGTGGCTTCTTCCCACATCGACTTCTTCAGCGCGCGCGAGACCTGGAAGCCGTCCAGCTCGGAGTCGGAGGTGCCCTCGCCCGTCCCGAACTCCACGCGGCCGCCGCTCACGACATCGAGCGCGGCGATGCGCTCCGCGACGCGAACCGGGTGGTTCATGCCCGGCGGCATCTGGATCACGCCGTGGCCGAGCCGGATGCGCTTCGTCGTCCGGGAGAGCGCCGCCAGCGCGATCTCCGGCGCCGATGAGTGCGCGTACTCCTCGAGGAAGTGGTGCTCGACGAAGAAGACGTAGTCGTAGCCGAGCGTGTCGGCGAGCTCGACCTGCTCGAACATCTCCTCGAAGAGGCGACGCTCGGCGTCGGGGTCCCACGTGGCGTCACCCAGTGGGCGGGGGAGTTGCAACTCGTAGAACAGACCGAACTTCATCGGGGCCTCCGTGACTGTTCGGCGGTAGGGCGCGTTCAGGCGTCGACCGCCGTACGAGTGATAGCACACCGCTCCCGCGGAATCGCCACCCCTACACTCGCGCGCGAGGAGGACACCATGGGCAGACTCGACGGCAAGATCGCGCTGATCACGGGTGGCGCGCGCGGGCAGGGCGCGGCCGAGGGCACGCTGTTCGCGGCCGAGGGCGCGACGGTGGTGCTGACCGATGTGCTCGACGAGGACGGTGAGCGCACGGCGTCGGCGATCGACGCGCGCTACCTGCACCACGACGTGACGAGCGAGGCGCGCTGGCGCGCGGTCGTCTACGAGGTCGTCGGCTGGTTCGGCCGCGTCGACGTGCTGATCAACAACGCCGGCATCTACCACGCGGCCGGCCTGATGGCGGCGACGGAGGCGGACTACCGTCGGGTGATCGACATCAACCAGGTCGGCGTATTCCTCGGCATGCAGGCGGTGGCCAGGCCGATGATCGAGCAGCGCTCCGGCTCGATCGTGAACATCTCGTCGATCGCCGGGCTGCGCGGGGGCGGTGGCTCGATCGCCTACACCGCCAGCAAGTGGGCGGTACGCGGGATGACGAAGTCGGCCGCGGTGCAGCTCGCGCCGCACGGCATCCGCGTGAACTCGATCCACCCCGGGTTGATCGAGACGGCCATGCTCCACCAGCTCCCGGGCATCGACGCCGGCCACATGGAGCCGTGGCTCGCGCGTATCCCCATGGGTCGCGTCGCCGAGGCGGATGAGGTCGCGAAGCTCGCGCTCTTCCTCGCCTCCGACGACAGCAGCTACTCCACGGGCTCTGAGTTCGTGATCGACGGGGGCATGACCGCCTGAGGACGACTCGTACGCCACAGGCAGAGGGGGTGAGAGATGACTGAGGTCGAGTACGTGGTCGAAGGCGCGGTCGCACGGATCGTGATCAACCGCCCCGAGCGGATGAACGCGATGACTGACGCCATGTACGAGGCGGTCAGCGAGGGCTTCCGCGCCGCGGAGGCAGACCGCGACGTACGCGCGGTGATCGTGTCGGGCGCCGGCGGGCGCGCGTTCTCGGCGGGCCACGACCTGAACGAGCTGGGCGGCGATCGCGAGCGCGGGGCATGGACGCCGTATCGGCCCCGCCGCTGGGACAACGGCATGGAGTGCGCGAAGCCAACGATCGCCGCGATCGACGGCTATTGCCTCGCCGGCGGGCTCGAGCTCGCGCTCTTCTGCGACATCCGCATCGCCTCCGACCGCT
Source organism: Chloroflexota bacterium (assembly GCA_027622315.1). Lineage (GTDB taxonomy): Bacteria > Chloroflexota > Dehalococcoidia > UBA2979 > UBA2979 > VGNK01. The sequence continues at coordinate 20,326 of JAQBZW010000006.1, read as the reverse complement.
CGCAGTTCGGCGCGCCCGAGGTGAAGTGGAACGTGCTCCACGGGTATGGCGCGTTGCGCCTGCCCGACTTCATCGGCATGAGCAACACACTGCAGCTGGTGCTCAGCGGCGAGTTCATCGACGCCGCGGCGGCGCTGCGGACGGGGCTCGTGAGCGAGGTGCTGCCGCCCGACGACGTGATGCCGCGGGCGCAGGCGCTGGCCGCGCGCATCGCCGCGAATGGTCCGGCCGCGACGCGGCTGATCAAGGAGCTCGTCTACCGCGGGCGCGACCTGCCGCTCGCGGAGGGGCTGCGCCTCTATCGCGAGTACACGCGCATCGCGGCTGCCACCGAGGACGCGCACGAGGGCCCGCGCGCGTTCGTCGAGAAGCGCATGCCTACGTTCCACGACCGCTGATGCCCGGCCGAGGCACGTCGGTCGTCCGCGCGATCCGCGGCGGGCCGGATGCCCGCACTTGCCCCGACGCCCCGACCCGACGCCTCGGCAGCCGGGCACGACGCCCGGACGCCCGGACGCCCGGACGCCTGGGCAGCCCTGTACGACGGCGAGTGGATAGATTCGTGGGGCACGCTGCTCCGCAGGGCGAGGTTCGCATCGCACGCCAGGGAATGCTGTCTGAGCGGAACGGAAGGATCGGGCTGGGCGTGACGAGCGGGCTGGGCGTGACGAGCGGGCTGGGCGTGACGAGCGGGCTGGGAGCGACGAGCGGGCTGGGCGCGACGAGCGGGCTGGGCGCGACGAGCGGGCTGGACGCGACGAGCGGGTTGGACGCGACGAGCGGGTTGGGCAGCGACGATCGGGCTGGGCGTGACGAGCGGGCTGGGCGTGACGATCGGGCTGGGCAGCGACGATCGGGCTGGGCGTGACGATCGGGCTGGGAGCGACGAGCGGGCTGGGCGTGACGAGCGGGTTGGACGCGACGAGCGGGTTGGACGCGACGAGCGGGTTGGGCAGCGACGATCGGGCTGGGCGCGACGACCGGGCTGGGCTGGTCGATGGGCCGTGTGTTCCCCGCCGCAGGCGACGTCCGGGCGGACGCGACGCCTCCCGCCAGTAGCGACGAGTCGCGCCCGTGAGGTTCGGGCTGAGACCCGAGCGTCCCCACGAAGGAGGGAGCCCGATGACCGACGACGAGGCGCCGCTGGCCGGCATCCGCGTGATCGAGCTCGCGTCGTGGGTGATGGCGCCGGCTGCCGCGGCGGTGCTCGCGGCCTACGGCGCCGACGTGATCAAGATCGAGCCGGCCGGGAGCGGCGACCCGAGTCGCGGCTCCACCGTCACGGTCGACGGCAAGGCGATCGAGGCGGGCTTCGAGCTCGCGAACAACCGCAAGCGCAGCGTGCACCTCGATCTCGCGACTGACGCGGGACGCGAGATCACGCACCGCCTGATGGCGGCGTCAGACGTCTTCGTGACGAACGTGCGGGCGCGCGCGCTCGAGCGCGCGGGGCTGAGCGCGGCGGCCCTGGCCGAGCGCTATCCGCGGCTGATCGTGGCGCACGCGACGGGCTACGGGACGGCAGGCGAGGACGTCGACCGGCCGGCGTTCGACGAGCTGGCGTACTGGTCGCGCGGGGGCATTGCGGCAACGCTCCGCGTCGATGACGGCGAACCGGTCGGGCTGGTCGGCGCCATGGGCGATCTGCCCTCCGCGATCTCGCTTGTGGCCGGGATCACGACGGCGCTCTTCCGGCGCGAGCGCACGGGCCGAGGTGCAATCGTCGACGTCTCGCTCTTTCAGAACGGCATGTGGGCGAACGGCTGGATGCTGCAGCAGGCGCTCGTGGGTGCGGCGCCCCGGCCGCACCGCGGCCGTGAGCACGCGTTCAGCCCCCTGTACAACAGCTACCGCTGCCGCGACGGGCGCTGGCTACAGTTCGCGATGCTCCAGCCGGCGCGTTTCTGGGCGCCGCTGTGCGCGGCGCTCGATCGTGATGACCTCCGCACTGACGAACGCTTCGCGCGGCCCGCTGCGCTGCTGGCGCATGCGCGCGAGGCGATCGCCGAGCTCGACGGTGCGATCGCCGGCTTCGAGCTCGAGGACCTCGGCGCGCGTCTCGATGCACGCGACCTGCCGTGGTCCCCGATCCTCGAGCTCGGCGACGTCGTCGCCGACGAGCAGGCGCGCGCAAACGGCTACATCGTGGCGAAGCAGCACCGATCGGGTCGGACGGTCGAGACGCTCGCGCCGCCGTTCGCGCTGCGCGGCGTTGCCCTGCAGTTCGGTCCGGCGCCTGAGGCGGGCCAGCACACCGAGGCCGTGCTCGCCGAGCACGGCTACAGCTGGGAGCAGATCGCAGAGCTCCGGGAGCGCGGCGCGTTCTGATTTGGTGTTCGCGAGCCGCGCCCCTCGGCTTCGCTCGGAATGAGGAGACGCCTCGCCGCGTTCGGCGAGGGCGTGCGCCCTCGCGCGCCCATGCCGCCTACCGCTCATCCTGAGCCTGTCGAAGGACGAGCGCAGTCGTGAAGCCGCCCGATCGCGGGGATCGGCCCACCTGGGCGCGGAGTGACGGGCTCCCCGCGTCCTTCGGTCAGCCCCTCGCCTCGCTCACGAGAGCCTCAGCGTGACCGGGGAGCGCAGTCCGCCCCCAGGGGCTACAGCCCCAGCTTCGTGCGCAGCCACGCCCCCGCGCGCTGCACGGCGTCCGTCACCTCGGGCATGTTGCCCACCGATGTCTGGAACACGTGCTGCATCTCGGGGAAGACGTCGAGCTTCACCTCGACGCCCGCGGCCTTCGCCTTCTCCGCGACTCGCGTGGAGTCGTCGAGCAGCGTCTCGTGACCGCCGACCTGGATGTACAGCGGCGCGAGCGCGCCGTAGTCGCCGTACAGCGGAGCCGCGAGCGGATCACGCGGATCGCCCTCCCCGACGAATGCCGCCACCATCCCTCCGAGCGCGTCCTCCTGGATGATCAGGTCGTTCGGGGCGTTCGACGTCATCGAATCCCCGGTGCCCTCGAGGTCGGTCCATGGGGAGAGCGGGACGACTGCGGCCGGCTGCGGCAATCCGTGCTCGCGGATGGACATAAGCCCGGATCCACCGATCGGCGGGGCGAGATCGCACGGACGGTAGACGCGTGGCGTTCGCGGGGCGGATGACGCGGGGGCGAGGGCACGCGGGGGCGATGGGATGTGGAGAGGCGGCGCGTGAGCGTCAGCGTGGGCGCTGTGGATGCTGTGCGGGCGGACGCTGGGCAAGCTGACGCCGGGCAGGCTGCGAGCAGTCGTGGCATGGCGCGGTTCAGCCGGGGAGGGGGAGCGCGCGCAGCCGTTGGAGCGCGGTGGTGCAGTCTTCGGCCCACGGCCAGCGAGCCGGGAGGTGCAGCGTGAGCCGCCACGCCGAGCGGGCGAGCCGTCCGGGGAGGCTGAAGAGGCGTCGGCGCAGCGTCTTGGTGGTGAGGATGCCGGCGCCCAGGCCGAGGCGCGCGGTCCAGCGGGCGAGGTTGTGGGTGAGCACCTGGACCGCGAGCCAGGCGCCGTTCGCGCCGAACTTCCCCGACGGCAGGTGGTTGAGGCCGACCCCATACTTGAGGTCGCGGATCGCGTTCTCGATCTCCGCGTGACGGCGGTGGTCGGCCTCGAGGCTGAGCGTGTCGCCCTCACGGTCGGTGATGAAGGCGTGGTAGTCGTAGGTCGCGAGCAGCGCGAGCTGGGAGCCCGGGGTGGGGCGCACGCGGCGGACGATCAGCCGCACGGGCGAAGCGTCTTGCTGCGACGCGAACGGCGTGTAGGTCGTCTCCGCCACGTCGGCGCCGCCCTCCAACCAGTACGGGATCGCCGTCCAATCGCGCTCCGGGATCGCCTCGATCACCTGGTGGAGCCCGGGCGACAGCCGGACGGTGATGCTGAAGCGGACGTGGCGTTTGCGCGCCGCCGCCACCACCGCGTGGTTGTAGAAGCCGCTATCCGCCCGCACCGTCAACGTGCCGCTGGCGCCGGCCGCGCGCGCCCGCTCGATGGTCTCCGCGAGGAAGCTCCCGGCGCCACGGCCGGAGTTCGCGGTCCCGCCGCGCAACCGCGCGTGCAACACGTCGCCGGTCCCGGCGCCGACCGCGACCAGGGGGTGGTAGCCACGGACGTGGGTGTAGCCGTGATGCCGGGCCCTTCCTTCTGCAGCCCGTACGTCTCACAGATGGTGGAGTCGAGGTCGAGCGTGAACGGCTCGGCGCCCGGGCCCGCGCCAACCGCCCACGCCCGGGCGAGCAGGTGCCGGCTGACGGCGTCGAGCTGACGGACGTGACCCCAGCGGAAGCCGCGCAGGAAGGTGCCCAGCGTGGAGGGCGCCGGGACCCGCTGGCCGAGCACCGCGGCGGTGCCACCCGCGCGCAGCGCATCCGCATCATCGATGCAGTCGCCGCCGGCGAGCGCCGACGCCACCAGCGCGACCACCTTCTCCCCGGCGTGTGCGCGTCCCACCGCGGCACCGAGGTCGACGTGGGCGTCCACCAGTGCACGCAGCCCGAGGTGCTGAGCCAGCGTCGCCGGGAAGAGCAGCCCCGCGTCGGCGATCAGCCGCTGGTCGTCGAATGCCACTGCAACCCGGTCGAGGCTGTGCGATGATCGCATCCTGCAGGTGCTCCTTTGCTGGGCTTCGGTGGCTGTCTCACAACACCATCATCCCAGTTCAGAGGGGCACCTGCTTCAGCGTCTAGACGGTTCTTGCCCGAACCTGCTTCGGTGGATCCGGGGTCAGGTGATGGCGGATCGGGCGTTCCTGCACAGCACCGGGACCGTCGTGGCCGACCGTGTGCGCTGGCTGGGGAGCGCGGATACGTTGACGCCGCTGCCGTCGAAGCGGGGGTCGAGTGCGCCGAAGCGGCGGCGAGCGACCTGCCGCGGGCCGACCGCCTCGGAAGCATCATCTCTGCGGCCACTCGTTCGGGCCGGCCCGTCGACCTCAACGCGCTCGCCGATGAGGACTACGTCGAGGACTTCCTCCAGATCACGCGCGTCGACGCGCTCTGACGACCGCGCCTGTTCGTGACCGCAATCATCCGTCCGGCGCGCCAGCGCACGACGGCGGCCCGCCGCTCGCTGCACTTTCGTCAGTGTGAGTCGTGGCCCGCCGGCACGTCGTGCTCGGATTCGCCTCCGGCGTATCCACGCAACGCGTCATAGCGGCGCACCTGTTCCGCGGTCAGCGTCGCCGTTACCTCGATGTGCGCCGCCAGGTGCGCGTTGCGCAGGCGCCCCTCCACCTCGGCGATCGCCGCGGTGAGCTCCGTCAACCGCGATGCCGTGATGGCATTGGTGCGGAAACCGTCGTCGAGCTCCGCCTCGAGGTCCACGAGCTCTTGCCCGAGCGTCTGCGCCTCGCGCTGCATCGCAGTGAAGTTCTCGCGGATGGCACGCTCCTGCTCGCCGCTCAGGGCGAGCTCACCGGCCAGCTCCAGCACGTGCGTGGGGCCGGGGTAGTGGTTGAGCTCGGCGGCCAGGGCGAAGCCTGCGCCCCGACCGGCGAGCAGGTCATCCACCTGCTCGGGCGCCAGCGCCGCGATCGGTCGTGTCTCCCAGCCGGCGTAGGGCTGCGTGTTCGCCGCCGCGGTCGCCGCCGCGGTCGCCGTCGGGGTCGGTGGCGGCGTCGAGTTCGCGTTGCATGCGCCGGCGACCAGGCCAGCGACAATCACCACGAGCGCGAGGCTCGTTGCGGGCAGGCTCATGGAGCAGTCTCCCTCGGTCGTGCAAAGAGCGCCGCGGATTCATCGAAGCTGAGCATGCGGAACGCTTCCGCCCTGGCCAGGCCCCAGCGCTCGCCCGCCGCGACCGCCCACGCCTCGATCGCGCTGGGCGGAGCCCCGCTCAGCGCTCGCCCCCACGTGCCGCGATCGGGATCGTGCCCACGACATCGTCACGCTCGAGCGCGGCGTACTCCTCGTCGCTCACGCCGAGCCGGCCGCAGAGCACGTCACGGGTGTGCTCGCCGAGCAGCGGCGAGCGCCGCGTCGGCGGTGGCGGCGCGAACGCGAAGCGGTACGGCTGACCGGGGTAGTGCTTCACGCCGACGCCGGGGCGGTCCTGCGGAATGAACGCGTCGCGCGCCGCGAGGTGCGGATCGGCGAGCAGCTCCGGGCCGTTCATCACGGCTCCGGCGGTCACGCCCGCGCGCTGGAGGCGGTGCATCAGCTCGATGTGGCCGTGGGGCCGCGTCCATGCCGCGATCGCGGCGTCGAGCGTGTTGAGTGCGGTCCGCCGGCCGGCCGCGTTGGCGTACGGGGATCCGTCCGTCGCCCACTCGGCGTGCCCGATCAACGATGCGAGCGCGCTCCACTCGCCATCGTCCTCGCACGCGATCGCGATCCAGCGATCGTCGGCGCACAGGTACGTGTTGTGCGGCGCGGCCGTCGGGTGGCGGTTGCCGACACGCCCGGGGTCTTCCCCGGCGAGCGACCAGCCCGCGAGCATCTCGCCGATGTACATCGTGCAGGTCTCGATCTGGCTGAGATCGACGTGCTGGCCCTCGCCGGTCCGGCGACGGTGCTGCAATGCGGCAAGGATGGTCGTTGCTGCCAGCACGCCGACGAACGGATCGCCGCCGCTCGTCGTCGTGAACAGCGGCGGTCCGTCGTCGTAGCCGGTGAGGTGGCTCATCCCCGACATCTGTTCCGTCGACATGCCGAAGGCGACGTAGTCGCGCCAGGAGACGTCGAGCCCGAAGCCCGGCATCGAGATCATGATCAGGTCGGGTTTGATCTCACGGAGCACGTCGTACGTCAGGCCGAAGTTGGGCATGACACGTGGTGTGTAGTTCTCGATCACCACGTCGGCGTCGGCGATCAGGCGCTTCACCAGTGCGACGCCGCGTGCGTCCGTCAGATCGAGCGTGATGCCCGTCTTGTTGCGATTCACCCAGTTGAACGTGAGTGACTGCTCCCACGGCGCGTCGCCGGGTCCGCCGCCGCCCCCTCGCCAGCCGTCGATGCGTTGCAGTGACTCGACCTTGACCACCTCGGCGCCGGCGTCCGCGCAGATCTGCATCGCCATCGGTCCCGACATGAACATCGACAGATCGACGATGCGGACGCCCTCGAGCGGCGGGGGGTTCGCGGACGAAGCAGACGTCGCGTCCGTGACGGCCACCTGTGGCGCGTCGTTATCGGTGGCGGTCTCGCCGAGTAGTTGATCGTTGTGCTCGCCGAGCAATGGCGCCCGCGTGATCGCCGGCTGCGTCGCCGTCGACTTGAACCAGGTGCCCGGCAGCTCCACCGTGCCCGCGACCGGGTGGTCGATTGCGATAAAGAACTCCCGCTCCTGGTGGGGCAACATCCCTCGGATGGCTCGCAGGTCAGGCACGAGCCCGAATGGGACGCGCCAGACCTGACCATCGTGGAAGACCTCCTCCGCGCTGCGGTCCGCGACCTTCGGTGCGAAACGCGCGCGCGCCTCCTCGGCGTGCAGGTTCCGCGCGCCCGCCGCGAAGCGGGGATCGTCGAGCATGTCGGCGCAGTCGAAGAACTGGCACTGCAGATCCCATTGCGCCTGCGTGAGCACGTTCACGCCGATGTAGCCATCGAGCGTGGGGAGCATGAACGAGGGGCCGGGACCGGTCGCGGAGTGCCGTTCCGCGATCGCTCCCCGGTACTCGTACGCGAGCGTGGGGAAGAGCGCCGCCGTGAGCGCGGATTCCTGCGCGCTCACGTCCACGTGCTCGCCGCCGCCGTGCGATGCACGGCCGTGCGCCGCGAGCAGCGTCGCGGTGGCCGCGAACGCGCCGGCGAACGTCTCCGCAATCGCGCCGCCGGCCTGCAGCGGTTCACGATCGCGCGTCCCGCAGGCATTCGACCAGCCGCCGGTCGCGCACGCGATCAGGTGCGACCAGCGGTATCCCGCGTGCGGTCCGGTCGAGCCGAACCCGGAGACGGTCGTGAGGATCACACGGGGATTCCACAGGCGCAGTTGATCGAAGCCGAGCCCGCGCGCCGCGAGTTCACCCTCGGTCTCGCCCGCGATCACTACGTCGAAGCGTTGGAGTAGTCGAGCAAACCGCTCGCGGTCGGAGGCGTCGGTCAGATCGAGCGTGACCCCGCGCTTGCTCGTGTTGAAGTAGAGGTAGCTCGCGCTCGCTTCGGGGTTGGCGATGCCGTCGCGGAACGGTCCCCGTTGCCGCGTGCGGTCGCCGCGACCCGGTGGTTCGACCTTGCAGACGTCGGCGCCGAGGTCACCGAGCAGTTTGGCGCAGAACGGGCCGGCGATGCCCTCGGAGATGTCGAGCACGGTCATTCCATAAAGTGGTGAGGGCATCGTCCGGACCTTCCGCGATCTCTGACTCCGGGCTCGAGAGCTTCCGGTCGCAGTCTCCGCGCGGCGGCGTGCGATGACAAGCGGGCTCCGCTTTCCCGTTTGCGCCCGCCGCTCGGGTCGCTTCGTCGCGGGCGTATTACGCTTGCACACCGTGGGTGCGCGGCGCAGCGGCGCCGGGATCCGCACTCCGATCCGGTCGCATAGGAATGGGAGCCGTCATGCCAATCGATTCGAAGCGCGAGACGTTCAAGCCGGGCATGGAGTGGGAGCGCGCGCTCGACGACATCGCGTACATCAAGGACCTCGCCGCCGAGCTCGGCGGTCCCGAGCGCATCGAGCGCCAGCACCGCGGCGGGCGGTACACGATCCGCGAGCGCGTCGAGAAGTTCGTCGACCCGGGCAGCTTTTTCGAGGCCGGGCCGCTCGTCGGCGCGGCCGAGTACGACCAGGACGGCAACCTCTGCGAGTTCATCCCCGGCGCGTACGTGATGGGGCTCGCGGAGATCAACGGCCGGCCGGTCGCCGTCGGCGGCGACGACTTCACGATCTCCGGCGGCAGCCCGCACAACGTGCACAAGGGCCCGCGCCAGTTCACCCAGCCGCTCGCCCTGCAGTACGGCATCCCGTATGTGCAGCTCGTCGAGGGCGTGGGCCACAGCTCGAAGTCCGACGAAACCCAGGGGCACATGGGCCTGCCGGCCGGACAGCAGTGGTGGATGCACGCCGAGCTGCTGCGCCGCGTGCCTGTCGCCGCCGGCATCATGGGCTCGGTCGCCGGCGCGCCCGCCGCGTACGCGCTGATGTCGCACTTCACGGTGATGGTGAAGGGGCAGTCGCAGATCTTCCCGTCCGGCCCGCCGGTCGTGCGCCGCGCGATCGGCGAGCAGATGGACAAGGAGGAACTCGGCGGCGCGAAGCGCCACGTGCACGAGAGTGGCCAGGTCGACAACGAGGCCGAGTCCGAAGAGGACGCGTTTGATCAGATCCGCCAGTTCCTGAGCTACCTGCCGAACACGACGAACGACGTCGCGCCGCGTGTGGAGACGGGTGACCCGCCTGACCGCCGCCCGGAAGAGCTGCTCACGATCATGCCGACGGAGCGCCGGCGCGGATACGACCCGCGCAAGCTGATCAAGCTCACCGTCGACAACGGCGAGTTCTTCGAGATGCGCCGTTACTACGGCGGCTCGCTGATCACCGGCTTCGCGCGCTTCGACGGCTACAGCGTGGGCATCATCGGCAACGATCCGCAGGTGCTCGCCGGCGCGATGAACGGCGATGCCGCCGACAAGTACACGCACTTCGTCGACCTCTGCGACACCTTCAACCTGCCGATGGTGATCTTCCTCGACATGCCCGGCTTCATGCTCGGATCGCGCGCAGAGTCGCAGGCCACGATGCGCCGCGGCGTGCGCGCGCTGATCGCGAGCGCCGAGGCCGAAGTGCCGAAGGTCGAGTTCGCGGTGCGCAAGTCGTACGGGGTAGCGGCCGATGCGCCGCACAGCATTGGCCAGCCGAACGGCCTGAACCTGCGCTTCGGGTGGCCGGCGGGCGAGTGGGGCGGCATCCCGATCGAGGGAGGCGTCGCCGCGGCTTACCGCCGCGAGATCGAGGCCGCACCGGATCCGGACGCGCACCGGGAGATGATCGAAAACCGGCTGCTGCGCCTGCGCTCACCGTTCAAGGCCGCGCACCACGGCGACGTGGTCGACCTGATCGACCCGCGCGACACGCGCATGCTCGCGTGCAAGTTCGTGAAGCTGGCGCAGCCGCTGCTCGCGAAGCTCGCGCAGCGGCCGAAGCGCGCGGTGCGGCCGTAGCGGGAGTCGGGGACGGAGCCCCATCGTGACCGGCGGAGCGGATCCGCCGTTCGCGATCGTGTCGCAGCTCCCGGGCCGACCGTGGCCCGCCCGCGCGCTCTCCGCGGTGCGCGTGGTGATCGGGATGCTGATCGTGCTCGTCGGGCTCGTGCTCGCGATCCCGGCGCTCGCGTTGCTGATCATCCTTCCGATCGCGCTGGTCACAGGTGGCGAGACGACCGGCGCGAACTGGGCCCTGCTCGTCGGCCTCGGTGTCGGAGCGGCGATCCTGATGGCGCTTGGCCTGCGCATCATGCGTGGGCGGCGGCACCTCGTGCTCTTCCTGCGCAAGTTCGGATTCGGCGACGCGTCCGAGGCGCTGACCTTCGCCGTCAGCGGCGCGCTCGGCCGGCGCTGGCGGTTGGTGACACTCGACGACAGCCAGGTCGAAGCCGTGGGCGTCGGCCGCGGCACGCGTGTCGCGTGGGGCCTTGGTCGCTGGCTGACGCTGGCCGCGCTCGTGCTCGTCATCTTCCTCGCCGCGCGCTGGTGGTTCGGCGGCGGCATCGAGAGCACGATTGACGGCATCTTCGAGGATGCGCGCGCCGGCTCGGGTGGGAGCGGCGCGAGCGGCTTCGCGGCGGCGATCGGAGCGATCGTCGTGGGTCTGATCGTCACGATCGTTGTGCTCGCGCTCATGCTGCTGCTGATCTTCGGCGCGATCTCGACGCTCGGCGTCGCGACGATCGGGGCGTGGCGAGCGGATCGCGCCGTACGGCGCGCCGAGGGGGACAAGGCACTCGCCATCGCGGACGCGCATGCGGTCGAGCCGACCGTCGCGCGCGTGCTGGCGGGCTCGCGCGGCATCCAGGCGCCGCGGCTCGTCGTGCTCAAGGTCGCCGACGCCGTCTGGCGCGACGTCGTCCTCGCGCTCGCGGACGAGGCCACCGTTGCCGTCGTCGACGTGTCCGATCCGACCGAGCACCTGCTCTGGGAGGTCGCCACCCTGCAGGGCGGCGACGTGCGCGCCCGCCCGCTGCTGATCGGGCGCCGTGACCGCGTTGAGGCGCTGGCCGCCGCCCGCGGTGATGACGCCGCCGGCCGGCTGCGCGAGCGTCTGCGTTGCGAGCGGGTCGTGGTCTACGACGACCCGGACGATCGCCGCGGCATGCAGCGCTTCGCGCGCACGCTAGCGCCGCATGCGTGAAGGCACGTGCCTACTGTGGCGCCGGCCGCGCGAGGGAGGAAACACGTGATCGAGTTCGGCATCTTCGACCACCTCGAGCGGCAGCACGCCATCCCGCTGGCACAGCAGTTCAGCGAACGGCTCGATCTGCTCGACCTCGCCGACTGGCTCGGCTTCTGGGGCTACCACCTCGCCGAGCACCACCAGTCGCCGCTCAGCGTCGCGCCTTCGCAGAACGTCTTCCTCGCCGCGGCCGCCCAGCGCACGACCCGCCTCGCCCTCGTTCCGCTCGTGTACTGCCTCCCGCTGTACCACCCGTTGCGACTGATCGAAGAGATCGCGATGCTCGACAGCCTGTCGGACGGGCGGCTCCAGATCGGCGTGGGCCGCGCCATCTCCTACCTGGAGCACCGCTTCTTCGGGAACGATCCCGACGAGGCCGGAGAGCGCTTCCGTGAGGAGCTCGCCATCCTCGTTGAGGGCCTGACGCGCGACCGTCTCACCTACCACGGTCGCTTTCACGACTTCGACGACGTGCCCATGGTGCTGCGGCCGACGCAGCAGCCCTATCCACCGATCTGGTACCCGGGCAACGTCGAGTTTGCGGCTGCGAACGGGTTCCACTTCCTCGGCGGTGGGCCGATCCGATCGCTGCCGGGCCTCGCGGCGAAGTACCGCGACGGCTGGCTCGGACATCGCGACGACCTCGGTCGACTCAACCCGCACGTCTCGGAGCCGAAAGTAGGCACGGTGCGCGTGGTCTTCGTCGCGGACTCCGACGACGAGGCCCATGCCATCGCGACCCGGGCGTTCCGCGTGCGCGCCGCGAACTGGCCGAAGCCGGGCTACGCCACCGACGGTGTCGAGGCCGGCAGCGGGGAAGCGGCGAATACGCGCATTCACCCGTCCTTCGGCGGCGACGCCCAGTTCGCCATGAAGGTCGAGGCGCTGATCGCGGGCTCGCCGGCGACAGTCAAGCAGTACGTCGAGCGGTACGCCGCGGAGAGCGGCATGAACTACTTCGTCGGCGCGTTCCAGTGGGGCGACCTCACGCACGCCGAGGCGGCGCACTCGCTCGAGCTGTTCGCGCAGGCGGTGATTCCGGCCGCGGCGTGACCGCGTGACGGCACGGTGCGGGCCGGGAGAAGGTCGAGCATCGGGTCCGCGGCGATCGGATAGGGTTCCCGCTGCGTGGATTGCACGGGGAGTGGTCATGAACGGCGGGCGCCGCTCACAGCTGTTGAGCATCGGCCTGCGCTCGCGCTGCTGGGGGCCTGCTCCGGCGGGTCGTCACCTGATGCCCCGACCGTTGAACGACCGGCCTCCGCGGCGGCCGCTTCCCCCACCCCCGCCGCGGTGATCGATCCCGATGTCAACGTTTCCCTCTCGGTCCCTCCCGGCGCGTTGCCCGAGGGCGCGAGCGCCGACGACCTGTCGGTGGAGGTCTCCGCCGGCGAGCCGGATCCCACAACAGGTGCGACACCAATCGGGCTGCTCCTTCAGCCGGACGGTCTGATCTTCCGCGAGCCCGTGACCCTGACCATCGACGTCCCTCTCAACGGGACGATCGTGGGGCCGATCCTTGTGGGGGCGGCTGGGCCGGAAGCGCTCGTCGTGCACGCCCTCGGTCCCGAATCCGCGTCGGCCGAGGGGCGAACGACGTTTGTCGTCGAGGTCCCGCACTTCTCCGAAATCCTCGTCTGGACGAACATCGAGGCCGGTGCGCCCGTGGTCCGAGTGCTCGAAGCGACGCCCGAGCGCCCGCTGCTCGTCGGCGAACGGTTCGCTGTCAGGCTCGCCGTCAGCAGCCGCGACGTCGAACTCGAGAGCCTGGGCGGTGGATTGTCAGTGAACTGGGGGGGCGCGACGGCCCCGTCGAGTGGGGCGTTCCGGGTGCACTCGGATGGTGAGAAGCCGTGGTCGGTGAGCTACTGGATGTTTGAGGCCCGGAACCGCATCGAGGGGGCTGCGGAGGTCATCGCACCGTCCAGCGGGATCGCGACGGGGGACGGCCAGACTCCGCTGATTGAGGAAGAGTATCGGTGCGTCGGGCCGGGCCCGTTCATGCTCGTCGCCCGGGGCGAACTCACACAGGCGGCGACGCTCACGATCGCAACGGGCGATCGTGCGGGTGAACGTCTCTCCGCTCTGATCATCCAGGCCGCGCCGACGTTCGCATGGCCGGGCGAGTGCGTAGCCAGCGGGGACGCAGCCGCGTCCCCGACGAGCGAAGGGCTCGAACGCGTCTCCGCGGACGTGCTTGTTCTCGACGGCGAGGGCTATCCGCTCGAGCAATTCGATAGCGTGCCTCGGGACGCAGGCTGCGAGCAGGAGCATTACCACTCTGACCTCGCGGTCTACTCAGTCGAGGGTGGCACCGCGACCGCTCCTGCTCCGGGAGGATGCGGCTCCGGCACGGTCGATGACGTGAGAACCGTCGAAGTCGGCTCAGACGCTTGGGCGGCGTATCGCCGACGCCTGGCCGGAGGGTGACGGTCGCACCCCATCGCGCACCGAACCGTGGGGGCTCGTCCGGCCGCCGCCCCGATGCAGCGACCGCGTATCCTCCGCGCTGCCAGCAGCGCGGATCTTGGAGGCGGGGCGATGGCGATCATTGAGACCGAGCGCAGCAACGGTGTGATGTTGGTGCGCATGAACCGGCCGGAGCGACTGAATGCGCTCGGAGCGGAGATGCGCGCGGAGCTGGCCGCGGCGTGGTGCGAGTTTCGGGACAGCGCTGATGTCGAGGTCGCGATCTTCACGGGGAGCGGGCGCGCGTTCTGCGCGGGCGAGGACATGAAGGAGTCCGTCGCACGCGGGTCCGTACCCGGCTCGAGCGCCAACGCGCCGGCGAGCGCGCGCGGCGACGCGACTGCGCCGCCACCGCTGGACAACCCCTACGACGCGCGCACGCTCGACAAGCCCGTGATCGCTGCGATCAACGGCTTCGCGATGGGCGGCGGTTTCATGCTCGCCGAGCACGCCGATCTGCGCGTGGCCATGCGGTCAGCGATCTTCGAGATGTCCGAGGCGAAGCGCTGGTTGCTCGGCGGCTTCTATCACGGCTTCATCGGCGGGCTCTCGCACACCGTCGCAACCGAGATGGCCTTCGCCTTTCGCTTCCCCGCAGAGCGGCTGTACGAGCTCGGCTGGATTAACCGGCTCGCCGAGGACGAAGAGCAGATGATGAGCATGGCACGGGAGATGGCCGCGCATCTGCTCACGTTGCCGCCGGCCTCGCGCGTGAACACGCTGGCGATGATGCGGGCGATGCGCCCGACCGTCCCAGCCGAGTTCGAGGCGCTCGCCGACCGCATGCGCGGCCACGGAGCGATGAGCGATCTCATGGAGTCCCGCCGCGCCTTCGCCGAGAAGCGCACGCCGAACTTCACAGGCTGGGACGACCCCGCTGACCGCTATCGCACACCCACGCTCGAATCGATTCGCGAGGAGCGGGCCGGCCGCTGATCGTCGGAAGTGCACGGAAGCGGGGTCGCCATGCTCGAGCGTTTCAAGGTGCCAGAGGCGGATCGCGTGTACGTGCGCGAGGCGCCGATGCGTGCCGCAACGGAGGCGATCTTCGTCGCGCTGGGCCTGCCCGAAGACGATGCGCGCCAGTCGGCGGACGTGCTCATGTTCAACGACCTGCGTGGCATCGAGACGCACGGCGTCTCGAACATGCTGCGGTCGTACGTCGCCGGGTACCGCGCGGGGACGCTCACGCCGCGGCCAGAGATCATCGTGGAGCGCGAGACCCCGACGACAGCGCTGATCGACGGCGGCGGTGGACTCGGGCTGCACGTCGCTCCGCACGCGATGGGAATCGTGATCGCGAAGGCGCGTGAGTATGGAATGGGTTCCGCGGTCGTGCACCACGTCGGACACATGGGCGGCGCCGGCTACCACGCGATGCTCGCGCTCGATCACGACATGATCGGCGTCGCGATGTCGACCAGCGGCCGGGCGATCGTCGTGCCCACGTGGGGCGCCGAGCCGCGGCTGGGCACGAACCCGATCGCCTGGGCCGTGCCCGCCGGCGAGATGGCGCCGTTCGTCTTCGACATCGGCACGTCACAGGTGGCCGCGAACAAGATGCGGCTCGCTCAGCGCGTCGGCGCGAAGATCGCGCCCGGCTGGATCGCACGGATGGACGGCACGCCGGTGATGGAGGAGGTCGACGTGCCGGACGAGTTTTACCTGCTGCCGGCCGGTGGCACGCGCGAGCTCGGTTCGCACAAGGGCTACGGCCTCGGTGCCGTGGTCGACATTCTCGGCAGCACGCTCGCGGGCATCGGCCCCGGCTTCGTCGCGAACACGCCCGGCTACCACCTGGCGGCGTACCGCGTCGACGCCTTCATAGACGTCGCGCAGTTCAAGCGCGACATGGACACGTTCTTGCGCGGCCTCGCCGAGACGAAACCGGCGCCGGGCCATGAGCGCGTGGTATACGCGGGGCTGCTCGAGGCTGAGGAGGAGGTACGCCGTCGTGCGGACGGCATCCCGTACCACACGGAAGTGATCGACTGGTTCCGCGGGATCGAAGGCGAGCTCGGGCTCGACTTCGCGTTCACGTAACGAGAGGACAGGCCAGATGGCCACCTACCGGTTGTTCACCGGCGCCGACAACGAGTCGCATGTTGAGGTGATCGACCTCGCGTCACACCCAGAATGGATCGCGGGGCTGGCGACCACGCAGATCGCGTTCCGTGAAGACCCGATCGGGCGCTTCATCGACTGGCACCCCGCGCCGCGACGGCAGTTCGTGATCATCCTCTCGGGCACCCTCGAAATCGGCCTCGGGGATGGTTCGAACCAGGTGTTCGGTCCTGGCGACGCGCGCCTCGTCGAAGACACGACCGGCCGCGGGCACACCACGCGCGTGCACGGCAACGAGCCGTGCGTGACCGCGACCGTGCCGCTCTCACACCAGGGGTCGTAATCGGTCGGGGTCGAAGGGGGCAATTGTGGACTCTTCCACAATTGCGCGTCAGTGCGTCAGTAGCTGATCCACCGGTGCGAAGTCGTCCCTGAGCACGCGCGACCCTTCTACGAACGCGCGCAGCGCGGCGTCCGAGAAAGCGGACTCGTCGTCACCGCGGCCGGCGTTGTGCTCGAGGATCGCATCGACGGCGATCGGCGCGTCTGAGCCGACGAGTATGAAGTTCCCACCGGCGAAGTTGAGCAGGCGTGGCGGCGGGGCGAGCAGCGTCACGTGCTCAAACACCGCCAGCAGCGTGACCGCTTCGGCGCGTGCGAAGCCCAGCGGTGGGTAGTCGATCAGGTTGAGCACATAGACCCCACCTGGCCGCAGGCGGGCCTGGATCTCCTCCACGAACTCGCGTGTCGTGAGGTGCCATGGGACGGATGGGCCGCCGAAGGCGTCGCCGATCACGAGGTCGAATGCCCCGCGATCGGTGCCTCGCAGCGTCATGCGGGCGTCGCCGGTGCGGATGTCGAGGCCGGGCGTGTCCCGCAGCCCCAGATCGCGACGGGCGATGTTGACCAGTCCGGCGTCGAGCTCCAGCACGACGTTCGTGCTGCCCGGGCGCGTGGCCGCGAGGTAGCGCGGCATGGTGAAGCCGCCGCCGCCGATGTGGAGCGTTCGCAGCGGCTCGCCGTCCGGGAAGCTGCCCGCGATCACGTCACTGGCCGTCTGGGCGTAGGTGAACTGGAGATGTGTCGGATCGTCGAGGTCGACGTAGGAGTGCCAGAGCGTATCGAGGATGAGCAGCCGCCCGGACGCGCGCTCGGGGTCGTGGCGGACGCGGACGCAGTAGTAGGTCGTCTCCTCGTCGCACGGGCGGGGCGTGACGAGTGAGATGCTCGCGGGCGCGATGATCGCCACCGCCGCCATCAGCGCGACGGGCCCGATCGCGAGCCGTGAGGAGCGCCGTTGCAGCCGCACCGTCAACGCAATGCCGACCAGCACGAGCGCCGCGCCGAGGCCGAGCACGATCGGGCGGCTCGGGATCGCGGCGACCAGCACGAAGCCGGTGGCGAACGTCCCGAAGATCGCGCCCGCGGTGCCGAGGGCCGAGAGGCGGCCGACGACCGTGCCCGTTTCGTGCAGGTCGGCGAGTTGCAGCTTCACAACCGTCGGCGAGACGGCGCTGAGCACGGCGGCCGGCGCGAAGAAGCCGACGAACGCGAGGAACACGATCACCGGGGGGCCGCCGCCCTGAAGGCCCGAACCGAACAGATCCACGAGCGGTGGGGCGACCAGCGCGAGCACACCGCCCGTGACCACGAGCGGCCCGACCATCGCGTGCGGATCGAAGCGATCGGCGGCGGCGCCACCGAGCCAGGTCCCGAGCGCGATCCCGGCGAGCACGACGCCGATGATGCCGGTGAACGTCTCGAGGGACACGCCGACATACGGCGCCAGCAGGCGCCCGGCCATGATCTCGAGAACGAGCACGGCCGCGGAGGTGAAGAACACGAGCGCGCCGGCGACGAGCTTTGACATGCGCCCATGATGGCGGGCGCACGGGGTGTGAGCGAGGCATCCACCGGGTCGCTGTGCGGCGCGAGTCACGCGCCGGCCGGGGGCTGTGCGGCCTGGTCGCGCTGTTGTGGTCGGGACCGAGTCCGATTGCCGGTGCGCCGTCAAGCCGGCCTCTCGGCCGAGCCTCGGCAGATCGCCGCGCTTGACGCGCCTCGTTCGGACGGTTCTCATCGCCCGGGCGCGGCGGAAACCCGGCGCCCGGAACGCGAGGAGCATGCAGATGGCAGCACCGATTCGGGTCGGCATCGTGGGCGCGACGGTGACGCCGGGGGGCAGTGGCTGGGGCGCGAACGCGCACGTGCCCGCGCTCGGCGCGCTGCCTGATTACGAGCTGACCGCCGTCTGCACGGCGCACGACGAGACGGCGCGTGCGTCTGCGCAGCAGTTCGGCGCGAGGCTCGCCTTCCACGACATCGACGAGATGGCCGCGCACCCGGACGTCGATCTCGTCGCGGTGTCGGTACGGGTGCCGCTGCATCACCAGCTCGTGATGGCCGCGCTACGCGCCGGCAAGGACGTCTTCTGTGAGTGGCCGCTCGGCGCCACGGTCGCCGAGGCGGAGGAGATGGCGAATCTCGCCCGCGAACGCGGGCTGCGTACCTTCGTCGGCCTCCAGGCGCGGAGCGATCCGAGCATCCGCTATGCGCGTGACCTCGTCGCGCAGGGCTACGTGGGCGAGGTGCTGACCGCGAACCTGAGCGTGATCAGCCAGGCCGTGCTCGAGCGCGGTCCCGGCCGGAGCTGGCAGCGCGAGCGTGCGAACGGCGCGAACCCGCTGACGATCCCGGGCGGACACGCGATGGACGCTCTGTGCTTCGTCCTCGGCGAGATCGCCGAGGTGTCGGCTCGTGTCACGACCCGCATCACGGAATGGCGGGACGAGGAGACGGGCGCCGTGCTTCCGGTCGACGCGCCCGACAACATAGCCGTGGCCGGCCGGCTGGTGAGCGGCGGCGAGGTGGCGATCCACGTGGGGACGGTGCCGCATCAGTCGCGGGGCACACGCCTCGAGATCTACGGCCGGGACGGCGCGCTGTTCCTGACGTCGGGCTCCGCGAACATCGGTCCGAACGTCCTGCACGGCGCTCGCGCGGGCGAGACGCTCGCGGAGATGGCGCCGCCGGACGAGTACGTGCTGGCGCCCGAGGGCACGCCGAGCGGGCCTCCGCGCAACGTCGCTCACGCGTACGCGCGTATCGCCGACGCACGAGGCGGGGGCGCCGCCTTCGATCCAGACTTCGATCTTGCGGTCACGCGGCACCGGCTGCTCGCCGCGATCGAGCGTTCGTCGGAGAGCGGCCGCGCGGTGACGATCGAGACGTAGCCGCCCGGCAGGCGGCGGCTAGGGCAGCACGAACACGCACTTTCCGGTCGCGCCCGCGTCGAAGGTGCGGAAGGCCTCGTCTGCCTGCTCGAGCGACCAGCGGTGGGTGAACATGCGGTCGAGCGGAACCTTCGCCTCGACCATGAAGCGCGCGATCTCGATCAGCTCGGCTTTGCTGAAGGTCCAGGAGCCGTAGACGGTGGTGACGTTCAGGATCAGGTTGCTGAAGTCGATCTCAGCGACGTTTGGATTGCCGAGCCCGACGTAGCAGGCGCGACCGAACGGCCGCAGCGTGCGCAGCACCAGCGCTCGCGCGCCGGCATTGCCCGAGGTCTCGAGCCCGGCGCTCGCGCCGCCACCCGTGAGATCGCGGATCGCTTCGACAGCCTGACCGTCGGACGGATCGACGACGTGATCCGCTCCGAGCTCTGTGGCCAGGCGTAGTCGCTCCGGGATCACGTCGACGGCGATCACGCGCGCGCCCATGGCCTTCGCGCAGAGCGTGCCGCTCAGCCCCACCGGCCCCTGTCCGAAGACCACGACGGTGTCGCGTCCCGAGACGTCCATCTTCTGCAGGCCATTCCAGGCGGTGCCCGTGCCGCATGCGACCGCGGCGCCTTCCTCGAACGAGAGCTCGTCCGGGAGCGCGACGAGGGTGCGCGACGGGACGAGCATGTACTCCGAATTCGCGCCGTGACCGGTCACGCCGCCGTAGGTGACGGAGTTGCCGCGCAGGCAGAGCTGCTCGTAACCGAGGGCGCAGGTCTCGCAGACGCCGCATCCGGCGTAGTGGTGCACCATCACGCGATCGCCGATCGCGAGCCCGGGAGGGGAGCCCGCGCCGAGCTCCACGATCACGCCGCACGGCTCGTGGCCGTTGACCAGGCCGGTGACGGTGGCGCCCCGGTAGCTGTGGAGATCGCTCCCGCACAGCCCGGCTGCCCGGATCTGGACGACGGCCTCGCCCGGGCCGGCATGCGGGTCTGGGAAGTCGCGTACCTCAACGCCGCGGTTGCCGGTATTCGTCACGCCTCGCATTGGTGCTCCCGATCGCGCGTTCGTCTGGTGGCGGGCGGGATGGTACGCGGGTGGGTGGGGGTGAGGCACGGGCGTTCGCGAGCCGCGCCGTGAGGCACCAGCGTTCGCGGGAGGCACGCCGCGCAGGCAACCCGGCCAACGGCGTGATGCACCGGCGTTCGCGGGAGTCGCGCCGTGCACACAACCCGGCTTGTCAGCCGGGGCTGGCCACGGAGTGATGCTCGGCCAGCCCCG
>JAQBZW010000194.1 GCA_027622315.1 Chloroflexota bacterium | reverse complement strand
CGCGATTCCCAGCGCGAGCGCGGCCGCGGGCGTGAGCGTGCCGGCGAGCGCCCACGGCGCGTCGACGTCAGGCAGCAGCCCGGGGGCGACGTCGAGCGTCGCGATCGCCGCGCGGTCGAAGTCCGCGGCGTCGGGGCCGGAGGTCGGATCGGTGACCGCGCGCCCGGTCATGCGGAAGACGAGCCAGTCCTTCGCGTACAGCAGCCGATCGCAACGGGCGGCGCGCTCAGGCTCGTGCGCGCGCAGCCACAGGTACTTCGCGACGAGACCCGCGGCGTAGTTGGAGAGATGCGCGCCGCCGGCACGCCAGGCGACCAGCCGCGCGAGCTCGCCGCGGTGTCGCTGATCCGACCACGACGCGGCCAGCGGATCGCCCGAGCTGTCCACCGGCACGAAGCCACCCGCCCGCGCCGACAGCCCAATGCCGGCGATCGTGTGCGCCGCCAGCTCCGGGCGCGCGACCAGCCGGCGCGACAGCCTGCCTGCCGCTTCCCACCACGCGGCGGGATCCTGCCAGGTGCGCGAGCCATCGCGATGCTCGGCGTTGCGCTCCGCTTCGACCGCAAGCAGGCGCCCGTCGAGCGTGAACGCGGCGACCTTCAACCGCGTGGTGCCGAGGTCGACCCCGAGCAAGGCGGGCGCGGACGTCACGGGGCACTCCGCCGTGAACGGCCCGTCGTCAGCGCGGCTCGCAGGCGAAGAGCGGGATCAGCCGCTCAGTCCGAGTCTGGTAGGTCGCATAATCCGGGAAGGCCGCGACCGCCGACTGCCACATCACCGCGCGCTCGGCCGGATCCTCGACCTCGCGCACGCGCACATCGAACACCTGATCCTTGTCGCGCAACGCGATCTCGGGGTGCGCACGCAGGTTGCGGACCCACAACGGGTGCTCCGGCGCGCCGCCCTTCGAGCCGACGAGCACGTACGTCTCGCCATGCTTCACGCGCATGAGCGGCGACTTGCGGACCGCACCCGTCTGCCTGCCCGTGTGCGTCACGATCACGGTCGGCATGCCGCGCATTTCGTAACCTTCGGCACCGTCCGTCGCCTCGTACGTCTCCACGTGCTCGCGCACCCACTCCGTGGGGCTGGGAATGTAATCGGCCACGACTCCTCCGTCTCCTGCGCGTTTCGGTACCCGAGAGTACCGCCGGTGCGTGCCGCGGCGGCTGCCGCGTGCCGGCCCGGGCGACGACGTTGCCGGGAGGCGTTGATACGGTGGTGCGGTGAAGCCCTGGGAAACCCTCGCCACCACGCTCACGCCCGACGGCGGCACGCTCGAGCTGCGCCGACACGACAGCGAGTACGTCATTCGCGCCGAGGGCTACGACCTGATGACGAGCCGTCAGCACGGCTCGGAGGACGCGATGATCTCGCTCGCTTGCCCGCAGCCCGGCGCGGATGCGTGCGTGCTCGTCGGTGGGCTGGGGATGGGTTACACGCTGGCTGCGACGCTCGCGCTATTGCCGGCGACGGCGAGCGTCGTCGTCGCGGAGCTCGTGCCGGCGGTCGTGGAGTGGAACCGCGGCGCTCTCGCCGAGCTGGCGGGACGTCCGCTCGACGATCCGCGTACGGAGCTCGTGGTCGGCGACGTGACCGACGTGATCCGCGCGAGCGACGGCCGCTTCGACGCGATCCTGCTCGATGTCGACAATGGGCCCGACGCGCCGACGCAGCGCGGCAACGACTGGCTCTACGGGCGCGCCGGGCTGGCGGCGATCACGCGAGCGCTGCGTCCGGCGGGCGCGCTCGCCGTGTGGTCCGTCCGAGGCAGTGCGGATTTCGAGCGCCCGCTCATGGCGGCGGGCTTCACGGCTTCGACGCACGCGATCCCCGCGCATGGGCGGCGCGGACCGCGTCACGTGGTGTTCGTGGGCCGCAAGCGCGCCCCGGGATCCCGGCGCGCGCGCCCGATCTGACCGCGTCGCCGCGAGCTTGCTGGCGCCGGCCCCGAACTGTCACCCCACCCCCCGCGCCCGCCACACGCGCCTCACCATGCGGCGAACGCGAACGAACGCGAACGAACGCGACGAACGCGACGAACGCGACGAACGGGACGAACGGGACGAACGGGACGAACGGGACGAACAGGACGAACAGGACGAACAGGACGAGTGGCCGACTGCGAGCGCGCGGCCGCCGCGGGTCCGCCGGACGCGACCTCTCCCCCTCGGTCGGCGTCGACGGCCCGCGGCGATCACGGCGCACCACGCGGCGGCCGTCGCGCCCGGCCGCCCGGGACGACTAGAGCGACGCCAGCTGCGGGATCACCTTCGAACCCATCACCTCCAGCACGCGCGGGTCCGCGACGTTGACCGCAGAACCGAGCGCCGCCTGGACCCCCACTGCCGCGAACCGTCCGAGCCGGTCGACCAGCTCGTCCGCGCGCTCGCCGTTCGGTCCCGGGTCGAACCCGGTCACGATCGTCTTCTCGATCGCGCCGTCGTCCGTGCCCTCTGCCTCACAGTGTTCACCAATGATGTCGAGTCGTCGCCGGACATCTTCAGGGTTATCCCCCCGAACATTGCAGGCATCGGCGTAGCGAGCGACCAGCCTCAGCGTCTTCTTCTCGCCGCTGCCGGCGATCATCAGCGGCGGGCGCGGTTGCTGGACCGGCTGCGGCGAGCAGAGCGTCTCCGCCAGCCGGTAGTGCTTCCCCTCGTACGGCCCGTTGTTCGCCGGATCCCACATCTGCATCGCGATCTGCACCGTCTCCTCGAGCCGCTCGAAGCGCTCCTTCAGCGGCGGGAAGGCGAAGCCGAGGCCGTGGTGCTCGCGCTCGAACCACGCTGCGCCCAGCCCGATCCACGCCCGTCCCCGCGAGAGCACGTCGAGCCCGGTGATCTGCTTCACGAGGAAGCCCGGCTCGCGGTACGTGATGCCGGTGGTGAGCACCCCGAGCTTCACGCGCGAGGTGCGCGCGGCGAGATACCCGAGCAGTCCGTACGCCTCGAACATCTCGTTCTCGGCCGGCCCGACGTTCGCGATCTGAAAGTAGTGATCCATCACGGATACGCGGTCGAAACCCGCGGCTTCGGCCCCGGTCACGATCTCGTCGAGCTTCCCGGCCAGCTCGGCGGCGGGCACCCCATAGGTGAAGTTCGAAATGTGCAGGCCCAGTTTCATCGCGGCTCCCTCGTGTGCTGCTTGCGTCGCGGCCGGCGCAGCGTACAGGCGAGCTTGAGTGTGAGCAGGCGCCCCAATGTGATCGCGAGCTCGGGCGGAGGTGCACCGCCGGGTGTGAGCCCAGGCATTCTGGTCGCCGTCCACCGCCCGGCCAGCCGGTCCCCGTCTCCCGACGACACGGGCGTCCTGCGGCCCCGCCTCGGTGCGGGCAAGATGCCCGCCCGGCATCTGTCGCACGCGTCGCGTCGTATAGTGCCGCCGCCGCGACGGACACCCAACGGCACCCCGGAGGCCATGCCCATGACCGAGACGCTCCAGGCCGTGCTCGATCGCGCCGTCGAACAGGGGAGGGTCGCCGGGATCACGGCTGCGGCCGTGAACCGGGACGGCACGATCTTCGAGGGCGCCGCCG
Organism: Chloroflexota bacterium; assembly: GCA_027622315.1. Lineage (GTDB taxonomy): Bacteria > Chloroflexota > Dehalococcoidia > UBA2979 > UBA2979 > VGNK01. Next base: position 2,212 of record JAQBZW010000194.1, on the reverse strand, counting down.
GGAGGGCGCGCGTGGCCGCAGGCCTCGCGATGACCGTCGACTCGGTGTTCATGATCGCGTCGATGACGAAGGCGATCACGTCGCTCGCCGCCATGCAGCTCGTGGAGCAGGGTGCGCTCGACCTGGACGCGCCAGCCAGCGACATGATCCCGGCGCTCGCGGCCCCACAGCTGCTCGGCGAGGAAGGGTCGTTGCGCACCGCCACGCGGCCGGTCACCCTGCGGCAGCTGCTGACGCACACCGCGGGCTTCGGCTACGCCTTCACCAGCGCACGACTGCGGCAGTATCTCGCGGGCCCGGACGGCGGCTCCCCCGTCGTCGACACGCCGCTGCTGTTCGAGCCGGGCGAGCGCTGGCAATACGGCGTGAGCACGGACTGGGCCGGGCGTCTGGTCGAGGCCGCCGGCGGGCTCACGCTCGACGCGCACTTCGATCGACACATCTTCGACCCGCTCGGCATGCACGACACCGCGTACGCGGTGTCAGAAGGCCAGCTCGCGCGCCACGTGTCGATGCACCGCCGCCGCGAGGACGGCGGGATCGACGAGCAGCCGTTCTCGCCGCCACGGACCAGCGTCGGCGGCGGCGCTGGACTGCACGCCACGGCCCCGGACTACGCGCGCTTCCTGCGTTTCATGCTCACGGACGGCGCGCTCGACGGCGCGCGCCTGCTGTCGGCTTCGAGCATGGCGACGTTCGTTGCGAATCACACCGGCGACATCGTCGCCGGCGAGTGGAAGACGTCCGCGCCGGAGACGAGCAACAACCTCGCGTTCTCTGACGGCGGGACGGCGCGCCACAGCCTCGGCTTCCTGCGCGCCGGGCGAGACGTGCCCGGCGGGCGCTCGGAGGGCAGCCTCAGCTGGGGCGGGATCGCGAACACCTACTTCTGGATCGATCGCCGCGCCGGGGTCGCCGGCACGGTGCTCATGCAGGTCATGCCGTTCGCCGACCCGATCTGCCTCGGCGTGCTCGACGACTTCGAGCGTGCGCTGTACACGACGCTTCGCACGTAGTCCCGATCCTCGGCTCGCCGATCGCCAAATCCGCTACGGTGGCGGCCCCGCGCTCCCGTTCGGGCGCCCGCGTTCACGCGCGGGCCGTGGAGGGACGCTTGGGGTAGCCGCTGGCGAAAGCGGAGCGCCGTTCCCGTCGCCCTCGAAGCCGACGAATCGGAAGGCGACACCGCCGCGCTGCCACACTTCGATCTCGCGCAGCCTTTCGGCATGCACGTCGCAGAGCGTGACGAAGCCCTCGGATCGACTCAGGCCGCTGAGAATGGCGAGGCGCGCCCGCTTGTCAGCTGCGCGGCCACAGCTCGCACAGACGCCTCTGGGCATCCTGGAGCCTCCAAGCATCCCGGCCCCGATCGTACTGTCGAGTCCGGGCGAAGATTACGCCCCGAGCGCCTCCGCCACACGCTGCCAAGAGGAATCGCGCTGTCCCTCCAAGCGCCGCAGGTAGACGGTGGTCGTGCCGAGCGTGCTGTGATCGAGGAACGCGCTCACCGACTCGATCGACTCACCAACGTCGCGGCGGAGCTTCGCTGCCGTGTGGCGCAGCACATGCAGGCCTGACGCCGGGAGGCCAGCCTTCTTGAGGTAGCGGCGGAAGCGCTGGTAAAAGGTCGCGCTGGTGATGTCCCACAGGGGCGTCGCGGGGTCAGCCTCGTGCAGAGCGAGCTGGCGGTCGTCGAGCGAGGCGACGATCGCGTCGTAGGCGGGCTTAGGCAGTTCACGCCTGCCGCGCTTCCCGCCCTTGCCGCGGTACGTGTAGAACGCCGTCTGGCCCTCGACGCTGATATCGCCCACCGTGAGGTTCAGGATCTCAGAGCGGCGCCGGCCGGTGAGCACGTAGGTCAGGATCAGAGCGCGATCGCGACGACCGGCAGGCGAGTCGGGGATCACTGTGAGCAGTTGGCGCACCTGGTCGGCGGTGAGGCCGCGAGGCGGTGCCGTCTGTGTCTTCGGGCGCTCCAGCGCGTCGCAGGGGTTCGACGTCGCGATCTTCATGCGGATGAGAAACCGGAAGAAAGCTGCCGCTTCACCTGCCTGCTCACCAACCAGCCGGGCGAGGAGCTGGCCCGGCTGGAGCAGCGTCACCGCGCCCGCGCTCACGTCGAGGACTGGATCCGCGCGGCCAAGGAGATGGGACTGCGCACGCTGCCGCTGGACAGCTTCGCGCGCAACGCGCTGTGGCTGCAGCTCGTGCT
>JAQBZW010000193.1 GCA_027622315.1 Chloroflexota bacterium | reverse complement strand
CATCGTGCCCGCACGGTCGTCGTGGCCGGAGACGGCGCCGCGCGTGAGGTAGTCCTCGAGGGTGGGCAGCGGGCCCGTGCCCATGCAGGCGTCACGCACCATGCCCTGCCCGTCGATGCGCTCGGCGACCGCGGACCACGCTCGCGCCGCCGCCGCGTCGAGCGCGGCCGGCAGCCAGCCGCGCGCCACGCCGCGCGTGATCGCGTAGCCGATCATGGCGGTGGCGGTGAGCTCGAGATACGAGTCCGGTCGGTCGATCACCTGGTGCCAGGCACCGGATGGATGCTGGCGTGCGACCAGCGCCTCGACGTGCGCGCGGTGCTTCGCCTCGAGCTCGGCTCCCCCCCGGCGAAGCCGGCCGGCAGGCACGACAGCGCCTCCGCGAATCCGAGCGCCGCGAAAGCGTTGCCGCGGCCCCAGTAGAACGGCGACGCGCCGCAATGCCACCACAGCCCGGTGTCCGGCTGCGCGTGCACGTGCGCGAGTAGCTCGGCCAGCACTTCCGCGTAGCGCGCGACGCCGCTCGCCGCGTACGCATGCCCGAGCACCGCGCTCGCGCAGAACACGTCCTCCACGCGCGCGTCGGCATCGACCGGGCGCGGCAGGCCATCGGCGCGGCGCTCGAGATAGAGATCGGCGATGCGCGCGAGGAACGCGGCATAGCGACCGTCGCCGGTGGCGACGGACAGCTCGCCCGCCCACACGTAGCCGGCATGCACCGAGCCGTCCGCGTCGCGCAGCGAGTCGAACGCCTCCGGCGTGACGTGCGCCGCGACCGCCTCCGCGATCGCGGGCGCCGGGTCGACGCCGTCGGGCGCGAGGCGGTGGAGCCGCAGCCGCCCGCCGATCGCCACGCCACGCACGTAGTTCACGGCCGCGAGCTCATGCCCGTACTCACGTGCGAGCACGCGGGCGAGCGCGAGCGACTTCGGGTCCGCAGCGAGGGGCTCAGGCACCGGCACTCATCTCCTCATCCTTCCGTTCGGGCCTCTCCCGTTCGGGCCTCTCCCGTTCGGGCCTCTCCCGTTCGGCATCTCCCCTTCGGGCATCCCTCGTTCGGGCATCCCTCGTTCGGGCATCCCCCCGTTCGGGCATGCCGAGGATGAATCGGCCGTTGGAGAGCACGTCCGCGACCGCGGCGTCCTCGGCGACGCGCACCGGGTGGTGGAGCGGAAGCAGGAGCAATCGCGTGCCGACCGTGATGCGCTTCGTGTGCGTGGCCGCCACCCCGGCCATCATCAGCGTCGAAGGGCAGTAGCCGTCGTCGGCGCCGTGGTGCTCAGACATCCAGACGCTGTCGAAGCCGAGCTCTTCCGCGGCCTGCACCTGCTCGATCGTCTCCGCGTAGACCTGGGCCCAGGACTTCCTCCACTGCCGCGGGTTACGAATCGCGAACAGCAGGCCGAATTTCAGCGTCATGCCGGACTCCTCTGCGCTCCCTCCCTTCCCCGTCTCTCCCCCAACCCCTCTCGGTACCGGAAGGGGACTTCCGAACGGGAACAGGGTGAGCGGCCGGTGCTCACGCCGCCTCCGGGACCGCCACCCCGCTACCGGGACGGGCCTGGGGGAGGGAGGAGGTCGAGGGAGGGCTTACCGGAACGTCGAGCGGCGCGGTTCCAGGTTCGAGTGCACATCGAGCAGCACGGCGCGGCCTTCGGCGTTATGTCGCCGCGCTTGCTTGATCGCGTTCGCGACCTCGCCCGGTTCGGTCACCACGATGCCGACGGCCCCGAGACCCTGTGCGATCTCGGCGTAGTTGCCGCTCATGTGCGTCGTGCCGAAGCGCTCGCGCGCCGTCGGGTAGCCACCGGGGTAGGTGGCCATGCCGCCGTTGTTCAGCACGACCGTCGTGATTGGCGCGCCGGCGCGCACCGCGGTTTCGATGTCGAGTCCGGACATGCCGAACGCACCGTCGCCCATGAAGTTCAGACAGAAGCGATCGGGAGCGGCGAGCTTCGCTCCGATCATCAGCGGGATGCCGAAGCCGAGATGCGTGGTCTTGCCCCAGCCGATGTAGCTGTGCGGAACGGTCGCCGTGTAGAAGGGGACGATCGTGTCACGCGGCGCACCCGCATCGTGCGTCACCACGCTCTGATCGTGGTCGAGCACGCGCTCGAGCTCGCCGATCACGCGATAGGTGTTGATCGGCCGCTCATCCGAGTTCAGGACGTCGGTCCAGTCGGCCATCCAGCGCTGCTTCAGCTCGGCAATCTCGGCCGCGACGGTGGTCTTTCCCTTGCGCCCCTTCGGACCGATCTGCGCCTTCACCTCTTCGATCAGCATCTCGATCGTGGCCCGTGCGTCGCCGGGCAGTCCGATCGCCGTGGTGTAGTCCTTGTTGATGTCCTCGATGCTCTCGGTGTTGTGGATGATCGTCTTGCCGTCGGGGATCGGCTGCCCGTAGCCGGTGCGCGTCAGGCTCGATCCCAGCGCGAGCAGCACGTCCGACTCCTGCAGCCACGTGCGTGCCTGCAGTGTCGTCGCGCCGCTGCCCGCCCCGAGCGCGAGCGGGTGACGCTCGTCGAAGCCGGACTTGCCGGAGAGCGTGCAGTACACGGGGATTTCCGTGAGCTCGGCGAGCTCCGTCAGGGCCGCCGACGCGGCCGACAGGAGCACCCCCATGCCCGACCAGATCACCGGCTTGCGGGCAGCCAGCAAGGCCGTCACCGCGTCGCGCACATCACCGGCCGAGGGAGTGGTGAGGTGGCGCTTCGGCGGTTCGTAGTGGAGTTCGGGCGTCGACAGCTCCTGGTTCGCGACATCGGCGGGGATCTCCACGACCGCGGGGCCCGGGCGCCCGTTGCGCATCGCGTGGAAGGCGCGGCGCAGCGCGGCAGGCGCTGCATCGGCCGTGAGCACCACCTCGGCGCTCTTCGTCACGCTCTGGTACGTGTGCGCGGGCGAGAAGTTGGGCCGCACGCCGTACTCCGAGAGCCGGTTGCCGCCCGGCAGGTGCAGAATCGGCACGTTGTCGGCGAAGGCCTGAGCGAGGCCGCCCATCGAGTTCTCGGCGCCCGGCCCGCCCTGCGTGATCACGACGCCGAAGCGCTCACGGTTGCTCATGCGGCTGAAACCATCGGCGGCCATGAGCGCGCCGCGCTCCTGCCGGAACATGATCGTGCGAATGCCGACCTTCGCGGCCTCTTCGATCAGGTTGTTCGACGGGAAGCAGGCGATCCACTCCACGCCCTCCCTCTTCAGGATCTGGGCGATCGCCTCGTTCGTGTTCACGCGCTGTGCCTCCTTGGCTGTCGGGCGGGGCTACCGCCTGCCTCGCGGTTTGTATCCGATCCGGCGGTGCGCGTGCGGCGCACGGCGTCGGGGTGCCGGCGTCACTCCCCAGCGTGCCGGCGCGCGGCGGCGCCGTCCCACTCGATGCCGAGGCCCGGCGCGGTGGGCAGCGGGATTGTGCCGTGCTCGACCAGCTCGCTGCCCGCGACGAGTTCGTCCCTCCAGGGCACGCCGGCGTAGCCGTACTCGAGCGCGAGGAAGTTGCCCAGCACCGCACTCAGGTGCACGCACGCAGCCGTCGCGACCGGGCCCGACATGTTGTGCGGAGACACCTCCACGTCGTACGCGGCGGCGAGCGCCGCGATCTCGCGGAAGGCGGAGATGCCGCCGATCCACTTCACGTCGGGCATGACCACGTCCAGCGCACGCGCCTGAAAGAGCTGCCGGAATGGCAGCCGCTCTGAGAGCTGCTCGCCGCCGGCGAGGCGCGGGCGAATGTGCCGCCGCAGGGCCGCGAGCTCTTCGGGGTCATCCGTGGCGAACGGTTCTTCGATCCAGAAGAGGTCATACGGGAGCAGGCGATCGGCGAGCGCCGCGGCGTCGCCCGGGGTCACGGTCCATGCCCAGTCCGTGTGCAGCGCGACGTCCGGGCCAATCGCGTCGCGCACCGCGCGGATGCGCGCCTCGGCGAGCACGATCTCGTCGCGGGTGAGCGCGACGCCGCGATTCGCGGCGACCTCCTGTGGTTGCGGGAACGGGTAGATCTTCACGGCGCGGAAGCCGTCACTGACCGCTTGCGCGGCCGTGGTCGCGAGGTCGTCCGGGCTGCGCGACGGCGTCGCCTGGCTGAGGTTCGCGTAGAGCGGGATGCGCTCTCGGATCGCCCCGCCCAACAGCACGTGGACCGGCTGACCGAGCGCCTTGCCGGCGATGTCCCAGAGCGCCTGCTCGATGCCGCTGACCGCGGCGTAGCGGACGCGCGAGGCGAAGGGGTTGGCCAGCCACTGCCGGCGTTGCGGTTCGATCAGTCCCAGCGGGTCCTTGCCCACGTAGTACGGCTTCATCTCCTCGACCGCGGCCCGCACGCCGGCGTCCAGCCGGCTCTGGCTCGCCTCGCCGATCCCGAGCACGCCCTCGTCCGTGTGCACCTCCACGAAGAGCCACGTGCGCCGTCCGGTTCCGAGCGCGGCCCGCGCGGCGTCGACGACGACGGTCTGGATGTCGGTGATCAGCATGTGTTTCTCGCTCTCGGTGCGCGCGCCATCGTAGCGGCGCGCCGCGCCGACTCGGCTCACGCCCGCCTCCCGGCAACCCCCGGCGGACAGGCCGGGTGCGGACCCTCACCCCCGGCCCCGCTCCCTCTTGCGATCGAGCCTGTCGCAACGCCAGCGATCCGCGCGAGGGAGCGGGGAGCCGGAAGCAGGTCGGTCACCGTCGTCAGGTGACGCGGACGCGACCCCGGCCAACCGTCCGCGCCTTCCGACTGCCCGCTCCCTCGCGTGGGATCGCTGGCGTTTGGGGCTGGCAACCCCCCCGAGGGAGCGGGGTCGGGGGTGACGGTCCTCTGCGCCCGCTCCCTCGCGTCGTTCGCGGGCGTTTGGGGCAGGCTCAACCTCGCCCAGAGGGCGCGAGCGAGCCTGCCGTGAGCGAAGGCGAATGGGGGGGAGGATCCGAGAACACCGCGGAGATTCTCGTCGACCCACTGTCGATCTCAGACATGGAGGTTCGTGTAGTACAGCGCCTTGGCCGCCCCGACGAGGCGGCCGCCACTGACGACCCGCCTACGACCGCGCCTCTGCCCTCACGGCCAACGACGCCAGGCGCCGCTAGATCGAGCGCCACCGTGCCGTCCGCCGGGCGGGGTGAGCCAAGCTGAGCGCGGGCGCCGGCAAACCGGCCCCGTCACACCCGTGGCCCGGCGTGGTAGCCGGGGTCCATCAATGCGCCGTCGCGAGCACCCCGCCCGACGTCGCCGTGTGCTCAGGGACGCCGGCCGACGCCGGGAGCATCACGACCAGATGGGCCTCCAGGCCGTGCGCGGTGCGGATGCCCTCGATCCGCACGCGGTCGCCGATCGACAGCGCCGCGTCGAGATCGTCGGCGGGCACGCCGCGCACGAGCGCGCCGGCCAGCGCGATATCCAGCGGCCGCCCCGCCCGGTCACGGACCATGACCCCGACGTCCGAGTAGCCCGCGATGTCGCCGGTGAGCGCGAACCGCTCGCCCGGGGCCACGAGCCCGTGCGCGGCGGCCGCGTCGGCTGGCGTGGCCTGCGCATAGGAATCACGTCTCCGACCGAGCAACCCGCGCCCCACGCCGGCGGAGGCCACTCTCGCCGTCAACTCCCTGCTCAACATCGGATGCCCTCTTGCCCCAAGCCGCTCGTGAGCCGGAGCGCGTCCGGCCGCAGGAGCATGCAATCACCCGGGGCGCGTCATGAACGTGACCGTTGTGGCAAGAACGTTAAGACCGCATAACGGACGGCCCAGGCGTGAGGGCCGCACGTGGGGGTCGCGTGGGTCGCCCGAGCGACGGGCCTCAGCGG
>JAQBZW010000192.1 GCA_027622315.1 Chloroflexota bacterium | reverse complement strand
GGCTTGATCGTGTGCGGACCGGAGTCGGCGGGGCTGCCCGCCGACGCGATTGTGGCGCTCGCCGAGGCGCTGGGCTGGCCGGTACTCGCCGATCCGCTCTCCGGCCTGCGCGCCGGCGCGCATCACCTTGACCTGATCGTGGAGACGTACGACGCACTCGTGCGCGAACCGGCGTTCACCGCCCGAGCCACGCCGGAGGTGGTCATTCGCTTTGGCGCGGCGCCGACATCGAAGCCGCTCAACCAGTGGCTGACGGCGGCGGCCCTCCCCCGCGCGGGGGACGAACGGAGCGGCGGGGGCAGCGCGCCGAGCGGCGCGCCGACGCTCACGCTGCTGGTTGATCCCGGCGGGGGTTGGCGGGATCCGGACGCCGTTGCCGGCATGGTGATCGAGAGCGACGTCGACGCGTTCTGCGATGCGCTCGTCGCCGCCCTGCCGTCGGATGCGGCGCGACGCAGTGCCGACGCCGCGTGGCGCACGCTGTGGGTGAACGCGAACGCGGCGGCACGCGCCGCGCTGCGCGAGGCCGTCGACGCAATCGACGAACCGTTCGAGGGCCGTGCGGCGCTGGCGCTCGCGGACGCCCTCCCGGACGGCGCGACGCTCGTCGCCGGGAACAGCATGCCGGTGCGCGATATCGACTCGTTTTTCCCCGCACTGTCCCGTCGCGTGCGCATCGTGGGCACCCGTGGCGCGTCGGGCATCGATGGGGTGGTATCGACCGCGGTCGGGGCCGCCGCCGCGGGCGGCGGTCCAGTCGCGCTGCTGATCGGTGACCTCTCGCTCTTCCACGACCTCAACGGGCTGTGGCCGCTCAAGCGCTACGGGCTCAACCTCACCGTGGTGCTCGTGAACAACGCCGGAGGCGGCATCTTCCACTTCCTCCCTCAGCGCGAACTCGTGCCGGCGGAGTTCGAGCCGTGGTTCGGCACCCCCAGCGGGCTCGACTTCGCACAGGCCGTCGCGCTGCACGGCGGGCGCCACCGCCTGATCGTGGGGCGCGATTGGCTCGGCCCGCTCGCCGAGGCGCTCACCGCCCCCGGGCTCGACGTGCTCCAAGTGCGCACAGAGCGCGACCGCAACGTGGAGCTCCACCGTGCCGTCTGGGCGCGGGTCGCGGCACGCGTGCGCGCGGTCGTGACCGCCGCGCCGGCCGCGTCTCCCGGCGGGAGCTGAACGTATGCCGCACCGCGTGCTCGACGGGCTCGCCTTCCACGTCGACCGGTACGGCATGGGACCGCCCGTCGTGCTGCTCCATGGCTTCACGGGTTCGCGGACCACGTGGAAGCCGCTCGTGCGCGCGCTGGACGACGAGTTCACCACGCTCTCGGTCGACCTCGTCGGCCACGGCTCCACCGGATCGCCCGAGGCAGTCGATCGCTATCGCATGCGACGCGCGGTGGACGACCTCGCGGAGCTGGTGCGCGCGATCGGGTTCGAGCGCGCCGCGTGGCTCGGCTACTCGCTCGGCGGACGCGTCGCACTCCAGGTCGCCGCGTATCGCCCGGAGGTGGTCTCCGCGCTCGTGCTCGAAGGCGCCACGCCCGGGCTCTCCGACCGCGAGGAGCGCGCCGCGCGCGTGCGTGCGGACGAGGCGCTCGCGGATCGCATCGAGCGCGAGGGGCTGGACTGGTTCGTCGACTACTGGGGCGCGCTTCCCTTGTGGGACAGCCAGCTCGAAACGCTGTCCCCGGCGCAGCGCGAGGCGCTGCGCGAGCAACGGCTCACGCAGCGCGTGATCGGGCTCGCGAACAGCCTGCGCGGGATGGGGACCGGCGCCCAGGAGCCGGTCCACGACCGGCTCGCCGCGATCGATGTGCCCGTGCTGCTGGCGACGGGTACGCTGGACCGCAAGTTCACCGTCATCGCGCGCGAGATGGCGCAAGCCCTTCCCGCAGCTACCATCCGCAGCATCGACGGCGCCGGTCACGCGGCGCATCTCGAACGGCCGGACGCGTTCAATGCCGCCGTCCTCGACTTCCTGAGAACGCATCGCCGCTCCTGACGGCGCGGCGCGACCACCCCGGCAAGCACCCGGCAGTCCCCTGGCTCGGAGGGCCGTATGACGCTCGACGCTGCACCAGTCGCGTGGCAATCCACGCGCACGTTCAACGACATCATCTACGAGAAGGCCGAGGCGATCGCGCGCATCACGATCAATCGCCCTGAGGTGCACAACGCGTTCCGGCCCCAGACACTGCGCGAGCTTGCCGAGGCGTTCCTCGACGCGGCACGCGACGACGAGATCGGCGTCGTGCTGTTCACGGGCGCGGGCGGCCGAGCCTTCTGCTCGGGCGGCGACCAGCGCATCCGCGGCGACGCCGGGTACCTGGATGAGCAGGGCTCGCCGAGCCTGAGCGTGCTACCGCTCCAGCGCTTCATCCGCGAGATGCCGAAGCCGGTGATCGCGCTCGTAGCGGGCTGGGCGATCGGCGGCGGACACGTCCTGCACGTGATCTGCGATCTCACGATCGCGGCCGACAACGCACGCTTCGGGCAGACCGGGCCACGCGTCGGCTCCTTCGACGCCGGCTTCGGATCGTCCATGCTCGCCCGCAACGTGGGGCTCAAGAAGGCGCGCGAAATCTGGTACCTCTGCCGTCAGTACGACGCACAGGAAGCCCTGCAGATGGGACTCGTGAACGCCGTCGTCCCGCTCGATCAACTCGAGGCTGAGGGCGTGCAGTGGGCGCGCGAGATTACGCGCCAGAGCTCGACGGCGATCCGTTTCCTGAAGAATGCGTTCCTCGCCGAGACTGACGGCGCGAACGGACTGCAGGTCCTGGCCGGCGACATCACGATGCTCTACTACACGACGCAGGAGGCGCAGGAGGGACGCAACGCCTTCCTCGAGAAGCGCAGCCCGGACTTCTCGAAATTCAAGCGCCTGCCGTTCCACGGGTAGCGTGACCACGCTCCCCGGCACTATCCCCGGCCCGCCGGGCCGCGCGCGGGCATGGCTGCTCGCCTCGCGCCCGCCGACGCTGACGGCGGCAGTAGCGCCCGTGATCGTGGGCACGGCCGTGGCGGTGCGCGCGGACGCGTTCGCGGCCGGGCCGGCGCTCGCCGCGTTGCTCGGTGCGATCGCGCTCCAGGTGGGCGCGAACTTCGCCAACGACGTTTCCGACTTCCGCCGCGGCGCGGATCACGCCGGCCGCCTCGGTCCCCCGCGGGCTGCGGCGATGGGCATGCTCAGCGAGACGGCGATCGTGCGTGGCATGCTCGCCGCGTTCGCGATCGCTGCGGTGCTCGGCCTCTACCTCGCCTCGGTCGTGGGCTGGCCGATCATCGTCGTCGGCGTGGCCTCGATCGCCGCGGCGGTGACCTACACCGGCGGACCGTGGCCGTACGGCTACCGTGCGCTCGGCGAGCTCTTCGTCTTCGCGTTCTTCGGGTTGGTGGCCGTCGCGGGCACGTACTACGCGCAGGCCGGCGCGCTCTCCCGCGAAGCGCTGGCTGCCGCGATCCCGGTGGGCTTCACCGTGACCGCGATCCTTGTCGTGAACAACGTGCGCGACATCGAATCGGACCGCGTGGCGCACAAGTACACGCTGGCGGTCTACCTCGGACGACGGCTCGCGCGCGGGCAGTACCTCGCGACGGTCGCCGGCGCCTATGTGGCGGCGACGGCGCTGTGGCTTGTCGGCGGGTTCTCGCCCGGGGTGTTGCTCGTGTGGTTGAGCTTGCCGGCGATGGTCGGTCCGGCGCGCGCCGTGCTCACGCAGACCGACGGGCCGCCGCTGAACGCGGCGCTGCGCGCGACCGCGCGACTGCACTTCGTGTTCGCCGTGTTGCTGGCTGTGGGGGTGCTGTGGTGACGGACCTTCGCACGATTCGCTGGCGTCCCTTCCGCCTGCCGCTCCGCGCGCGCTTCGAGACGGCGATGAGCGCGCTGGACAGCCGTGACGGAGTGCTCGTCGAGGTGATCGACGCGGCCGGGGCGCGCGGCATCGGTGAGGCGTCGCCGCTCCCGGAGCTGGGCACCGGGGAAGCGGGCGACGTGCTCGCGCTGCTCGAACGCGCGGGCGCCGCACTGCTCGCCGACGGGGCCGCGGACGCGCTCGCCGACGGCCCGGGCGTCTCCGCGCTGCGCTGTGCGCTCGACGTCGCCGTACTGGACCGCGAGGCACGAACGCGCGGCCTCCCGCTGGCTGCCCTGCTGGCCGAGGATCACGCGCAGTGGGTGGCGGCCAATGCGGTGATCGGTGGCGGACCGCCCGGCGAAGTCGCGCGCCACGGTCTCGAAGCGCTCTCTGCCGGCTACTCCGTACTCAAGCTCAAGGTGGGGATGGGCCCGGTCAGCGATGACGTGCGTCGCGTCGAGGCGCTGCGCTCCGCCTGCCCGGAAGCGACGATTCGCCTGGATGCGAACGGTGCGTGGGATGAGGCGACTGCGATCGCGGCGATCAACACGCTCTACCCGTTCCGCATCGAGCTGCTCGAGCAGCCCGTGCCGATCGACGCGGTGGAGGCGCTCGCTCGTGTGCGGGAGCACGCCTCGCTGCGCATCGCCGCGGACGAGTCAGCGCAGAACGCCGTGACGCGCGAGCAGGTGATCGAGCAGCGGGCAGCCGATCTGCTGGTACTCAAGCCGATGCCGCTCGGCGGGCTGCGTCCGGCGCTCGAGATCGCCCGGCTCGCCGCGGATCGCGGGATCGGTGCGTTCGTGACGACGACTTACGACTCGTCGATTGGCATCGCGGCCGCATTGCACCTCGCCGCCGCGCTGCCATTCGATGCCGCGCATGGCCTGGGCACCGGCGAGCACCTCGCCGCCGACGTCGTCGCGAAGACTCTGCTGCCGCAGGCTGGACGGCTCGCGCTCCCGTCCGGCCCCGGGCTCGGTGTCGACTACGACGAGGCCGCGCTCGACGCCGTCGCGACCGGACCGTGGCGCGAGGCACACGTGTGACCACGGCGCCGGTCGCGGTCGCGCTCCCGGACTGGGTGGCGCTCCGCGCGCGGACCCACGGCGACCACGTTGCCGTGGAAGCACCGGACGCCACGCTCACCTACGCCGCGCTGGACGAACGTGTCGGCGCCGCCGCTGCGGCGCTCCAGGCGCACGGGCTGGGTGCCGGCGAGCCGCTCGCGGTGCTGATCTCCGCGAGCGCAGGCTTTGCGGTCGCGGCTCATGCCGTGCCGCGTGCGGGTGGCGTGCTCATGCCGCTGAACGCGCGCCTGACGGCGACCGAACTCGCCTGGCAGCTCACGGATGCCGGCGCGCGCTTCGTAGTCGCAGACGAGGCGTCGCGTGTTGCGGCGGAGGCGGCTGCTCGGGCCGCGGGTGGGGTGACGGTGATCGAGGCGGAGACGCTTGTCGGTGAGCCCACCGATCCCCTTCGTTCGTCCCGGGTGAAAGGAGCGGCGCAGCCCGAGCCGCGTCCTCCGGTTCACTCGGGACGACCGGAAAGCGAGAGGGCGCCGGCCCCGGGAATCGCCATCGATCCGAGTCGCGCGCACAGCGTGATCTACACCTCCGGCACGACCGGCCGCCCGAAGGGCGCGGTGCTCACGCACGGCAACTTCCACTGGAGCGCGGTCGGCTCCGCGCTCAACCTCGGCGTCGAACCGGCGGATCGCTGGCTGGCGTGCATGCCGCTCTTCCACGTCGGCGGGCTGTCGATTCTGCTGCGCTCCGCGATCTACGGCACGACGGCGGTGGTGCACGAACGCTTCGACGAAGCGCGTGCGAACCGCGCGCTCCGCGAGGAGGGCATCACGCTGCTCTCCGTCGTCGCCACGATGCTCGCGCGCATGCTCGACGCGGATGGCGCGCCGTACCCGGCGAGCGTGCGCGCCGTGCTCGTGGGCGGCGGGCCGGCACCGCGCGCGCTGCT
>JAQBZW010000191.1 GCA_027622315.1 Chloroflexota bacterium | reverse complement strand
GGCGAAGCGCCCGCGGACGCGCGCCCGCGCTGACGCCCCGGCCGTCCGGCGGCCAACGCAATCCGATGGCGACCAGTAACCACGATCGGTGGTGACCCAGTGATGAGACAGGACCGATTCACCGAGCAGGCGCAGGAAGTGCTCCAGGCGTCCCAGCAGCTCGTTCGCGAGTCTCGGCACGCGCAGTGGGATGTGGAGCACGTGCTCTTCGCGCTCGTCCGCATCAAGGACGGGCTGGCGCGCGACGTACTCGCCAAGATGGGCGTCGACGTGGAGGCGCTCGCTCGCCGCATCAAGCAGACGCTCGAGAAGGCGGCTCGCCTCGAGTACGACGTCGTCCAGATCTACACGACGCCGCGCATCGTGCGCATGCTCGAGGCCGCGAACGCCGAGGCCGAGCGGCTGCAGGACGAGTACGTGGGCGTCGAGCACGTGCTGATCGCAATCGCCGACGAGCGCGAGGGCGAGGCCGCGCGCATTCTCGCGGAGTTCCAGATCACCAAGGAGCGCATCTATCGCGCGCTGCGCGAGGTTCGTGGCAGCGCGCGGGTGGACTCGCCCACCGCCGAGTCCCGCTATCGCTCGCTCGAGAAGTACAGCCGTGATCTGACCGCGCTCGCGCGCGAGGGGAAGATCGACCCGGTGATCGGGCGCGATGGCGAGGTCGCGCGCGTGATGCAGGTGCTGAACCGGCGCACGAAGAACAACCCCGTGCTGATCGGCGAGGCGGGCGTCGGCAAGACCGCGATCGTCGAAGGATTGGCTCAGCGCATCGTCACGGACGACGTGCCGGAGCGGCTGCGCGATCGGCGCGTGCTGGCGCTAGACATGGGCGCCCTGCTCGCCGGGTCGAAGTTCCGCGGCGAGTTCGAAGAGCGCCTGCAGGCGGTGATGAAAGAGGTCAAGGAATCGGCCGGCGAGGTCATCCTCTTCATCGACGAGCTGCACCAGGTGGTCGGCGCCGGCGGGGCCGAAGGTGCGATCGACGCGAGCAACATGATGAAGCCTGCGCTCGCGCGCGGTGAGCTGCACGTGATCGGCGCGACCACGCTCGATGAGTACCGGGAGAACATCGAAGAGGATCCGGCGCTCGAACGCCGCTTCTCCCCCGTGTTCGTGGACGAGCCATCCGAGGAGGACGCGATCGCGATTCTCCGCGGGCTGCGATCCCGCTACGAGGAGCACCACGGCGTCCGCATTTCGGACGAAGCGATCGAAGCCGCCGTGCACCTGAGCACGCGCTACGTGACCGAGCGCAATCTGCCGGACAAGGCGATCGACCTGATCGACGAGGCCGCATCGCGGCACGTGATCGAGGCGGAGTCGCTCTCGCCGGAGCTTCGTGACCTGAAACGTCGGCTGGACGACGCCTCCGCGCGCGTGGACGCCGCGGCCGCGCGTGAGGACTTCGCGGAAGCGGCGCGCATCAAACAGGAAGTGCTCGCACTACAGAGCGAGTACCAGCCGCTGCGGGATTCGTGGGCAGCGGAGAAGGGGCTCTCCGACCAGATCGGTGAGGCCGACATCGCCGCCCTGATCGCCCAGATGACCGGGATCCCCGTCGACCGCATGCTCGAAGGCGAAGGCGAGAAGCTCCTGCACATGGAAGCGGCGCTGCATCAGCGCGTGATCGGACAGGACCGGGCGATCGAGGTGCTCTCCGATGCGATCCGCCGGGCGCGCAGTGGGCTGAAGGATCCGCGCCGGCCGATCGGCTCGTTCATCTTCGTCGGGCCCACCGGTGTCGGGAAGACATATCTGGCGAAGGCGCTCGCGGAGTACCTGTTCGACGACGCGGACGCGTTGATCC
Source organism: Chloroflexota bacterium (assembly GCA_027622315.1). GTDB lineage: Bacteria > Chloroflexota > Dehalococcoidia > UBA2979 > UBA2979 > VGNK01. The sequence continues at coordinate 4,057 of JAQBZW010000191.1, read as the reverse complement.
GGCTCGACATGTCCGAGTACCAGGAGCGGCACACCGTGTCGCGGCTGGTGGGGGCGCCGCCCGGCTACGTGGGCTACGACGAGGCGGGCGAGCTCACGGAGGCGGTCCGCCGGCGTCCCTACCGCGTGATCCTCTTCGACGAGATCGAGAAGGCGCACCCGGATGTGTTCAACACGCTGCTCCAGGTGATGGACGATGGCCGGCTCACGGACACGCACGGCCGCACGGTCGACTTCCGGAACACCGTGATCATCATGACGTCGAACCTGGGCACCGGCGAGAAGTCCACGCCGATCGGGTTCACGCGCGCACAGTCAGAGGCGGAGGCCGACGATCTGCGCAAGACCGTCGAGAAGGCGCTCCGCCGGGCGTTCCGGCCGGAGTTCCTCAACCGCGTGGACGACGTGGTCGTCTTCGAGCCGCTGACCGAACCGGAGATCGCCAACATCGCGCGGCTCGAGATCGACGAGGTGCGCGAGCGTCTCGCGGAGCGACGGATCGACTTCACGGTCAGTGACGCCGCGCTGTCCGCGCTCGTCAAGGAGGGGTATGACCCCGACTTCGGCGCCCGGCCGCTCAGGCGCACGATCGAACGGCGGGTCGAGAACCCGCTCGCGAAGCGCGTGCTGCTGGCGGAGGTCGAGGCCGGCGACTGCATCGATGTCGACGTCGACGAGCACGGCGACTTCACGTTCACGCGCCGTCCCGGCGGCGCGATGTTCGGTGAATCGGCACCGGAGGATGCGGAGGTTGCGGAAGCGGCCGTCTGACCCTCATTGATCGGCGTCTGCCCGCCCTTCCGGGTGGATGTGATCGCGAAGGGGGCCTCGGGCCCCCTTCGCACGTGTCGCTCGGGCCAGAGGGAAGTCTGGAACGAGGCGCGTGCGGCCGCCTCACCGCGCACTCGCTCTGATCGCGAACGCCCCTTTACACTCACTCGACGATGACGCTGACCGCCCGTTCCGAGGCTACCGAGAAGGCCGCACGCGCCCGCGCGGCGAGCCGCCGCATGGGCGCCGTCTCCACCGACACAAAGAACGAAGCGCTGCTGCGCATCGCCGACGCCATTGAGGCTGCGACCGCCGAGATCCTCGCGGTCAACGGCTCCGAGCTTGCGCGCGCGCGCGCGAATGGCGTCACCGGCGCATTCCTCGACCGCATGGAGCTCACGCCCGAGCGCGTCGCGGCGATCGCGCGCGACGCGCTCGCCGTGGCCGCGCTGCCCGATCCGATCGGCCAGTACGACGACATGGGCACGCGCCCGAACGGTCTCCAGATCGGGCGCGTGCGCGTGCCGCTCGGCGTGATCGGCACGATTTATGAGTCGCGGCCGAACGTCACCGTCGACATTGCATGCATCTGTCTGAAGTCGGGCAACGCCGTCGTGCTTCGTTCGGGCAGCGACGCGCATGAGACGTCGGGCGTGCTCGCCGGCATCGTCGCGCGCGAGGCCGAGGCGGCCGGGCTCCCGGCCGGCTGCGTGCAGTTCATCGAATCGACCGACCGCGACGAAGTGGGCGCGCTGCTGCGCGCGCACGAGTCGATCGACCTCATGGTGCCGCGCGGCGGCGCCGATCTCATCCGGCGCGTGCGAGATGAGGCGACGATGCCGGTCGTCGCCGGCGGCATCGGCGTGTGCCACACGTACATCGACGCGGACGCGGACCTGGAGATGGCGACCCGCATTGCGGTGGACGCGAAGGTCAGCCGGCCGTCGGTGTGCAACGCGATGGACACGCTGCTCGTGCACGCGGCCGCGGCCGAGCGCTTCGTGCCGATGGTCGCGGAGGCACTGTGCTCGCGAGGCGTCACGCTCCACGTCGACGAACGCGCGGCCCGGCTCCTCGAGGGCATCGACGGCACCTCCGCTGTGCCCGTCGCGCCCGAGGACTACGACCGCGAGTGGCTCTCGCTGGACTGCTCGCTCCACGTCGTCGGCTCGTTCGACGACGCGCTCGGGCACATCGAGGACCACGGCAGCGGACACTCCGAGGCGATCGTCACCGAGTCGTGGTCCACGGGGCAGCGCTTCCTGCGCGAGGTGGACGCGGCGGGCGTGTTCATCAACGCGTCGACGTATTTCCACGACGGCGGCCAGTTTGGGCTCGGCGTCGAGGTCGGGATTTCCACACAGAAGATGCACGCCCGCGGGCCGCTCGGTCTGCGCGAACTCACTTCATACAAGTGGGTTGTGCTCGGCAACGGTCACACACGCGGGTAGACGAGGAGCCCAGATGCCCGACTTCAGGTTTGAGCGGGAGGCGCGAACCCCCTACTCCGAGCAGTGGACGATCGAAAGCGGCGACGCGGCGATCGGTCGCTTCGACGTGCACTTCACGTCGTCGGTCGCGTACGCGACGCTCGCCGTGCACACCAGCGTCGACGACGAGGCGGTCCAAGAGTTGATCGCCGAGATCGACGACCGGATCGTGATGACCGCGGATCCGTACCGCGAAGACTTCGTCGTCACGGTCTGGCGCGGTGAGCAGGCGGGCGTCTTCGCCGAAGACGCCGACGACGACGCCGACGAGGATGATGAGTACGACGATGACGACGAGGTGAAGGAGTAGCAACTGTGTCGGGGCACAGCGGGGCGCCCTTCGCTCGCATCGACACGGTCTGTCTCGACCTCGACGGCACGCTCGTCGACACAGTTTCCGGCTGGCATGCGGCGTTCGCCGAGTGCTGGCCCGACCTGCTGGCGATTACGCCCACGCTCGACCGCATCGAATCGAGCGCATCCGCCTACGACGACTACCTTCGCCAGTACATGCACGACGCGCATGTCGCCGCCGGCGAGGGCGAATGGAGCGACGAGTTCGTGCGCGCGGGGTTCCGACGCCTGGTCGCGCTCGACGGCGCGCCCGCTGACCAGGCCGCGAATGCCGTCGCGGACGCCTACATCGAAGGCGCGAACGCGCACATGCAACTCTTCCCCGAGGTCGCGGAAGCCCTCACGCGGCTGGGCGCGCGCGCGAGACTCGGGCTGATCAGCAACGGCCTCGTGCGCGATCAGGAGGCGAAGATCGAGCGCGCTGCGATCGCTGACCGCTTCGACGTGATCGTGATCTCGGAGGCGGTCGATCTCGTGAAGCCCGACCCCGCGATCTTCCAGTACGCGCTCGATCGCCTCGACGCACGGCCCGAGCACGCGCTGTACGCGGGCGACAACCCCGAGCACGATGTCGCCGGGGCGCGCGCCGCGGGCATGCTCGCCGTCTGGGTCCACCGCGGGGACGGCTTCTACGGCACCGCGCCCGATGCCGATGCGACGGTCTCGAACCTCGATGAACTGGCGACGTTGCTCACGCGCTAACGAATCGCCGGCGGGATCAACGGCACGCGTTCAGGCACAGGACGAATGCCCGCATACTGGGCAGAGGCGGCAGCCCTCCCCGTACGCAAGCGGACCGCCGCAGTCCGGGCAGCGGGCGCCCACGGCGAGCATGCGGCGCAAGCGCGGACGGGTCACCGAGGCGGCCGGCGCGGCGGGCACAGCGGGCATGCGCGTTGCTGCGGACGGTACTGAGACGAGTACTTCGGTGGTCATGTCTGACGCTCCTCGACTCCTGCATTCTCGATTTCATTTTCGATGTGACGGCTCCGCGTCGGCGGCGGATGAGAACGGACGTTCTGGTAGTGAGAAACCTAATATAGAACAAGTGTGCGAGTCAATCCCTCACGCAGCAGTCCGGTAGCATTCACGGCTGGAGGGTCCATGTTCCCCTTGCTCGTGCTGGGCATCGTGTTCGGCGTCTATGTCTACTTCTTCAGGCCGCCGTGGTTTCGGCGTCTCGGGAAGCGCGCGAGCGTGGTCGGGTATGCGTATGTGGCGGCGATTCTGATCAGCGCAGCGTTCCGCCTCGCCTTCGGGTGGGGTGTCTGACGCGCCCCGCGCGACCCTCCCCATGCTGCGCGTGCTCGTGTGTCCCCAGGAGTTCAAAGGCTCGCTGACGGCGGCGCAGGCCGCGTCCGCGCTCGCCGCCGGCGTGCGCCGCGCCGTGCCCGACGCGGTCGTGGACGTGCGACCGATGGCGGACGGTGGTCCGGGGACCGC
>JAQBZW010000190.1 GCA_027622315.1 Chloroflexota bacterium | reverse complement strand
GAAGGAAGTGGCATAGTCACCAACACAGGGACCGTCACCAAAGTTCCACGCTCAGCGGGACATCCCCCAGCCAGACGGCGAAGATGATCAAGAGCAGGAACGCGAGCACGAAGCTTGGAAGCGCTGCGAGTACCGTGCTGATCGCGAGCGCACCGTAATCCCAGATGCTGTTTCGGCGAATCGCCGAGATGATGCCGAGCGGCAAGCCGACACCGATCACGATCGCGAATGACATCATGCCGAGCAGGAGCGATGGCTTCGTCTTGTCCAGGATCAGATCCGTGACGTTCTGCCCCTTCTGGGCGAAGGACAGTCCCAGGTCCCCCTGCAGCAGGTTGCCGATGAAGCGAACGAACTGCTGGGGTACGGGCTTGTCGAGACCGTAGTAGGCCTCTTGCTGGCGGATGAACTGCTGCGAGACGCCACGTTCGCCGCCCTGTACGTCGAAGGGGCCGCCTGGCACCGAGTGCATGAGTACGAAGGTGATGAGCGCGATGAATAACAGCGTGATCGCCGTCTGGAACAGTCGCCCGATGAGGTAGCGCGCCACAAGCTGATCCTCGGGTCGACTCTATCAATCCAACAGTGGGGGAGAAGGGCGGGAGACTGTTCGTCTACCCGCCCTTCCCGACACTCGATCGCTAGTGAGCGATGCTTACTTGCGGCCGGAGATCCGCACCCGGTCGAAGAAGGGATCGCCCGGCACGTCGTGCTCCATAGACGACGGGAGCAGCCCCTTGACCCACGGCTTCACCAGAATCTGTCGGCTCCGGTAGTACATCGGAGCGAACGGCATCTGGTCGAGCAGGCGAACCTGAGCCTGCTTGTAGAGTTCGAGGCGCTTGGCGTTGTCCAGCTCCTCGTCGGCCTGGGCGATGAGCGCGTCGTAGTCCGCGTCACTGAAGTTGCCCGAGTTCAGACCGCCACCGCTCTTGAACAGCGGCAACCAGTTCTGGGGGTCCGGGTAGTCCGCACCCCAGCCGCCGGTGGTCACCTGATAGTTGCCGGCGTTGCGCTCGGCGAAGTAGGTGGCCGTCTCGCGCTGGTCGAGGGTGACCTCGACGGGCAGGTTAGACTCCCACTGCTCCTTCAGCCAGGCAGCGATGAGGACGGACGTGCTGCTCGACGAGAGCAGGATCGTCAGCGGCAGCTTCTTGGTGTCGCTGTAGCCCGCATCGGTCATCAACTGCTGCGCGGCAGCAGTTGCGTCCTTGTACTGCATGCCCGCGCTGTCGTCGTGACCGGGCATGCCGGGCGGCACCCACGAGTAGGCCGGGAGCGCAGCGCCCTCGAGCACCACGCTCGTGAGCTCATCACGATTGATCGCGCCGGCCAGCGCCTGGCGGACGCGCACGTCCTGGAAGGGCTCGTAACTCAGGTTGAAGTACGTGCCCAGCGTCACCAGCTGCGCGTAGTTCTGGAACTCCTCCTGGAGCGCCGAGTCGCCGCGCACCTGGACGAGCTCGGCCGGGCCGAGCTTCACAATGTCCAGCTCGCCGTTCTGGTAGGCGAGGAACGCGACGTTCGAGTCCTCGATCATGTCGAACTTGATCGTCGTGAGTGCGACGTTCGCGGCATCGAAGTAGTTGGGGTTCTTGACGAGGGTGAGGTCCTCGTTGTGCTTCCACTCCTGCAGCATGAACGGGCCGTTGGAGATGTGGTTGCCGGCTTCGGTCCAGGCGTCGCCCTTGGCGTCGATCACGTCCTGGCGGACCGGGTAGAGCGGCCACATCGTCGTGAGCAGCAGGAACACGGGGCTGCGTCGGCTGAGGTGGTAGACGACGGTTGTGTCGTCCGGTGCCTCGACCTGGAGGTTGTCGACGACGGCTTGCTCGAGTGTCTCGAGCTCGGCGCCCTCTTTGCCCTCGGCGAGCGCCTTCTCGACGGCTTCGTTCGCGCCGTTCGCCGCAAGCACGCGGTAGAAGTCGGCGTAGTAGTTACCGCTGCCCGGCTCGAACAGGCGCTTGGCGCCGTCCACGAAGGACTGGGCGACCATCGGCGTCCCGTCAGACCACATGAGGCCGGGGCGCAGCTTGAACGTGTACACGAGCCCGTCGGCGGAGATGCCGCCATTCTCGATCGTGGGAACCTCGGTCGCGAGCCACGGCTGAACGGCCTGGTTCTCGTCCAGGCGCAGCAGCATCGCGTACATGTTGCCCAGTACCGAGAGGCTGACCGTGTCGGTCGCCCGCTGCGGATCGAGCGACTGCGGCTCCGACGAGTAGACCCGGAGCGTCTGATCGGCGTCGTCCCCGGACGCGGCCTCGGTTGGCGCACTGGTGGCCGTCGCGGCCGTCGTAGTTGCAGTGGACGCCGTCTCATCGCTGCTGCTGCACGCGACTGCCAGCATGGCAATCACCAGGAGCAGCGGAACGAAGAGACGCCACGAACCTATGCCTCCTCATGGCGGGACCGGTCGCTGCACGTCCCCGGTGCGACATCGGGGGTCGACGGCACATTTGGCCGTCTCGTGTCGCGACACTCACACCAGCCATACGCACGAATGCATGGCATGGATGTCATGTAATTCGACATCGCCCGTGCCGCAGCGTCAACGTCACGGGCGTGGCGGAGGGTCCGGGAAACCCTGATCAGCGCTGCGGGAAACCCTGATCAGCGCTGCGGGAAACCCTGATCAGCGCTGCGGGAAACCCGAAGATCTGCCGCGCTGGAAAGCGCGCGACGGATGCAGCGTCTTCTGCGAGGTGAAGAACGCGCCTGCCAAAGGCCCTTGGAAATGATTGTCGAATGGGGACGCGATCTGTGAAGACCGGGTGCGAACCGCCGTACGCGCTCAGCGCGGCGAGCTGAAGTGGCGGAGCTCGTCATCGAAGCGTGCGCGGACCTCGGCCTCCACCGGTTCACTCACGCGCCGGAATGCCGCCAGCAGCTCGCGGGCGCCGGCGGTGAGACGACTGGCGCCGCCGGTCGTCCCACCCGAGTCTGACTCGAGCAACGCGAGTCCTGCCGCCTCTTCCATCTCGCGCAGCTTCTTCCACGCCGTGCGATACGGGAGGCCGATAGCGTCGGCCGCGGCGGCCACCGATCCGTGCTCGGCGATCGCCCCGAGCAGGCGCGCGCGGTATTCGCTGATCACGACGGTGCCCTCGCGCTCGATCCAGACTTTGGATCGCGCGTGTAACCCGGGTGTCGCGCGCTGGTCGTCTGCTTCGGTCACGTGGTCCTCAAGCGGGGCTCCCTGTACCGTCTTGCACCACCGTACAAGACGAAGGGGCATGTGATGCACCTCTATCCGACGCGATCGCTGCTCGCGCTCGTGGTGCTCGGCATGCTCGCCATCGCGGTCGGCTGTCGCGGTGGCGACTCGAGCCGCGAACTGATCCTCGCCACGACGACGAGCACGCAGGATAGCGGGCTGCTCGAAGTGCTCATCCCGCGCTTCGAGGCGGAGAGCGACATCCACGTCAAGGTGATCGCGGTCGGCTCCGGCGCGGCCATGGAGATGGGTCAGCGTGGAGACGCGGATGTGCTGCTCGTACATGCGCCTGCGGCCGAGGAGGAGTTCGTCGCGGCCGGTTACGGCGTCGAGCGCGCACGCGTGATGTACAACGACTTCGTGATTGTCGGACCGCCGAGCGACCCGGCCGGCGTCGCCGGCGCGGCCGACGCGGCGGCTGCGCTGGCGAAGATCGCAGCGTCAAGGTCCACCTTCATGAGTCGCGGCGACCACTCCGGCACGCACGCCAAGGAGCAGGCGCTGTGGGCGGCCGCCGGACTCGACGTTCCGCGGGGCCGGTCGTGGTACCAGGAAACCGGCCAGGGCATGGGCGCCACGCTCACGATCAGCGCGGAGAAGGAGGGCTACACACTCACGGATCGCAGCACGTGGCTGGCCGCCGGCGACCAGGAGCGGCTGCCGATCACCGTCGAGGGCGACCCCCGACTGTTCAATGTCTATCACGTGATCGTGGTCAATCCCGACCGACACCCGAAGGTGAACGCGCAGGGCGCACGCCGCTTCCGCGCGTTCCTGCTGCAGCAGGACACGCTGCGCGAGATCGGTGAGTTCGGTCGTGCGCAATACGGCCAGCCGCTGTTCACGCCAGACCCCGCGTAGTCGGAAGGTCGGGCGCGCATGGATCTGTTCTGGGAGGCCTTTCGCGAGGCGTGGCGGTTGCTCTCCACCGGGGACGGTGACGTCTACGGCATCACCGCCCGCACCGCCGCAATCACCGGCACGTCCACCGCTGTCTCGATGCTGATCGGCATCCCGAGCGGGCTCGGCCTCGCGCTCGGGCGTTTCCCGGGGCAACGCACGCTCGTCGCCTTCGCGAACGCGGGGACCGGCATGCCCCCGGTCGTCGCGGGGCTCTTTGTGAGCATGCTGCTCTGGCGGTCGGGCCTCTTCGGTGGGCTGCGGTTGATCTACACACCCACGGCGATCGTCTTCGCCCAGACAATCATCGCCACGCCCGTGATCGCGGCGATCACGGCGGCGGCCGTGATGGCGCTCCCGCCCTCGCTCCATCTCCAGATCCGCGCGATGGGCGCAGGCCGCCTCCAGTACCTGTGGCTGGTCGCGCGCGAGGCCCGGCTCCCGATTCTCGTCGCCGTGATGGCCGGCTTTGGGGCCGTCATCTCCGAGGTGGGCGCGTCGATGATGGTGGGCGGGAACCTCGCGGGCGAGACGCGAGTGCTCACCACGGCGGCCGTGCTCGAGGTGAGCAAGGGCAGCTTCGGCACGGCGCTCGCCTTCGGCCTGATCCTCGTCGCCGTGACCGTCGCCGTCAGTCTCGCGTTGACCGCCGTGCAACAGAGCGCACGGCGGCGATGAGCGCGGCCCGCGGCGATCAGGCGGTACTCACGCTCGCGGACGTCCACATCCGCCGCGGCGGACGCGACGTGCTGCGCGTGCCCGATCTCACGCTCGCACCCGGCGAGACCGTCGCGGTGCTGGGCGCGAACGGCGCCGGCAAGTCCACGCTGCTGCTCGCGAGCGCGCTGCTGCTGCCCGTCGACGGTGGTCGCGTCGCGCTGTTCGGTGAGCGCGCCCGCAACGCTCGCGACGCCGTCCGGCTGCGCCGCTCCACCTCCACCGTCTTCCAAGAACCCGGCCTGCTCGACATGACCGCGCGCCGCAACGTGGAGCTCGCGCTCGGTCTGCACGCCGTTCCCCGCAGCGAGCGGCGCGCCCGCGCCGAGGCCTGGCTCGGCCGGCTCGGCGTTGGCCGGCTGGGCGATGCCCGACCGCACACCCTGTCCGGCGGCGAGGCGCAGCGTGTCAGCCTCGCCCGTGCGTTCGCCGTGGGACCACGGTTGATCTTCCTCGACGAGCCATTCTCGGCGCTCGACCCGGCGAGCCGCGCCCGTCTCGTCGGCGATCTCGCCGCCCTGCTCGCCTCAGAGGGCACCGCGGCGCTGATGGCCACGCACGACCTCGGAGAGGCGCGCCTGCTCGCCGATCGTGTGGTCGTGCTGATCGACGGGCTCGTCACCCAGATTGCCACCCCGCACGAGCTCTTCGCGCGGCCCGCGAACGCCGACGTCGCGGACTTCCTCGGGTACGCCGTTGTGGAGGCGGCGCTGCTGCGATCGCTGCTCGCGCTCGACGGCGGCGCTCCGGGCTACGCCTTCGTGCCGCCGACCGCCGTGCGGGTGGCGGATCCCGCCGGCGCGACGCACGGGATCCGCCCGCTGGACGGGCGGATCGTGGCGGTGCTCGGCGCGGCCGGCGTCGGCCGCGTGATCTGCGACGTGGGCGCGCCGCTCGCGGCCGAAGTCCCGATCGAGCGCATCCGCGACGAGGGCCTGCGGGCGGGCGAGGCGGTACGGGTCACGGTCGACGCCGAACGTGTGATCTGGCCGCTGGTCGCGGGCCGCTGACGGTTGACCTGACCCCCTGAAACAGATCCACCGCGAGAGTGAGAATCGCGGTGGACAGGAAGGGGTCTTG
>JAQBZW010000189.1 GCA_027622315.1 Chloroflexota bacterium | reverse complement strand
GGCCGGGCGCGTGCCCGGCGCGAGGGCGGTCGCGGGGGAGCGATGAACGAGCGCGAGCGCGTCGGCCGCAGCGCCGAGCGGTGCGGTGTGTCACGGCCCCCCGCCGATGCCGATGCCGGCGTGGCTGCCGCCCCATGAGCGCGAGCGCCACGCCGTGAGCGACGACAGCGCTCCCGACTCCGTCGCTGCGCCACGTCCGTGGGCTGCGTTCTCACACCCCGACTATCGGCTGCTGTGGACCGCGCATCTCACCTCGGTGATCACGCAGCAGATGCGCATCCTCGCGGTCGCCCAGTGGCTGTTCGAGGAGACGGGATCCGCCGCCCAGCTCGGGCTGATCGGCGTCGTGCAGCTGGTGGTCCAGATCCCCGCGCTCATCTACGGCGGCACGCTCGCGGACCACATGGACCGCAAGCGGCTGATGGCGCTCGCGAACGCCTCCACCGTCGCGACCTTCGCGGTGCTCGCAACGCTGGCCGCCGCGGATGCGCTGCAGTCCTGGCACGTCTTCACCGCGATCGCCGTCACGGCCGCGACCTGGGTCGTGAGCTCACCGGCGCGTGCCGCGCTCGTGCCCTCCGTCGTCCCGGAACGCCACATCATGGTGGCGGTCACCACCGACACCGCCACGCAGAACGTCGGCGCCGTGCTCGGGCCGGTGATCTTCGCCGTCGCGGCCGAGACCCGCGGCCTCGCCACCGCCTTCGCTCTGACGGCGCTGCTCGCGCTGCCGGCGGTGATCCTGCCGCTGCTCGTGCGCACGCCCGGTCGCGCGGAGGGCGGTTCCACGGCCAGCACGCTGCGCCGCGCGATCGAAGGCTTCCGCTTCGTCATCCGGCACCCGATCCTGCCGGGCCTCTTCCTGCTCGACACCGGCATCACGGTCGTCTCGTTCTATCGCGAGATCCTGCCCGTGCTCGCGCGCGGGCTCTTCCGCGGCGGCGCGGGCGCCACCGGCGTGCTCGGCGCCGCGAACTCCGCGGGCGCGATCGTCGGGTCGTTCATGGCGTTGTTCTTCGCCGGCGTACGCGCGAAGGGCATGCTCGTGCTGTTCGCGACGCTCGCCTACGCGTTGATCCTCGCCGGCTTCGGCAGCGTCACGAGCCTCTGGCTCGGCGCGATCATGATCGCCGGCCTGGGCGGCACCGACGCGCTGACGGTGGCCGTGCGCCAGGCCACCGTGCAGCTGACGACGCCCGATCACATGCGCGGTCGCGCGTTCGCCTTCATGGTGCTGTCGGCGCAGACGGCGAACAACGTCGGCACGATCTGGGTCGGCATCTGGGCCGCCGTGATCGGCGCGCAGCAGACGATGCTGCTGGGCGCAGTGATCAGCACGCTCGCCACGCTCGTGATCTGGCGCCTCTGGCGCCCGATCCGTGAGTACCGCTACCCCTGACGTGCGCCGGCCGCGGCCGGACCGTCACGCGAACGGGCTCGTGAGCGCGCGCCAGATCGCCCGCACCGCCTCGACGGCCGTGAAGCCGTCGAAGGCGCGCGCGATGTGCACCGTGAACTCGTGCGCAAGCTTCGCGGCTGCCACCGCGGCGAGCGCGACGCCCGTGCTCCGACGCGTGAACGCGAACGCCGGACGCCAGTGCGGGAGGCTCGCCACGAACACGAACCAGAACTCGAATACGTTGGGAAACGCGAACAGCACCCAGCGCGCGCCGGTGAGCTCGAACAGCACGAAACCCGCGGCGCGGTAGGCGTACGCCGCGACGGCGACGCGACGCGGCACCGGCGTCCAGCGCAACGCAACGATCAGGAACGTGAGCTGATAGGTCTGGTCGGCCCACTTGTCGAACGCCTGGTAGTTCGGGACCCCGCCGAGGTGCAGCAGGTTCATCAGGAAGAGGTCGCTGAGATCGACCGCGATCGCGATCAGCGCGCCGACGAACGCCCACCGCAGCACCGGCAGCGCGTCGGACACGCGTACGAGCGCAATCACTGCCACCTCGAGCGTCATCGTCGCGAGATTGTCGCCGAGCTGGCCGCTTCTCGGAGCAGCCGGCCCACACCTAGACTCCCGCCGGGGGAGGCGAGCGATGAACGACGGACGTGAGCTGGCGATCGTGACGGGTGCGGGCCACGGCATCGGGCGGGCCACCGCGTTGCGGCTCGCGGCCGACGGCTACGACGTCGTCGTCGCGGACATCGACGCCGCGCGCGCGGACGCCGCCGCCGCGGAAGTCACCGCAGCCGGCGGGACCGCGCTCGCGGTGACGGTCGACGTGGCGCAGGCGTCGCAGGTCGACGCGATGGTCGCCCGAGCGGTTGCGGAGTTCGGGCGCATCGACGTGCTTGTGAACAACGCCGGGCGCGGCATCACCGGGCGCGCGCACGACCTATCCGTCGACGACTGGCGGACGGTGATCGACACCACGCTCTCGTCCGTCTTCTATGGCGCGAAGTACGCGATCCCGCACATGCTCGCCGCCGGCGGCGGCCGCATCGTGAACATCGCGAGCGTGCAGGGCTTCACCGCGCATCGTGGCGCCGCGGCGTACAACGCCGCGAAGGGCGGTGTGATCAACCTCACCCGCAACCTCGCGCTCGACTACGCGCTCGACGGCATCCGCTGCAATTGCATCTGCCCGGGTCACATCCGTGTGCGTCCGCGCGAGGAGACGGCCACGCGCATGGCAGCGGCCGAGATCGTCTACCCCCAGGCACGCACGATCGAAGAGCTCGAAGCGCTACACGCGCTCGGGCGTGTCGGCACCCCGGAGGAGATCGCAGACGTCGTCGCCTATCTCGCATCGCCGCGCGCATCGTTCATCACCGGCGCCGCGATCGTGGCGGACGGCGGTCTTACTGTGCAGGTGCTCGGGTAACCCTCACCCCCCGCCCCGCTCCCTCTGACGCGCTGCTCTAACGAGCCGACGGTAGTTCCGCGCGAGGGAGCGGGGAGTCGGAATCCGAGACAGCCGCTCCTGCAGTCCGGCCCCCCGCTCCCTCGCGCGAAGTCGCCATCGTTTCAGAACAGCGGCGCGTCAGAGGGAGCGGGGCGGGGGGTGAGGGTGAAGAACGCCCGCAGCCGCGCCGCGATCTGCTCCGCCTGGGACTCCGTGACCTCACGCGGGTCGAAGAGCACGATGCCCTCCGGCAGGTGGTGGTTCCGGGTGCGCACGCTCGGGTCGCCAGCCTCGAGGAAGCGCACGAGCGCATGCACGTCGAAGGCGCCGTTCACCGCGCTGACCGCCACACGCTCGATCGGGCGGCCGGCTTCGTCCGCCCGCAGGGTTACGTACACGCCCGAGATGCCCGTCAGCGCCTCTGTGATCGCCGCGTTGACGCGGCCGCGGCGCTCATCCTCCGCCGTCCCATCCCGCTGCTCGTACCGCTCGAGCGCGACGAGCAGCCCTGCGATCTGCTCCTTGCCGACCTTCATCGGCCGGCCGATCCCTCGCCCCTGGGCCTCGCACGCCGCGATCAACTCCGACCGGCCCACGACGAAGCCGCTCGTCGGGCCACCGAAGGCCTTGCCGCCCGAGTAGGTCACGAGGTCGGCGCCGATCGCGACGTAGCGTCGGAGGTCCTCCTCCGCGGCGGCGTCGACGATCACCGGCACGTCCTGCGCATGCGCGAGCGCGATACACCGCTCGAGCGGTAACCGGCGCTCCTGCTTCGCGTGATGCGACTGCACGAACATCACGGCCGCGGTCTCCCCCGCCGCGAGCGCCGCCGTCAGATCTCCGTCGGTCACCTCGTCGTCGCTCCCGAAGCTCACCGGGCGGCCGCCGCCCAGCCGAATCATCTGCTCGACCGGTGCTCCGAAGTGCACCCAGTGACCGGCCTGGAGCAGCACCGCGTTCGGCCAGCCATCCGGATCGGGGAGGTGCTGTACACGCTCTGGATCCGCGCCGGCGATGCAGGCCGCGACCGTGAGCGCGATCCCCGCCGCTGCGCCGGTCGTGACCATCGCTGCCTCGGCGCCGCAGCGCTCGGCGATCAGGGCGCCCGCGCGCTCGCGCAACAGCGCAAGATCGACGTGTGCACGCGCGGCATCCGCCTGCGCCGTCGCGACCGCATCGTCCTGCCCCGTGCCGCCGAGCGCGGTAAGCTTGCCCGCGGCGTTGATCACGGTCGGGACCCCGAAACGCTCGTAGATGCTCACTGCGCCCTCTCCGCCGCGAACGATGATCCGCTTGCGCACGACCTAGATCGGCGCCTCGACCGCGAACCGCTCGCCGGCGACGTACGCGGCCACCGGCACGATCGAACACTCGGCCACGCGGCGTTCGCCCTCGGCGTCCTCGAGCGTGCATTGCTCTTCGCTCACGCGAAAGACGGTGACGTGTGCCGGCCGGCCGACCGCGAGTGTGCCGAATCCGTCGCCGTCGAGCCGAAGCGCGCGTGCCGCTGTGACGGTCACGGCGCGCACAGCTTCCTCCACCGACAGCCCGAGCAGCATCAGCTTCGTCATCGTGCGCGCGAGCGAGACCACCGGCCCGTCGACGTTGCCGCGGTGGATGTCGGTGCTGATCGTATGCACGGGCAGGCCCGCCGCCAGGGCGCGCTCGGCGGTTGCGAACGCGAACGAGGACCGGCCGTGGCCGATGTCCACGATCACCCCGCGTGCTACGGCGTCCACGAGCGCAGGCAACGGCGCCCCGCCGGCCGTCAGCGCTCCGCCCGGCTTGCCATGAAACGCATGGGTGACGATGTCGCCCGCACGGAGGTGCGCGAGCGCGTCTTCAAGCGCGGGGGGCCCGTTCCCGATGTGCATCATCAGCGGCAGCCCCGTGCGGTCCGCAGCCTGCCGCGCGACCGCGACCGCCGTCAGACCGTACTCCCCCGTGTGGGAGTGAGACGCCTGCACCTTGATCCCGCGCACCCACCCACGGTGTCGCTCCACGGCGCGGACGGTCGCCTCGAGCGAGACGAGCTCCGGCCGGCTCGAGTGCCCGCCGTCTGTATCGCGCACGCCGGGGGATCCGACGTTCACGAGCGCGAAGGCGGGCGTGCGCTGCGTCGCGTGCACGGCCGTGGGGAATTCGTCGATCGTGGCCGCGCCGGCCGAGCCGGCATCCACGAGACAGGCGACGCCCTGGCGCACGCCCACGCGGTCCGCGGGCAGTCGTGACGAGGCGGCGCCCGGGCGGTCGAAGACGTGCGTATGGATGTCGATGAAGCCGGGCGCGACCCGGCAACCCGAGACGTCGATAAGGTCGGCGTCTCCCGCCGCTGCCGCTGCCTCAGGGCCGAGCGCGGCGATCATGCCGTCGCGTATCAGCACGTCGCCCGGCGCGGTCGTGCCCGCGACCGGATCGACGATCGCGCCGCCATGCAGCAGCGTCGCGCTCACGGTGCCGTCCCGTCCGGCCCCGCTTCGAGCGGACGCATCGCGTCGGACAGCTCCCGCCAGCGCGCGTAGAGCGCGCGATAGGCCGCGACGCCGTCCGCGCGTGGCTCGACACGCACGGCGGGATGGACCATCGCCTCGGCGGCGGAATCGACGTCGGGGTACGCGCCGATCGCCACGGCCGCGTGGATCGCCGCGCCGCGTGCTTCCGCGTATCCGTCGACCACCTCACACGGCCAGTCGATGGCGTCCACGATGATCTGCCGCCAGGTCGCGGAGAGCGCGCCGCTGCCGGTGAAGCGCACCAGTGACGGGTCACCGCACCAGCCACGGACCTGGTCCCAGATCGCGCGGATGCCGAAGGCACCGCCTTCGAGCACCGCGCGGTAGAGGTCGGCGCGACCGTGCTCGATGCCGAGGCCGGCGAACGCGGCGCGCGCGCCGGGGCGCGCCTCGGGCGCGACCTGCCCGGCGAGGAAGGGCAGGAAGCGCACCCCGCGTGCGCCGGCCGGGACGCGCTCCGCCTCGGCATCCATCGTGGCGAAGAGCGCGGAGCGATCTCCGCCTTCGGCGCCCGACCACGTATCGAGGAACCAGTCCGCGGCGCGGCCGGCCATCA
>JAQBZW010000188.1 GCA_027622315.1 Chloroflexota bacterium | reverse complement strand
CGCATGCACCGCGGCGGACCAGCCGCCCCGCAGCCGTTGCACGCGCGTGACGGACGCGCCGCCACCGACGGCCGCTTCGACCCAGCGCAGCGCCTCGGCGGGCGGGCGGGCGAGCAGACGCTCCCCAATGCTCGTCATGCGCGGCACTCTAGGGGACGCTTCGCGCGTCGGCGGTGGCCGCCAACGGCGCGCTGAGCCAGACTTGCCGGGACACGCACTCAGGCAGCCGGGAGCGCGACACCCATGCTTGTTTCCTTGAAGTGGCTCCGCGACTACGTGGACCTGCCCGCCGACCTCGACGTCGAGACGCTGGCGCACCGCCTGACCGAGGCCTCGTCAGAGGTCGAGGGCATCCGTCGCGTCGGCGGGGACTGGGATCGCGAGCTCGTGCGCGTGGGCGAGGTGCTCGCGGTGGAGCCGCACCCGGACGCCGATCGCCTGCGCCTCGCGACCGTGAACTATGGCGGCGCGGAGCCGCAGCGCGTCGTGTGCGGCGCCCCCAACCTCGCCGTCGGCCAGCGCATCGCCTTCGGGCGCGAGGGAGCGGAGCTCTTCGACGGCCACACCGGCAAGTCGATCCGCCTCAAGGCCGCGAAGATCCGCGGCGTGGAGTCGGCCGGCATGGTGCTCTCCGAGCGGGAGCTCGGCCTCTCCGAGGAGCATGCGGGCATCATCGAGCTACCCGCGGACGCGCCGATCGGCATGCCGCTTGCGGACTACCTCGGCGACGTCGTGCTGGACGTGCACACCTGGCCGAACCGCGTCGACACGATGAGCATGCTCGGCATCGCGCGCGAGGTGGCCGCGATCGCCGGAGTCGGCGCGTTGCGCGAGCCGGACGAGTCCTACGCGGCAGACGGTCCGCCGGTGTCCAACGCCATCGCGGTAGAGATCGACGATCCGTCGCTGTGCGCCCGCTATGTCGCCACCGTGGTCGATGGGATCACCGTCGGGCCCTCACCGGCGTGGCTGCAGGAGCGCCTGCGCGCGGCGGGCGTGCGGCCGATCAACAACGTGGTCGACGTCACGAACTACGTCATGCTCGAGCTCGGACAGCCACTGCACGCCTTCGATCGCGACCGCATGCGCGGTCGCGTGCTCGTGCGCACGGCTCGTGCCGGGGAAACGCTCACCACGCTCGACGGCCAGCTACGCGAGCTCGCGCCGGATACGTTGCTGATCACGGATGCCGACGGGGACGGCGAGAGCCGGCCGATCGCGCTCGCCGGCGTGATGGGCGGCGAGGAGACCGAGGTGACGGCCGCCACGCGCAGCGTGCTGCTGGAAGCGGCCCGCTTCGACCCGACGAGCATCCGGCGCACGTCGACGCGCCTCGCGCTTCGCTCTGAGGCGTCCGGCCGTTTCGAGCGCGGGCTCTCACCCGAGCTCGCGATCCACGCCGCGCGGCGCGCCACGCGCCTGCTCGTCGAGCTCTGCGGTGGCACTGCCCGCAGCGGCGTGGTGGACGCGTACCCCATGCCGTTCACCCCGCCCACGGTGCCGCTGACGCGTGCGCGCCTCGACACCCTGCTGGGCATGCACGTCCCGACCACGGAGGTGCACGCGATCCTGACCGCGCTCGGCTTCGAGATCGTCACGTCTGACGACGAGCGCCCCGACGGCCGGTTCGTCGTCCGCCCGCCGTGGTGGCGCACCGACGTCACGATCGCCGACGACGTGGCCGAGGAGGTGATGCGACTGGCGGGCTACGAGCGGCTGCCTGCCACCACCATCCGCGGTCGCATCCCGGCGTGGGAGCCCGCGCCGCTGACGGCGCTGCGCGACCGCCTGCGCGACGCATTCGTGCGCGCCGGCATGCAGGAGGTGGTGACCTACTCGCTCACGACCGACGAGGTGCTGGCGCGCGTGATCGCGCCCGAAGACCTCGCGCTCATTCGCCCGCTGCGACTGCGCAACACGCTCTCCTCCGATCGGAAGGTCATGCGGCCCACCCTGCGACACGCGCTGATCGAGACCGTGGAACGCAACATCCGCGCCGGCGCCGACGAGATCCTGGTGTTCGAAGCCGGTCGCGCCGTGATCCCACGTCGCGACGCCGACGGACCGCTGCCGGACGAGCGCGAGATGATCGTGGGCGCGATCAGCGGGGCCGAAGTAGACCGCTGGGGCCGTGGGAGCGCCCGCGCGCTCGACTTCTTTGACGCCAAGGGTGTGCTCGAGGCGGCTGTCGCCGAGCTCGGCGTGAAGCTCGAGTACGTCGCCGACCATGAGTTCGGGCTGATGCCGGGCCGCGTCGCACGCTTGAACGCCGGCGGAGAGGAGATCGGTGTGCTCGGAGACGTGCACCCGCAGACGCTCGCGGCGTTCGACGTCGGTCAGCCGGTCGTGCTCTTCGAACTCGACCTCGCGCGGCTGCTCGCGCACGTGCCGGGGCGTGTACCCACGCAACCGGTCCCGCGCTTCCCGGCGGTAGAACAGGACCTTGCGGTTGTCGTCGATGCCGGCACCCCGGCCGGCGCACTGCGCCGCGTGATCGAGGGCTCGCCGCTGGTGGCGAGCGCGCTGCCCTTCGACGTGTACCGCGGCGATCAGCTCGCCGCGGGAAAGAAGTCGATCGCGTTCGCGATCCGCTACCAGGCGCCCGATCGCACGCTCACGACGGACGACGCGAACCGCGAGCAGGCGAAGTTGCTTCGCCGGCTCGAGCGAGAATTCGGCGCAACCGCCCGCACCTAGCGCATCGCTCCGCTTCCTGCGGGCCTGCCCATGCCCTCCGCCGCCTTCCACTGTGCGGCCGCCGTACACTCGCCGGACAGTGGAAGGGCCGGCGGGGGCGCCGTGAACGGGACGTGGTGGCCGGCGGCCGGTGTGGCCGCGTTCGACTGGGGTTGGCGCCCGTTCCCGGGCGTCTGGCTCTTCGTGACTGCCGTCGCAGGCGGTCTGCTCTGGTGGGCGCGAGTCGGCGATCACGCGCGCGAACCATCTCGCCGCCGGCTCGCCTTCGCGCTCCTCGGCTGGCTGACGCTCTGGCTCACGCTCGACTGGCCGGCCGGCGCACTGGCAGCCGGGCACCTCGTGAGCGCTCGCACCACCCAGTACCTCGTCCTCACCTTCGCGACGGTCCCGCTGCTCTTGCTCGGGCTGCACCCGAGCGGCACGAGTGCGCCCTCGCGCGGCATCCGCGTCATGAACGCGCTGGGGCATCCCGCCGTGGGCGTGGTCGTGTTCGCGGCCGTGCTCGGGGCCACCCACCTCCCGCGCATCGTCGACGCCCTCTCGCCCCACCCCGCCGGTGTCTTCGCGACGAACGTCGCGTGGCTGGCCGCCGCCACGCTGTTCTGGTGGCGGATCGTGGGCCCGGAACCCGACGCGCGGCGGATGCCGTACCTCGGCGTGATGGTCTATCTGGTCGTGCCGTTCCTGTTCACGAAGGTGCCCGGCCTCGTGTTCGCGTTTCACGGCGCCCCGCTCTACGCGTCGTTCGCGGCCGCGCCGCCGGCGTTCGGCGTGGCGCACGGGGTCGACCAGCAGATCGCGGGCTTCGTGCTGTGGTTCGTGGGCAGCGCGCTGGTGATCGGCGCGCTCGGCGTCCTGTTCTTCCGCTGGCAGACCGAAGACCGTCGCTCGGCGACACCGGACAGCCTGGCGCTGCCGGCCGATCCCCGTGCGCTCGCGCTGCTGTTCGAAGTACCTAAGGCATGGTCGACGCTGGAGGCGGTCGTGGCCGGCGTCGCCGACGCGCTCCCGCCCGGCGCCCATGGCGCGGAGCTGTCGTTCGCGTACCGCGAACACGCGGGTAGCCACGCTGCGACCCAGGTGGTGATCGAGCTCCGGATCGCGCTCGATGCCGCACACGAGCGCGCGTTTGCGCGACAGATGGAGCGAGTCGTCAGCGAGTGCCTGGCGCTGCTCTCGCCCGCGGAGCGCGCGGACGTCGCGACGCGATTCGCGTTTCGGCTCGCGAACTACGGGACTCGGGTGGGGTGAGAGGCGTGGCCGGCTGCGCCCGGCCGGCATTCAGGCGGCGGCGCGCTTCGCCTGCTCCGCCACGGTCGCGAACGCCTCTGGCTCGAGCGCCGCGAGGTCGGCGAGCATCTTGCGGTTGATCTCGACGCCCGCCTTGCGCAGGCCGTCGATCAACCGGCTGTAGCTCAGCCCGTGCAGACGGGCGGCGGCGTTAATGCGCACAATCCACAGTCGGCGGAAGTCGCCCTTGCGGTCGCGCCGGTGATCGGTCGCATACCGCAGCGCGTGCATCATCGACTCATGCGCGATCTTGTAGTTCGCGTGGCGCTTGCCCCGGTGACCCTTCGTGCGCTGCAGCACCTTCTTGTGGCGCTGGTGCGCGGGGACCTGACTCGAAACTCGGGACATGTGCGGATCCTCGGTCTATCGCTGCGGGACGCGGGTTAGCGCGCGGCCTTCGTGTACGGGAGGTTCTTGCCCAGCGTGCGCGCCACGGTCGAGTGTGCGAGCCGGTTGCGGCGGATCAGCTGAATCTTCTTCTCGTGACTGCGCTTGTTCCGCTTCGGGTTCATCCAGCGCACCATCAGCTTGCCGGAGCCGGTCACCTTGACGCGTTTGGCCGTGCCCTTGTGGGTCTTCATCTTGGGCATCGGTTAGGCGCCTTCCGCAACGGCGGTTCCGGCGGTCTCCCGCGCCGGTTCCTTCTCTCGTTCCTTCGCCTGCGACGTGGAACGCATCTTCTTGGTCGGATCCAGGATCATCGTCATGAAGCGGCCCTCGAGCCCCGGGGATCGTTCGAGATCCGCGACGTCCTTGAGCGCCTCCCAGAACTTGTCCAGCAACTCGCGAGCCACCTCGGGGTGGGTGATCTCACGCGCTCGGAACATGACGGAGACCTTGACCTTGTCCCCTTCGAGCAGCAGCTTGCGAGCGGTGCGGGTCTTGAACTCGCGGTCGTGCGTATCGATCTTGACCTTCATGCGCACTTCGCGCAACTCGGTCTGCTTCGAGCCGCGGCGCGAATCGCGCTCTCGCTTCGCCTGCTGATACTTGAACTTGCCGTAGTCCATGATCTTGCAGACGGGCGGATCGGCACCGGGCGCGATCTCGACAAGATCCAGCCCCGACTGCTCTGCCAGAGTCTGGGCTTCGGTGAGAGGCACGATGCCCAACTGCTCTTCTTCCCGGATCAGCCGCACCCGGGGGGCGAAGATGCGCTCGTTGATGCGCAATTCCTTGGCGATAGAACGAACCCTTCCCACTGGCCACGGCACCACCTCCGGAAGGTGAGCCTGTGACGGCTACTGCAAGCGGCGCCCGGAGGCGCCGCCGTTGACAGATTCTAGCATTCGCGCGCGCGCATCGTCACAACGTATGTAGGGGTCCGCGCTAGTCGGTGGGCGGTCTCCACACTTACTCCTCGGTGACCGTGTACTCGACAATCAGCGCGCCCCGCTCCACGCGCCCGCCCTGCTCGCAACGGATGCTCGTGACGGTCCCCGCGTGCGGCGCCTGGACTTCGTTCTGCATCTTCATCGCCTCGATCACCACGAGGCTCTGTCCCGGCGTGACGACGTCGCCGATCGCGACGCGCACTTCGATCACCACGCCGGCCAGCGGCGCCGTCACCTTCCCCGGGAGATCGGTCGCGCCACCGACCGCACCACGCTGACGACCACCGGCGCCCACCGGCGCGATGTCGAATACACGGCCCTCAACGATCACGCGATAGCCCCGGCCGTCGCGCGAGACGTACGCCCGCGTGGGACGCTGATCCACGATCATCGAGATCAGACCGGGAACGCCCGAGCTCGTCGCGTCGACCACGATCGGTTCATCGTCGTCGATCGTGACGGAGAGGCCGCCTTCGACCTCGTCTACAACCACGACGTGGTTGCCGTCGCTCAGCTGGAAGCGGTGCCTCGACGCCATCCGCGTACGCCTCCCCCCTCGATCCGCATGCCGACGGCGCGAGAACGCGATGCCCGTTGCCACCGGCCGGTGGTGACAGTCGACCCCGCTGTCGGTCCGCTCCCGACGAGGCTCGCGCTGATCGCCGCGGCGATCA
>JAQBZW010000187.1 GCA_027622315.1 Chloroflexota bacterium | reverse complement strand
CCTCCTCCTCCCGTTCGTGGTCCGCCTCCTCCTCCCGTTCGCGGTCCGCCCAGTCGAACCACACGTCCCCCGCGTGGCTATCGCCACGCGCCGCGCGCGCGCCCGACAGGCGCGAGCGACTGCATGGCGGATCAGGTTGTGGTTCGACTGGGCTCACCACGAACGGGAGAAGGAAGGCTCACCACGAACGGAGGGCGGCTCCCCGCGAACGGGAAACGCACCGCCATGCACGAGAGCGCCATGGACGAGGCGGGCGCCGACATCGCGGGCGCCCGCCTCTCGCCGAGACCCCGCGACCCCGGTGCTACACTCCGCGCCGCTCTGATTGCTGCGCACCGAGGTGCCGCGCCGCGCTCCGACAGGGCGGAAGAAGGACACGCCGCTTGGTCGACTACCACGCCATCGGCACGCCCACTCCGCGCGTCGACGGCGTGGAGAAGGTCACCGGACGCGCGCTCTACGCCGGGGACCGGCGGCTGCCGGGGATGCTCACCGGCCGTCTGCTCCACAGCCACCGCCCGCACGCCCGCATCGTGCGCATCGACACGAGCGCCGCGCGGGCGCTGCCCGGCGTGCATGCCGTGATCACCGGCGACGATGTTCGCGGACATCTGTACGGTCGCCGCATCAAGGACATGCCGGTGCTCGCCGACGGGCTCGTGCGGTATTTCGGCGAACGCGTCGCCGCGGTCGCGGCCGAGGACGAGGAGACGGCGCGGCGCGCGGTTGACCTGATCGAGGTCGAGTACGAGGACCTGCCGGCCGTGTTCGACGTGGTCGACGCGATTGCCCCAGGCGCACCCCTGCTTCATCCCGCCTTCGGCACGTACCCCGGCACCCAACCACTCGACGTGCCCTCGAACGCCTACGACCACACCGTGACCGAGCGCGGGGACTTCGACGGGGCGTTCGCCGAGGCCGATTTCGTCTTCGAACGCACCTTCTCAACCCAACGCATGCACCAGGCATACCTCGAGCCACACACCTCTCTGGTCTCCGTCACGGACGGCCGCGCGCACATCTGGACGAACACGAAGGCGCCGCATTCGATCCGCGAGGTGCTCACCGTCACGCTCGGTCTGGCCCCCGAACAGATCGTGCTCCATCACTCGCACATCGGCGGCGACTTCGGCGGCAAGGGCACGCCACTGGACCTCCCAATCGCCTACTTCCTCGCCCAGGCCTCCGGTCGCCCCGTGCGGATGGTCGCGGATTATGTCGAAGAGTTCATGGCGGGGAACCCGCGCCACGCCACGCTCACCCGCTTCCGTACCGCGGTTATGCGCGACGGTACGATCACCGCGCACCACGTCGAGTACTTCGTGAACTCGGGCGCGTACGCCGCGTACAAGCCCGGCGGTCGCATCGGAGGCGCCACCCGCGCCGCCGGGCCATATCGCATCCCGAACACGCGCATCGAGTCGATCCACGTCTACACGAACAGCGTCCCGGGCGGGCACATGCGGGCGCCGGGCGGACCGCAGGGCGTGTTCGCCCTCGAGTCGCACCTGGACGCGATCGCTCGCGAGCTCGATATCGACCCGCTGGAATTCCGCATGCACAACCTGATCGCGGAGGGCGACGAGCCCGCATCCGGCGACCAGATCACGCGACCACGCGTACGCGAAACGCTGCAGGCGGCAGCGGACGCGGCTGGATACCGCGATGCGAAGGCGCTGCACGTCGGCCGCGGGATGGCGATCGGCGATCACGGCGCCGGCGGGGGCGTGGGCAACGCCGAGGTGACGATCCACCCCGACGGCGCGGTCACGCTGGGCACGGCGATCTTCGACCAGGGCAGCGGGACGTACACGACGCTCGCGCAGGTCGTCGCCGAGGAGCTGGGCGTGCCGGTGGACCGCATTCGCTTCGAGATCTGGGATACGGACGGGACCGGTGGCGAGGACGATTCCGGTATCGGCGGGAGTCGGGCGACGCGCGTGAACACCGTCGCCGCGCACGCGGCGGCGCAGGACGCGCGCACGGCGCTCACGCGCGTGCTCGCCGCGCAGCTCGGCGTGGCGGAAGCGGACGTCGCCCTGCGCGGCCCTGACGTGCTCACGCCCGGAGGGGAACCGCACACGTGGGCGGCGATACTGGCCGAGGTGGGCCGTTCCGTCACCGGCCGTTCGCACGTGGACGAACGCGGACCCACGCACATGACCGGCTTCGCCGCCCAGATCGCGGAGGTCGCGGTCGATCCGGAGACGGGGCAGGTCACCGTGCTCAAGATCACGTCGGCCCACGACGTCGGTCGCGTGCTCAACCCGATTGGCCACCAGGGCCAGATCAACGGAGGCGTGATCCAGGGTCTGGGCTACGCGCTGATGGAGGAGCTCACCTTCGCCGATGGCCAGGTCACGTCGCTCTCGTTCGGCGACTACAAGATCCCGACCATGCGCGACGTCCCGCAGCTCACCACGGTGCTGCTCGAGCCGGACAACGGCATCGGCCCGTACCAGATCAAGGGCATCGGCGAGACGCCAAACACGCCCGTCGCCGCGGCGATCGCAAACGCGATCGCGGATGCCGTGGGCATCCGCATCAGCGACCTCCCGATCACGGCCGAGAAGGTCTACCGCGCGCTCCAGAACCGCGGAGCGGCTGCGCAGTGACGGCTGCGCGGGCCCGGTGCGTGCGCGCTCACGCCGTGCGTGGTTCGTCTTCGCTGATCGCGACCGGTGGACTGCTCGCCACGCACCGACACGGTCCCAGGGCGAGCCTCCTGCCACGCTCGCGCCGAGGCGAGGGGTCGACGCAGGATCAGGCCCGCTGATGCACCTCACCGTCAACGGCAACCCGCATGACATCGATGTGCCCGCAGGCCGCACGCTGGTCGACCTGCTGCGTGACGACCTCGGGCTGACCGGGACGAAGGAAGCGTGCAGCGTGGGCGTGTGCGGTGCATGCACAGTGCTCGTCGACGGCCGCATGGTGGCGTCCTGCATCATGCTCGCCGCCCAGGTAGACGGCGCGGAGATCGTGACGATCGAGGGGGTGGCGGACGGGGAGCTGTTGCATCCGCTGCAGCGAGCGTTCGTGGAGGCCGGCGGGCTCCAGTGCGGTATCTGCACGCCCGGCCAGATCGTCGCCGCGAAGGCACTGCTCGACGCGAACCCCGCCCCGACCGAGGACGAGATCGCCGACTGGATGATGGGCAACCTCTGCCGCTGCACCGGCTACTACCAGATTCGCGAGGCGATCCTGGAAGCGGCGCGCGTGAGCGGGCGTGCACGGTGACCGCCACGCGCTTCCACACCCCGGCCACGCTCGACGAGGCGCTCGGCCTGCTTGATGAACATGGCGACGATGCTCGGCTCTTCGCCGGCGGCACGGCCATGGTCACGCTCATGAAGCAGTCGCTGCTCGCCGCCGACCACCTCGTCAGCCTCCAGCGTGTGCCCGGCCTCGAGGGTGTGCGGCTCGAAGCCGACGGGCTGCACATCGGTGCGCTCACGCGCCACCGTGATGTCGAGACGTCCGATCTCGTGCGCGTGTACGCGCCGCTGCTCGCCCACGTGTACTCGCGCGTCGCGACCGTGCGCATCCGCAACGCCGCGACGGTCGGCGGGGGCCTCGCCCACGCCGACCCCGCGCAGGATCCGCCGGCGGCGCTGATCGCGCTCGACGCGCGGGTGCGCATCGCTTCCCGGCGCTCCGTGCGTGAGCTGCCGGTGGAAGAGCTCTTCGTCGACTACTACGAGACCGCGCTCGCACCGGGCGAAGCGATCACCGAGCTGATCGTCCCGCGCCAGCCGGCGGATGCCGGCGCCGTCTACCTGAAGTTCCTGCCGCGCACGGAGGATGACTACGCCACGGTCGCGGTCGCCGCGCTGGCGCGCATCGTCGACGGACGCGCGCACGGCGTACGCGTTGCGCTGATCGCCGCAGGCCCCACACCCGTGCGGGCGACCGTCGTCGAACGCGCCCTCGAGGGCGCGCCAATCACCGCGGAGGCCGTACGTCGCGCCGCCGAGGCCGTCGTCGACGCGGTCGACCCGCTCGACGACTTCCGTGGTTCCGCGGGGTACAAGCGCGACATGGCTGTCGTCTTCACGCGTCGCGCACTGGAGCGCGCGCTCGGGCTTTCGCCCGCATGAAGTTCGAGCATCGCATCGTCGTCGACGCCCCGATCGCGAAGGTGGCCACGTTCCTCGAGGACATCCCGGCGGCGGCGGCTTGCGTCCCGGGCGTGGAGAACGTCACGCCCGATCCCGCCGTGCCCGACACGTACAACGGGCACGTGCGCGTCCGTCTCGGTCCGCTCGGCTTCACCGTCGCCGGTCGCGCGCACCTCGACCGCGCCGACGACGGCGCGTGGCGCCTCACCGGCGAGGGTCGTGATCCGCGCGTCGGCGCCGGGGTGACCGCCACGCTCGAAGCGCGGCTCGAGGCGACCACAGTCGCCCGCACCGCGGTCGCGATCGTGGCGGATGTGCAGTTCTCGGGTCGCCTCTCGGAGCTGGGCCAGCCGCTGATCCGCCGCAAAGCGGATCAGATGGTGGAGGCGTTCGGAGCGAATTTGAGGCGCGCGGTCGAGGGGTAGGACGCCCGCCACCCGTGACGGGTGTGCCAGGCAGACGCCGGCACACCACGCGCGGCCGCGCGAGGCTACGTACGACCGCTCACGGTGAGGGCGCGTGCGATCAGCGGGATCGAGCCGTCGAGCGCCACGGGGAGCAAGGCGCGCAGCTGCTCCCGCAACGCCTCCCGCTGCTCATCCGAGCGCGACGCCACGTAGCCCGGGGCGGGACCCTGCCCCCGGAGGAACGGCGACCAGTAGTCGTCGAACTCACGGAACGTCGTGTCGACGTCGATTGCCCCTACCGCGACATCGGTCAGGCCGGCCGAGCGAAAGAGCCGATCGAGCGCACCGGCGTTGCAGATCGGAAAGCGCCGCCCTTCGTCGAGGGCGGCGGCGGCGGGATCGAGCGCGACGGCGGCGTCCCAGAACCGGCGCAACATCTGAGCCTCGCCGGCGTAGTCCCACACGTACGCCGCGACCACGCCGCCATGAACGACGACGCGCCTCAACTCCGAAACCGCACGGACGGGTTCAGGGATGAAGTTGAGGACGAGCCCCGTCACGGCCGCCTCGAATCGCGCGTCCGGGAAGGGCAGTTCTTGCGCGTCGGCAACCTCGAACGTGGCCACTCCGTCGTTGAACCAACCGCTCGCGAAGTCCACGTATTCGCGAGACGCGTCGACGCCACACAGTTCCGCCGGCGCAGCGTGGTCGAGAATCGCCGCGCTGAGCGCGCCCGTCCCGCAGCCAACGTCGAGCCAGCGTCCGCCTGGAGCGACCGCCAGCGACTGCACGAACTGGCGAGCCACCGGGCGGCTCCACCGCCCGACGTAAGACTCGTACGCCTCGCCGTCGCTCCAGGCGTCCACGTTGGTCTCCCTCGCCGCGATCAAATCGGATCGGTTCGCCCCACAGCGCAGGCCGGAGCGGTCGGCGCGCATGGTTGGCCGCTGGCGCACCTGGCGCGTGGCGTGGCGTGGCGTGGCGTGACCGGACACGAGCCCGGGCGAGGCTCGGGACGCGAATTCAATCTCCCCGCCGGCTTGCCGATCGATGAACGGTTGGATTCGCGATCCACGTGCGAGCCTAAGGTTAGGGACGGGCCCGGCGCAGGAGCCGGAGCGTCACACTCTGGGTCGCGATTCCTGACCGCTGATCCGTCTGACAACAGAAGCCGTCGCCTGGCCTGCTGACCTCCGCGAGCCACCGCGCCTCACCCTGACAATCCGTTCCAACGGCTCCGGAACTCCTCCGCACCTGCTCCGCGAAGCGTCACTCCTGAGAGCGGGCAGTCAGCGAGCGACGGGCCCGACGTTCAAGCGGAGGGGCGATGATGAGGCCGTGGGCGTCAGCGCGGGAGCTTCGCTCGATCAGATCCGTCGCTATGAGCGGATCGTGAGGCTTGTCCGACAATCAGCTCTCGCAGCCGACCCCGTCGTTATCCCCGTCGAATCGGTGCGGGTCGCTTCCAACGACCCGGA
>JAQBZW010000186.1 GCA_027622315.1 Chloroflexota bacterium | reverse complement strand
GGGCGCGGCCGCAGCCGCGGCGGCCGCAGCAGCTGCTTCGGCATCCGCCGCCGCCTTTGCTGCTGCTTCGGCCGCCTTCGCGGCCTCCTCGGCAGCCTTTGCGGCGACCGCCTCTGCCTCGGCGCGCGCGGCCGCGACCTCGACCTTCGACGGTGCGGTCTGCCGCTTCGGCGGCTCGACCGTCGTCAGCCCCTGCTTGAAGAGGATGCGGTGCACGGTCTCAGAGGGCTGTGCGCCCACCCCGAGCCAGTGCTTCACGCGCTCTTCGTTGAGCACGATCGTGTTCGGCTCTGTGCGCGGGTTGTAGTGCCCCAGGATCTCGACGAAGTCGCCGTCGCGAGGGGCGTTGCCATCGGCCACCACCACTCGGTACGAGGCCTGCTTCTTCTTACCCGTGCGTCGCAGTCGAATTCGTAGCAAGCCGGCCTCCGAGGATCGGAATCGTCGCCGATTCGGTGTTCGATTTCTGTGTCATGGTGCGGGGCTCGCCGTCACAGGCCAAGCATACGCATCAGGCCGCCGGCGCCTTTGCCGGTGGTCATTGCCTGCATCAGTTTCTTCGCATCCTTGAACTGGTTCAAGAGGCGATTGACATCGGCCGGTGTCGTGCCGGAACCGAGGGCGATCCGCCGCCGCCGTGATCCGTTGAGCAGATCGGGGTGACGGCGCTCTTCGATCGTCATCGACTGGATGATCGCTTCCGATTGTTTGAAGAAACGGTCGTCCAAGCTGGCGCCACCGAGTTGCTTCGCCAGGTTCCCGCCGCCGGGCAGCATATCGAGCAGACCGCTGAGCGGCCCCATCTCCTTCATCTGCTGCATCTGCGCCAGGAAGTCCTCCAGATCGAACTGGCCGGTGCGCATGCGCTTCGCGATGTCCTTCATGTCGCGCTCGCCCAGCGTGTCGCGCGCCTTCTCGACAAGCGACATCACGTCGCCCATGCCCAGCACGCGCGACGCGAAGCGGTCCGGGTGGAACTCCTCGAGCGCCTCGAGGCGCTCGCCGGTGGTGATGAACTTGATGGGGAGGCCGGTGACCTCACGAACCGAGAGCACGGCGCCACCGCGGGTGTCCGAGTCGACCTTCGTGACGACGACCCCGGTGCCCTCGATTGCCTCGTCGAAATCGCGTGCGAGCGTGACGGCCTCCTGGCCGGTCATGGCGTCGACGACGATCAGGATCTCGGTCGGATCGACCTCGTCCGCGACCGCGGCGAGCTCGTCGGCAAGCTCGTCGTCGAGGGCGACGGCGCCGCGCGTGTCGATCACGATCGCGTTCGCGCCGATGCGCGTGGCTTCCTTCATCGCGCGCCGAACGACGTCGACGGCCGGCACCGCGCGCTCCTCCACCCACACGGGCACGTCCACCTGCTGGCCGAGCACCTGCAGCTGCTCGCTGGCGGCCACGCGCTCGAAGTCGGTGGCGACCAGCAGCGGCCGACGGCCCTCCTTCTTGAAGCGCAGCGCGAGGCGACCGGCGAGCGTCGTCTTGCCCGAGCCCTTCGCGCCCACGATCAGGACGATGGTCGGACCGTCGCCAGCCGCGCGCATCGCCTCGTGATCGCGGCCGAGTACCTCGACGAGCTGGTCGTGGACGATGCCGATCACCTGCTGGCCGGGCGTGATCGAGTTGAGCACCTCCTGGCCGAGCGCACGCTCACGGACCCGCGCGACGAACTCGCGCACGACCTTGAAGTTCACGTCGGCTTCGAGCAACGCGATGCGCACTTCGCGCAGCGCCTCGTCGAGGTCCTTTTCCGAAATCTTGCCGGAGGACCCGAGGCGTCGGAACGTGTGCTGCAGGCGGTCGGAAAGCGCGTCAAGCATGGGTGACCCAGTCTAGCGGTCGCCGCCGGTGGACGCGATGCGGATTGGCGAGGTCAGGCGCTCGGCCCGGGTGTAGATTCGAGCCAGGACACGCGACAGCGGGAGGAAGATCAATGGGACAGGATGAGCTGAAGCGGTACCGCCAGGATCATCGACGCCGGCCGACAGCTGATCGAGTCGGGCATCATGCAGATCAGTCGCCACGGCAACATCAGCGCACGCGTGCCGGGGACCGATCAGTTCCTGCTCACGGCGGGCGGCTCTATCGACTCGCTGCGCCCGGAGCAGATCGCGCTCTTCGACCTCGAGGGGACGTTGCTCGAGGGGGCGGTCGAGCCGACCTCCGCCGAGATCGTGGACATGCACAGCGTGGTCTACCGGCTGCGGCCGGAGGCCGGAGGGGTGGTGCACACCCACTCCCCGGCGGCGACGAGCTTCGCGGTAGCGGGCCAGCCGATCGCACTGATCTACGAGGCGATGGCGCGCTTCGACATGACCGACGGCGTGCCGCTGGCGGGCTATGGCCCGCGCGGGTCGCGCGAGTCCGTGGAGGAGATCGAAAAGGCGATCCGCGCGCACGCGAAGATTGGCGGCGTGCTGCTCGCGAATCACGGGGTGCTCGCGTTCTCCGGCAGCGCCGCCGGCGCCGCGCGCGCGAACATGGTGATCGAGGAGACCGCGGTGCTCGCGCTCAACGCGCGCGTGCTCGGTGGAGCGCGCGAGATCCCGGCGGCGATGGTCGCGCTGACGCAGTCGCGTCGCGACGAGTTCGCGGCGGCGGGTGTCCGCGAGGCGCCGCCGCGTTAGCCGTCACTCCGTCGGCCGGCGTGGGGCGAGGGCCACGCATCGGTGTGGGGCATCGACAGTCGGGTGCGCTTCGGCATCCCGCTTCCTGTTACAGCTCGTCGTGCAGTTCGGCGACCGACCGGACGATGCGCCGCGGTCGCGCGGCGTGTCCGGTGGGCAGTCCACCGCCGATGACGTCCACCCACACCGCCTGAACGCCGATGCGCATCGGCGCCGCGACGTCCCACTCCAGGTTGTCGCCGACGAACGTCGTCTCCCCGGGCGCGGCGGCGAGCGCAGCGAGCGCGGCGTGGTAGACGGCCTCCTCCGGTTTGCCGGCGCCGAACTCGCCCTCGATCTGGATGTGATCGAAGTGCCGAGCGAGCTCGAACTGGTCGATCTTCTTGCGCTGATCGGCGGCGGTGCCGTTGGTCACGAGCGCGAGCGCGCAGCCGCGTGCGCGGAGCGCCTCCAGCAACTCGAGCGCGCCCGGCACGAGCGCGACCCCGGCCTCGCGCAGATCCCGGAAGTGATGCGCGATCGCACGCGGTGTGTCGGGGTCGGCCGGCGAGACGCCGGCACGCTCGAACGCGAGCCGCACGATCTCGGTGCTCGCGGCCCGCAGATCGCGGCGACCGGTGCGGTGGCGATCGGCGTCGGACCAGAACCACGCGCCGATCGTGCGGATCAGGTCGGCGAAGGGCTCGGGTGCGAGGCCGCCGAGGCGCAAGCTCTCGGCGCGACACGCCTCGCTCCACGCCCAGACCTGGTTGCCGCTGAAGTCGATCAGCGTGTCGTCGAGGTCGAACAGCACGGCACGCGTGTCAAGGAGCATGCGCGGGACCACTTCCGTCCGCGGGTGGCGCCGCGGACTACTCGAGCCCGCGCTCCGCGATCAGCGCGCAGACATCGACGAGGCGGCACGAGTAGCCCCACTCGTTGTCGTACCAGGTGACGGTCTTCGCGAGATCGCCGTCAACGACCATGGTCGAGGGCGCGTCGTGGATCGCCGAGGCCGGGTGGCCCTTGAAGTCCATCGAGACGAGCTCGTCGCGCTCGTAGTGGAGGTAGCCCTTGAGCGGCCCCTCGGCCGCCGTCAGGAATGCCTCGTTGATCTCGCCGATCGACGGGCTGTCGCGGAGATCGGTGACGAGGTCAACGACGGAGACCGTTGGCGTGGGCACGCGGTAGGCGAAGCCGTCGAACTTGCCGGCGAGCTCGGGAATGATCTGGCCGACCGCCGCCGACGCTCCGGATGACGTGGGGATGATGTTCAGCGCGGCCGCGCGGGCGCGACGCAGATCCTTGTGCGAGTTGTCGACCAGGTTCTGGTCACCGGTGTACGCGTGGATCGTGGTCATCAGCCCGCGCTCCACACCGAACGCGTCGTGTAGCACCTTGACCGCGAGCACCACGCAGTTCGTGGTGCATGAGCCGGCCGAGATGATGCGGTGCTCGCTCGGGCGGTACTCGTCGTGGTTGATGCCCATGATCACGGTCCAGTCGACGCCCTTCGCGGGGGCGGAGATCAGGACCTTCTTCACGGAATCGCGGAGGTGCGCGCCGGCGGCTTTGCCGTCGCGGAACTTGCCGGTGGAGTCGATCACGAGGTCGACGTTTGCGTCGCCCCACGGGATCTCGGTCGGGTCGTCTTCGTTGAAGACGCGGACTTCGTGCCCATCGACGGTGAAGCAGTCCTCGCCGTCGACGATCTCCGCGGGGAAGCGCCCGTAGTCGGAGTCATAGCGGAGGAGGTGTGTGCGGATGCTGACGGGACCGCGGTTGATCGCGACGATCTCGAAATCGTCACGGCGGCGCGTATACCACGCACGAAAGGCCTGTCGCCCGGTTCGGCCGAATCCGTTGATCCCCACCCGCAGCGTCATGAGCGTCGCCCTCCGAATCCCTCCGCCCGCGCGATGATCATGCGACGTCCGATGCGATCCACGGCGCGCCCGTGTGGGGAGGGCACGAGCGGCGGCCGGACCGGTCGCCACACCGCCGTCATCGTATCCAGAAGTTGGCTCAGGGGGGAGTGCGGGCACCGTGTGTTCAGGCGGGTGGGCTCGCCTCCGAGGCGGCGCCCAACGAGGCGCCGAGCACGCGAGGCGACGTTGGGATCGCTTCCGCGCGGCACCCGAGAGGGTGCCGAACACGCGAGGCGACGGTGGGATCGCTTCCGCGAGCGGCACCCGAGAGGGTGCCGAACACGCGAGGCGACGGTGGGATCGTTTCCGCAAGCGGCACCCGAAAGGGTGCCGAGCGCAGCCTAGAAGAGCAACCGCCGCGGCGCGTCCGCACTCTGACGCCGGAACTCGACGAGCAGGTGCCGGCGACGGCCAGCCTCGTCCTCGACCTCCTCGACGCGACAGCGCGACGGATCGCTGAGCAGCCGCTCGATCTCAGCGACGTAGGCCACGATCTGCTCGCGCAGCTCGCTCGGCGCGGGGAACTGCTGGGGCAGGTGCATGGCTGTGTGCAGCTGGATCAGTCCGAGTCGCAGCAACCAGCCGAGCTGCAGCTGGGCCCAGCCCAGGTGAAATGCCTCGTCCGCGAAGATCAGGGGGTAGCGCTCGTGGTTCGCCTCGTTGGCGACCAGCAGTGCGGTCGGGCCGAAGTTCGGGCGCGCGAAGTCACTCGCCGCGCGGTAGATCACGCGCAGGTGCGGATCGCCGGCGATCGCCTCGCCGCCGAAGTAGTGACCGGTGCCGACCTCGATCGAGCGCGTCTCCGTGTGGCGGCCGTACGCCTCGTGCGTCCACCGCCGCCACGAGTCGAGCTCGTGGCCGAGGTTGGCCTGCGCGGCAACGAACTCAATCGCCTGCCGGATCAGCGCGAGCGCGCTCTGGTAGCCGCCGCGGCGGATCAGCCCGGCGGCGTCCGTGGTGCCGAGAAATGCGCGGCTCCACAGGCCGGCAAAGCCGGCCATGATCATCGTGCGCGCGCCCGGGGTGTAGCCCGTCTTCGCGAGCGCCAGCTGAAGATCGATGCCGGCCTGCAGCTGGCGCAGGTCGTCGCCCATCTGGAAGCCCGTCTGGCGCCACGCGTCCTCGGCGGCCGCGGTCAGATCGGCCGGCTTGCCCGGCAGGCGCCAGCTCGCCGGGAATCGCAGACCCGAGACGCGCTGTGGCGGCTCTGCGATCGGGAGCTCGCGCGCGCCGTCACCGTTCGCGCCGGGTTCGTCGGTCACCTGCTGCCTCTTCTCGCTGTGACGGTGGGGTGCGCTGGGCGGGGGGAAAGCAGCAGCAGGGTGAGGTCGCCCGGGAGTCGCGATGGTGGCGTGTCCGATGTCGGGCGCCAGTTCGACGCGCCCTTCGACAGGCTCAGGGCGAACGGGCGTGCGGCGCTCCGCGACGGGCTCGGGGCGAGCGGGGGCGCGGGGCGCGGCGACGTGCTCAGCGCGAACGGA
>JAQBZW010000185.1 GCA_027622315.1 Chloroflexota bacterium | reverse complement strand
CCGCGACCCGGCGGCGCTCACCGTGCGCGCGCCCGGGAGCATCACCGTCGTGGCGGACCGGGACCGTGCCGCAGCGCTACGCGCCGCACGCGTCGAGACGCTCGCGTTCTTCGTCGCGCGCAACGGCGACTTCTACTACCGACAGTTCGGTCGCCATGGGCTCGCGGATGAGGCCGCGGCCATCCGCCGCGCGTGGGCGGACGGTGGGCGCGACGCCGCGATCGCGGCGGTCCCTGACGGCCTCGTCGACCGCTTCGACTTCGTGGGCACGCTCGAGCAGTGCGCGGAGCGCGTCGCGGAGCAAGCGGACGCCGGCGTCGATCTGCACCAGCTCCAGATCGACGGTGACGATCTGCGCGCATACGGGCGTGCGATCGAGCGGCTGACGAGCTAACCGGTCTCGGCGCGGGAGAGAACTGCATCACGGACGGGCGCCGGTCGGATCGGGTCCCGGTTCAGTGTCCCGCTTACGAGTTCACGAGCAGGCGTTGACGCCCACGAGCCTGAGCAACTCGCCCCAGTTACTCAGGCGGCGGACACGTGGCGAAGTCTCCGCTTGATCGTTGTAATCCGTCGCCCACAGGAGTGGGCGCACCGACGACGGGAGCCCGAGCAAATTGCCTGGCAGGTCATCGACGAGCACGTCGAGACCGAGAGGTCCGGCGATCGCCGCTTTCGTATGGCCATCGGAACTCACGAAGTGGCGGATGAACGTTCGAACTCCCGCCGCTTCGGACCATCGCATCGCGTAGTCGAGAGCAGCGCCTCGCCTCGCTGTGAGAACCACAACCTCGTGCTGCTCCGCGAGGTGCGCGAGGGCTTCAACCGCGCCAGCCATCGGAAGAAACGAGAGCGAGTAGTCCGTTTCGTGGGTCGCCGCGACGAGGGTCTCGAAATCCAGAGGCTCAAGGCCGGCAGGCCCATGCGGGGCGATGCAGTCCCGCGGAGCGAGCACAAGCCCCGCGTTCGCCGCGTATGTCACCATTGCCCCGACGGTGTCCGTGATGACCCCGTCGAAGTCCAGCCCGATTCGCATTCGGTCTGCTCGCTCGCCCCGACGCTGAGACCTCTCTAGACCTCGCCGACAGCGGGAATCGTCTTCAGCTCGGCGATCAGTTCCTTGATCTGCGCGACCTCGTCCGGATTGCGCGGCTCGCCGCCGAACCCAACCTGTGTATTGAGGCCGGCGTACTTCTCGCGCATCTTGCCCGGCAGCTCGTCCCAGGTGCCGATCACGCAGAACTCTTCCATCATGTCGTCGGTGATGATCGGGACCATGTCGTCCCACCGGCCTTCGATCGAGAGCCGGTGCAAGTGCGCCGCTTCGTCGTCCCAGCCGTGCGTCGACATCACCTTCGAGTACGAGCGCGTGGAGGCGTAGAAGGAGATCTGGCGGCGCGAACGCTCGCGCGCCACGGCAACGTCCTCCTCCGTCCGCCCGGTGACCACGAATCCGCCGCCGCTGATCTTGAGGTCCTTCAGATCCTTGCCCGCCCGGCGTGCGCCCTCGTGCACGGCCGGCAGCAGCACCTCACGGATGTACTTGAAGGTGCTGAAGCCGTGAATCGCGATGCCGTCCGCGACTTCGCCCGCGAGCCGCGCGTTGAACGGATTGACCGCAGAGATCACGACCTTGATGTCGGGGTGCTCGATCGGGCCCGGGTTGAACATCGGACTCGTGAGCTTGTACTGGTAGTACTCGCCTTCGTAGTCGGGCTTCGTCCCGTTCTGCCACGAGTCCCAGATCGCGCGCATGCAGTTGATGTAGTCGCGGAGGCGCGGCCCCGGGGGCGCCCACGGCACCGAGAAACGCCGCTCGTTGTGGCCCTTCACCTGCGTGCCCAGGCCCAGCACGAAGCGGCCGCCTGAGTAACGCGAGAGGTCCCACGCCAAATTCGCCGAGATGTGTGGCACCCGTGGAAACGCGATCGCGACGGAGGTGCCGAAATTCAGGCGCGTGGTGTGCTCCGCGACGAGCACGAGCGGAAGGAACGGGTTGGCCGTCGTCTCGCCGATCGCGACGAAGTCGTAGCCGAGCTCCTCGAGCGCGCGCGCACGCGTGGGCACAGCGTGCATGTCGGTGCCGATTCCAGTGCCAACGGTCATGGGCATGGTGGATTCCTCCCGGTCCGGGGCTACGCGGACGTCGAATCGATTCGCGACCGGCGGCAGACGTTGACTGACTGACCGGCGGGATTGTAGCGGGCGGCGACGGCGCGGCTAACGCCCGCCCTCGAGCACGGCCCAGACCGCTTCCTCGGTGTCGTGGGTGACACGCCCTTCGCGCAGCAGACGCACGATCAGGCGACTGTCGTAGCCGTGCACGCGCATGCGATCACGCAGCGCGTGTTGTCTGCTGGTCGCGCTGAGCACCACAGCGAGCACGAGCTCCCACTCCAGCGGCATGCACAGCACGCCCACACCGCCGACGTCGACCCGCACGCGCGCGTCCCACAGGGATGGCACCTCGCGCGGCGACAGGGACTCGTACGGACCGTGAAAGACGGGGTCGCCGAACACGAAGACCGGGACACCGTGCCGCAGGAAGTGCAGGCGTTCCGATGCCAAGTGCGCGCCGCGCCCCCACTCGGCGGAGACACCGAGCATGTCGCTCAACGCCGCGACGACGCCCTCTGTGGTCAGAAACTCCAGATTCGGAGAGGAGGCCTCGGCACCCTGCAGGCGCACCGCGCCCGCACCAACCAACGCCCAGGGGTCGTCCCCGGCCGCCTCCTGGATCACCCGGACAAGGCGACTCAGCACCTCGTCCTGGGCCTCCGCGGGATCAGGTTGCAAATCAAACGCCAACGCAAAGCCCCCAGAGCAGAACGGCGGGTGATGCCGGAGTTTGTTCACGGGCATGATAACCAGTCGTCCCATTAGCGGCGAAGGACCGGGGACAGAGGACGAGCGGCTTGCGAGGCGGGGCTGCCGGATGTGACGATCCCCAGGCGCCGCCACCGCCCTCCCCCACAGCCAGGAGCGCTCACCGATGGCAGAGCCCGAAGCCCGTTCACCCGCAGACCAACGCCCGATCGAGGGGCCCCGCGTGCGCTTCCGCCCGGTGGTTGACGCCGACCTGCCGGACATCGTCCGCTGGTTGAGCGAGCCCGAGGTCGTGCGCTTCTACGGCGATCCGCCCGCGTCGATCGCGGACGCATGGGACGACTACGTCGAGCCCGACGACACGAGCCCGACCTGGCGCTTTGTGATCGAAGTCGACGGCCGCGGCGTCGGCGAGATCCAGTACTCCCACGCGTATCCGGGCCGGGAATACGAGTGGAGTGCGGGCATCGACATCTTCATCGGCGAGGGGGAGGCCCGGAACCGGGGCATCGGCACGGAAGCGATCCGCACGATGCTGGCGTTCCTCTTCGAACAGAAGCACGTACACCGCGTGACGATCGATCCTGAGGTCTCCAACCGACGCGCGATTCGCTGTTACGAAAAGGCCGGCTTCCGGCTCGACGGGGTATTGCGTCACAACTTCTTCGAACACGGCGAGTACGTGGACACGCACTTCATGTCGATGCTCGAGGACGATTGGCCTGCCGCAAAGGCGCGATGGGAGGCGGAGCCGAGCCCGCGCACGGGCGGTGCCGGCGCGCTCGAATCCGGCACCGAGCCGTAACTCCGGGTGTCGGCGAAGCCGGGGCGGCGCCAGGTTCGGTGAGCAAGCGCACAACGTTCGGTCACCGTCACCGTTAGGCTGGTCCATGTGGAGCTTGAATTGACAGAGCAAGCCGTCAGGCTCGCGCGCGAGCGCGGGGGCGTGATTGCGCTGGACTTCATCCCCCCGGTCGGCTGAAGCGGCCGGTTGGAGGTGTCGGTCGACACTTACCTCAAGGGCAAGAACCTCACGCGCTACGCGCGGCTCGACCACGACGGCCTGGAGATCCATGTCGCACCCAGCCTGCGCGTCTGGGCGGAGCACGTTTGGGTCGACGCCGAGCGGGCGTTCGTGTTCTGGAAGCGCTTTCTGATCGACGTCGAGCACCGCCATCAACCGACCTGAGCGCACGGCTGAGCGTCGCGGTCGGCGACGCGCCCGCCCGGCCCACTATGGGCCCGTCAGCTCGCTCGCCAGGCGTACGCAGTCGCAGGGCGCCATGCCAGGTAGCCGGTCGCTGCGCGAGTTGAGCGCCATCACGCCTTCGCGCAGTCCGGCCAGCCGCTCTCGCGCGTTCGACAGCTCCGTGACTCGCGCATCGGCCTCCGCGATCGCCCGCCCCAGCGTCGCGGCGAGCGTCCGCCTCACGTCTCCGCAGGTCGCGTCATGCGCGACCGTGAGGATCGCGGTGATGTCGTCCAGCGGCAGCCCGAGTTCGCGCAGCCCGCGCGCGAGCCGCAGCGTGCCGAGGTGCTCCTCCGTGTACGCGCGGTACCCGTTCGCGCCGCGCGGCGGTCGCGGGAGCACGCCACTCCGCTCGTAAAACCGGATCGTGTCCGCCGGCAACCCCGACGCCTCGGCCGCCTCCTGAATACGCACAGCCCGTCCCTTCCCGCCGCGATCAGCTGCGCGGTGGTGCGCCGGATCACATTTGACCTTCGAGTCACTCCAAGGTCTAGCGTACCGATTCTGACCGGAATGCGATCAGCGGAGTGAATATGACGCACATCACAACCTCGCCCGCGGTCGACTTCCTCTGGTTCGACGGCTGCCCGCACCACATCGCTGCCCGCGCGTTGCTCGATGACGTCATGGCCGCAAGCGGAGTCGTGGCTGAGATCCAGGTGGTCGAAGTTGCGGACGACGAAACTGCGCTGCGGGTCCGCTTCCCGGGCTCGCCGACGATTCGCATCAACGGTCGCGACATCGATCCGGGATACGTCGACCCGGGCGAGTACGCGCCCGGCTGCCGCGTCTACGCGACGAGCGACGGCCTGCGCGGCGTACCGGAGCGCGCGTGGCTCGAGGCTGCGCTCGCAGGCGACTCGCGCGAGGCGGCAGCGTCCTGAGCGTGCTCCCGGCGGCGGGCCGAGGCCATGCTGCGCAGCCCGGCGACTGCGGTCCTCGCCACGCCCGCACACGACGGTGCGCCACACGCCACGCCGGTGTGGTTCCTCCGGGCACGCGGAGCGCTCTGGATCGACATCGGCGTGGGTTCCGCCAAGCGCCGCCACGTCGACGGCGATCCAGGGTCGCGTTCACGCTCGACGAGCGCGCCTGGCCATACCGCTCGCTGCTGATTCGGGGACGGGCGCAGGTCGTCACGTTCCGTCCCGCGCGCGCCCGGCGGGGCCCGGCGCTATCTGGGCGCGGAGGGCGAGCTGGTGCACCGCGCGATGCTGGCCGAGCAGGAGCGCGTCTCGCTCCGCATCGACATCACCGCGGCCGCGATCCACGACATGGCAGGCTGGAACTATCGCGCCGCCGCGGAGGCGACCGGCGCCGCCGCCGCCAGCTCACTCGCCGCTTCGCGCCCGATGCGCTCCCAGCGACGGCGGGCATCTACGAGCGCGCGCTCGTAGCGCGGGAGCTCGCGGAGCATCCGCTCGAACAGCACGACGAGCCCCTCGAGATCGCGGAGATCGACCGTCTCCGCGCGTACGCGTCCGCGCGGGCCGGCGTTGTGATAGTTGCCGAGCGCGATGCACGCGGCGCCGGTTTCGTGCCCCATGAGGTCGAACGCCGTCGCCTCTGTGGTGCCGCCGTCCATGAGCTTGCGCTGGTACGCGAAGTCGGGCTGCTCGCTCGCGAGCTCCGCGGCGAGAGCGGTCATCCACAGCGAGACGTGCGGAGAGAAGATGTGGCGCGCGTCGCCCACGCGCACGATCGGGCCACCTCCCTGCACCGCGCGCCCGCCGGCCATCGACGACGTTTCAACGGCGATCACGATCGCGCGCGGGGGGATCAGGCCGTTGTGCGCGGCCGCGGCCGCGCCCAGCAGGCCAACCTCCTCCGCCCGCGTAAACAGCCCGACCACGTGGCCGGGCGCGCCGCCCGCCGCGGCGCGGTCAAGCGTCGCCAGCACGGCGACGGCGCCAGCCAGATCGTCGCAGGCGCGTGCATGGATCGTGCTCCCACGCAGCCGGTACGGCTCGACGTCCC
>JAQBZW010000184.1 GCA_027622315.1 Chloroflexota bacterium | reverse complement strand
GTTCGCGCGCGATCGAGCTGAGCGCCGCGCCCGCGCTCGGCCCCGGCACCCGCATCCAGGCGACGCTCAGCTACTACTACTGCACGCCGGGCGCCTCAGGCCGCCGCATCGGCGACGGAGGCGGGTTCTGCGGCCATATGCGCAACGGCGTGCGTGTGCACTCCGGCGCGGCCGCTTGCTCGGCTCGTTACCTCGGTCAGCGCTTCCGCATCGACGGCGACCCCACCGGCCGCACGTATACGTGCGAAGACACGGGTAGCGCCGTACACGGGATGCATCGCGACATCTGGTTCCGCACGGCCGACGCGGGGCGGGAGTGGGCCGCGATCGTCGGCCAGCGGGCGGCGATCGAAATCTTGCCCTGAGCGCGTTCGCGCGAGTGGCGGGCGTCGGGCGAGGTCAGGCGCCTCCGGCCGCTTCGGGCGGAGCTGCCGGCTCTGCCGCAACCGGCTCGGCGTCGATGCGGCGGAGGCCCGGGGACGTGAGCACGAGCGCCACCACCACGACCGTGCACACGATCGTGGTCGCGGGCAGCAGAAACGCCATGCCCATCACCTGCGCCACCGCCCCGAGCGTGATGCCGTTCAGCTGCGCGACCGACTGGTTCAGCCCGTAGAGCGACATCACGCGACCGCGCACGTCGTTCGGCACAATGCTCTGCACAATCGAGATCGAGCTCACGTTCGAGCCCGCCATCGCCATCCCGTTGAGCAGGTAGGCGAAGCCGACGAGCGGCAGCCAGCGCGCGAAGCCGAAGGCCACGAACGAGAGCCCGAAGCCGATCGAGCTGATGATGAAGATGCGGCCTCTGTGATCGAGCAGGTTCGTCGAGGCGAGCGCGTACGAGATGATCAGCGTGCCGAGGCCCCACATGGAGGCGATCACGCCATACTGCCCGGGCCGCAGATCGAGGATCTCCGACGCCCACTTCGCGATCAGCCCGTTGAAGATCGCGCTGCCGAACGCACCCATCGTCAGCATGATCAGGATGATGCGCAGCACGAGCCCATCGCCGCGCACGTAGCGCACACCGTGCCGGATGTTACTGACCACGCTCGTGCGGCGCGCCTCGGTGGCCGCCCCGCGGTAATGCAGCAGCGCGAGCGTGGCGATCACGATCACGTTTCCGCCCACGCTGACGGCGTACGCGCCGCCCGGCCCCAGCGCGTCGATCACGAAGCCGGCGAGCGCCGGCGTGAGCGCGAACGTGCCCATCTGCGCCGCCATCGTCAGCGCGACCGCATTCGAGATGTGCTCGCGCGGCACCAGCTCGGGGATCAGCGCCTGGCGCACCGGCGCGTCGATCGATTGCGTGGCGGCGGCGATGAAGATCAACACGAACACCTGCCACAACACGATCGTGCCCGTCACCGCCATCGTGCCCAGCGTGGCGTTCACGAGCATGGTCGCGATGCTCGTGATCATCAGCAGGCGCCGGCGATCCATGCGATCCGCCAGCGCACCGCCGTACAGCCCGAAGGTCAGCATCGCCACGCCACGCGTCGCACCCAGCACGCCGAGCACGAGCGCGGATTCCGTGAGGCTGTAGACCAGCCAGATCTGCGCGTAGTACTGAAACGCAGTCGTTCCGCTCGCAAGCAGCATCCCGGTCCAGAGCGTGCGGAAGTCTCGGTGCTGGAGCGCCGGGAAGCGGACACGAGGGGCGGGTGTGGCGCTCACCGAATCACACATCTCCACGGACGGCGCGCGGAGCGCGACCGAGACCCGCTCTGCGCTGGACGAACGTGCGCTCGGACGGAGGGCATGCGCCGGCCGATGGTGGCGACTGTCGCGATCGCCGGCTAAGCATAGAGGCTCAGTCCTTCGGGATCTGCTCGCCGAGGTACCGGTACTGCCCGGCGTGGTAGATCAGCGGCTGCCGCTCCGCATCGAAGCGGGCCCACAGCGCTTCGCCGAGGAAGAGCGTGTGATCGCCGAGCGGCGAAGTCTCCGCCACGCGGCACTCCACGTTGAGCGCGCAGTGCTCGATCATCGGGGCCGCGATCACGTGCGCGGGGTAAGTCGGAAAGTCGGCGAGCGTCCACTTGTCGATGTCGTTCAACGAGTACGAGCCCGATACGTGCGAGAGCCGCGCCTGCCGATCCGAGCAGAAGCTCAGTCCGAACTCACCGGAGCGCTCGATCAGCTCGTGCGTCGCGTGGCGCGGACCGACCGAGATCACGAAACGCAGGGGCGATACGGCGACCATCATCGCCCACTCGCAGGCCATCACGTTCGCGGATCCATCGTGCGCGCTCGTGACCATGGCCACGGTCGTCGCCGTCTGCCGCCAGACGCCACGGCGGAACTCCGGATCGGCGAACTGGTCGCCCTCGAGAATCATCGGCTGCTCCTCGGTTTGCGAAGGACAGCCTATCGGGAGGTGGAGGCGTGCGCGGCCGCTCAGCTGGGAGCTGAGCCTGTGGAGGCAGGGCGGCGGGGGGCATCGTCCGCCGAGACCTTGGCGTCGACCGGGAGGCTGACGGTGAAGCGGCTGCCGGCGCCCGGCGTGCTGTCGAGCGTGATCGTGCCTCCGTGGCGCCCGACAATCTGCTCGGCGATGTACAGCCCGAGCCCGTGCCCACTGGTCACACGCTTGTCCTCGCAGACGCGTTGGAATGGCTGGAACACCGCTGCATGATCGGAGGCGTCGATGCCGATGCCCTGATCGCTCACGGTGATTTCGGCGTGGTGATCCAGCCGACGGACCGACACGCGGACCTCACCGCCGTCCGGGGAGTACTTCACGGCACTGTCGACGACCGTGGTGAGCACCTGGTCTACGCGTCCGACATCCCACCTGCCCACGACCGGCGCGGGCGCGTCGAGCACGAGCGAATGCGCCGGTGTGCGCTCCGGAACATCCTCGAAGCGCTCGAGCACGAGCGCCGCCACGGACACGAGATCGGCCGGCTCGCGATGCAGGTCGAGGCGTCCGCGCTGGAGGCGGGAGGTATCGAGCAACTCGTTGATCAACCGATTCAGGCGGTCCGCGCTCTCGACCAGGTGTTCAACCACCCCGGGGAGCTGGTTGAGATCGAGTGAGCCGCGGCGGATCTGGCGCTGCAGCAGCTGCGCATAGCCACGGAGCACGGTCAGCGGCGTCCGCAGCTCGTGCGAAGCGATGCCGAGGAACTGTTCGCGCACCTCGATCGCGCGCTGTGCCTCTTCGTACAGCCGGGCATTCTCGATCGCGATCGCGGCCTGCCCGGCGATCGCCGCCGCGACGCGCTCGTCGCGCTCCGCGAACACGCCAAGCTTCTCGTGCCCGAAGACGAGCGCTCCGAGGATCTCCGCGGAGCGGCCGATCACAGGCACCGCAAGGTAACTGCGCAGCGAGAGCTTCGCGGGCACGGTCCCGGGCGACCGCCCGTCAGGGCGGCCGCGCGCAGCGGCGCGCACGTCTCGAAGGCGAACCAGGTCGCCGTCCCGAAAGGTCGACGCCGCCCGGCACGGGGCGCGGCCGGCTGCCGTGAGCAGAGAGACACCGCACCCCTCCCGCGCGCGGAGCGGTAACGACCGATGGAGATCCCGGGAAGGAACCTCGCGCTGAGCCCCGACCCGGAGATCACGCCTGTCGTGGCTGGTGTACGCGGCGCCGCCTTCGCTGCCCACGGCCGCAGCGTGCACAACGTGCACGCCACGCGCTTCACCGACGAGATGCTGCTGGCCGCGTCGCGCGCACTCGCCGAACTCACGGGTCCCGACGCGCTGGTGCCGAACCCGCT
This sequence comes from Chloroflexota bacterium, assembly GCA_027622315.1. GTDB lineage: Bacteria > Chloroflexota > Dehalococcoidia > UBA2979 > UBA2979 > VGNK01. The sequence goes on along the minus strand of JAQBZW010000184.1, from coordinate 2,326 downwards.
CGATCGCCCGGTGCACCACGCCGTGGCGGCGGCCGCCGCAACCGGAGAGCGAGCGGCGCGACCCGCGCGGCCGCCTAGCGCGCCGGGAGCACGAAGTCGAACGTCCCGACGAGCCCGCCGTCTGGCGCCGTGGTGACCTCCATGAGCAGCGAAGCGTCGAACAGCCCGTCCCGGGCGTTGCCCGCCTCGCCTGCGAAGTAGATCTGCGTCGTGAGCACCGGGCCGTCGGGAGCACGGACCTTGACGTGGATATGGGGCGACCGCCCGGGATACTCGGCGGGCATCACGGTCCGGAGCAGGTACTCGCCGCTCGCGTTCGCGAACTGGTGGCCCCGGAGTTCGTAGCCCGAGTTGTCGTAGTTCCCCGCCACGTCTGTCTGCCAGAAGTCCAGCCATGCGGCGGCCACTGGCTCACAGTCGGTTGTGAGTACACGGCCGCGCACTTCGAGCGTCGTACTACCCGTGACCGTGAGCCGCTGGAACGACGCAGCGTTGGCGATCAGGTCGCGCGTCTCCGGCGAGCCTGCCGAGTAGAACGGCCCTTCGGCTTGCGACGCCGTCGGCACGCCGTCACAGGGCGTGTCGGCGGCGGCCGTGGCAGTCCCCGCGGGGGTTGCCACAGCGGTCGTCGCAAGTTCGGCGCGGGCGGTGGCCGCCGCGCTCGCGGCCGCCGAAGCCGTGCTCGCGGCAGCGGCCGTTGCCGCGGCTTGATTCGCGCCGCCCCCACCGTCCCCTCCGCCGCAGGCCGTCGCGGTCAGTGCGATGGCGAGCACCAGTGCCGCGCCGGCGAGGAGGTGTGCATGACACGGTGTGTCTACGAGTGTGCGCATTCGTCATCCCCTTGCGGTGCGTGTGCAGCACCCTGAGCCGGCTCTTCGGCCACCGCGGACGGTCCGACCGTCCCGGCGGCGGAACCGGGGCGACAGGCGGGCGCCATCGCCGCTACCGTTCGCGCTCGGTGGATGCCTCCATGAAACGCCCGCGGGTGCCGCGAGGGATGTGCCCCCACGCTGTTGAGGAGTGACCGGACATGAAATGGGAGTACCACGTGCACGTCGTCGACAACGACGGCGATGGCGCGCCGAAGTTCTCGATCGATGACCTGAACGCCCTGGGCGACGAGGGTTGGGAGCTGCTCCACGTGAACCGGCTCCAGGGCGTGACCACCGTCGCACCCGGCGGCGAGCAGATGACGCGCACGAAGCGCGTCGCGATCTGGTTCAAGCGGCCGCGCGAGGAATAGGGGCGAAGCCGTCCCCCACGAACGAACAGGCGTGACCATGCCGGCGAACTGGTGCCGCCTCACCCCCACCTGGCAGGTGCCCTCCCTTTCCCGTTCGCACTGAGCCTGAAGGGCACCTCGCCCTCCAGCAGGCGGCACGCTGAACGCCGCAGGGCATCTGGCGCGATCTCATGCCCGATCCGGACAGCGTGGCGCGCGCGGACCGAATCAGGGACCAATGGCGGAACGCCACCGCCCGTCGACTGACTCAGGGCGAACGGGAAGGGGAGGCTGGGCCGGCCCGCCCGACGCTGAGGTCGGGAGTCGGCCTCGCTGTCCGCGCGCCTGCACTCGGTGGCTGCGCGGCTGCGCGTGCCGGTTATGGCCACCGGGGCGCAAAGCGCAGACGATCATTGCGCGCCTGCCGGCGACGGCGGGGGCAGCAGGGAACCGCCATGCCCGATCTCGACCTCGCTTCGCTGCAACGTCACCTCGACGACGTGATGCGCGAGACCGCGGACGTGCGGGAGGGTGCGACCGCGCAGTACATCCCCGAGCTTGCGCTGGCACCGCCGGACCGCTTCGCCATCGCCCTCTGCACGGCGGACGGCGACGTCGTCTCGGCGGGCGACGTGGACGACCGCTTCACACTGCAGTCGACGTGCAAGCCGTTTCTCTACGCGACGGCACTCGCGCGCTTCGGGCGCGGCGCGGTCGGCCGGCGCGTCAGCGTCGAACCGACGGGCGAGGCCTTCAACGCCTTCATCGGGCTCGAGCTCGGCCGCCATCGCCCGCACAACCCGATGGTGAACACAGGCGCGATCGCGGTGGCCGGCATGCTTGCGCGGGGTCCGCTCGCCGCGCGCTCGGATGTGGTGGCGCTGTTCGAGCGCTATGCCGGAGGGCAGCCGGTCGACCTCGACGAGCGGGTGTGTGAATCCGAGCACGCCACGGGCCACCGCAACCGGGCGATCTCGCATCTGTTGCGGCAGTTCGGCGTGATCGAAGTAGATCCGGCGCTCGCCTTCGATCGCTATGACCTGACCCCCTGAAACAGATCCACCGCGAGAGTGAGAATCGCGGTGGACAGGAAGGGGTCTTGGG
>JAQBZW010000183.1 GCA_027622315.1 Chloroflexota bacterium | reverse complement strand
GGCTGCCGCTTGCCTGGCGGGACCACCTCGCCCCCGGGCAAGCGCTGCGGCCGCGTCTCGGCGCGCTTACCCTCCGGTCATTGGGAGGCCGCGCCGCGACGCAAGACCCCAAGTGGTGATCTCGACGCGTGGCTGGTGGCGCTCGCGCTCGACTACCCCGAGGCCGTCGAGGAGCACCCCTGGGGCGACCGCGCCTACAAGGTGCGCGGCAAGTCCTTCGTGTTCATGAGCCCCGAAGGCGGCGACCTGAGCATCACGCTCAAGCTGCCCCAGTCGCGCGACTTCGCGCTCAGCTTCGAGGAGGCCGAGCCGACCGGCTACGGCCTCGGCAAAAGCGGGTGGGTGACCGTCAGCCTCGACGGTGCGGATGCGCCGCCGCCCGATTTGCTCGAGGAGTGGATCGAGGAGAGCTACCGCGCTCGCGCACCGAAGCGGCTGGCCGCGCTGCTCGACGCCGACTCCACCGGCTGACGACGAACGCCGTCGCCGGCGGCGCGCTCACGATCCGTCGCTGCCCCGCTATGTTGCCTCGGGCACCCACGCCGAATGGGTGTCGCACGCGAGGGCAGGCCCATGGATCTGACGAAACTCCTGATCGCCAACCGCGGCGAGATCGCCGTGCGCATCCTGCGCGCCGCCGGGGAGCTCGGCCTGACGACCGTCGCGCTGTACTCGGAGGACGATGCGACCTCGCCGCACATGCAGCACGCGGATGAGGCGCTCGCATTGAGCGGGATCGGCCCGGCCGCGTACCTCGACATCGAGGGTGTGATCGCGGTCGCACAGCGCGCCGGATGCGACGCGATCCATCCCGGCTATGGCTTCCTCGCCGAGAGCGCCGCGTTCGCGCGCCGTTGCGCGGACGCGGGCATCGCCTTCGTTGGCCCGTCCGTCGAGACGCTCGCGCTGCTGGGCGACAAGTCCCGCGCGCGCGCGCTCGCCCAGGAGTACGGCGTGCCGGTGCTGCCCGGGAGCGCGGGCGCCGTGAGCGCGGAGGAGGCGCGGGCGTTCTTTGCCGGCCTCGGCGCGGATGCCGCCGTGATGATCAAGGCGATCGCCGGTGGCGGCGGCCGCGGCATGCGCGTGGTTGAGCGTCTCGAGGACGTCGACGACGCATACGCCCGCTGTCAGTCGGAGGCGCTGGCGGCGTTCGGCAACGGCGCCGTCTACGTCGAACAGTTGATCCCGCGCGCGCGGCACATCGAGGTGCAGGTGATCGGCGATGGCAGCGGCGCCGTCAGTCACCTGGGCGAACGCGAGTGCAGCGTCCAACGCAGGCACCAGAAGCTGCTCGAGATCGCGCCGAGTCCCGGGCTGACCGCCGATCTGCGCGAGGCGATCTGCGCGGCGGCCGTGCGCATGGCCGACGCGGTCTCCTACCGCAGCCTCGGCACGTTCGAATTCCTCGTCGACACCGCGGTCGACGACCGGTTCGTGTTCATCGAGGCCAACCCGCGACTGCAGGTGGAACACACCGTGACGGAGGAGGTCACCGGCGTGGATCTCGTGCAGGCGCAGCTCCGGCTCGCCGGGGGTGAAACGCTGGCGGGTCTCGGGCTCGAGCAGGCGTCCATCCCTGCCCCCCGCGGCTACGCGATCCAGGCGCGCGTGAACACGGAGCGCATGGAGCCCGATGGGACCGTCCGGCCGTCCGGTGGCCAGCTGACGTTCTTCCAGCCGCCGAGCGGGCCCGGCGTGCGCGTCGACACGTATGCGGTCCCCGGATATGCCACGAACCCCGGCTTCGACTCATTGCTGGCGAAGGTGATCGCCCACTCCACCTCCAGGGATTTCGCCTCCACCGCGCGACGGCTCGCGCGCGCGCTCGACGAATTCCAGATCGCGGGTCTCGAGACGAACATCCCGTTTCTGCGCCGCGTGCTCGAACACGCCGACCTCGTTGCGCACGGCGTCTACACGCGCTGGGTCGACGACCACATCGCGGTGCTCGCGGCGCCGGCCGCCGGCGCCGCGAGCGGTGGCGACACACAGTCCGGCCGCGCCGGCGCCGCGATCAACCGCAGGGATCCACTCGCATCGCTCGACTTCTACCGCGCGGGCGCGCCCACACGGTCGATGGGCGCAGGGGCCCCACCACGCGTCGCCGGCCCGCCGGGCACGCAGCCCGTGGCGGCGCCACTGCAGGCGACCGTCACCGAGATCCACGTCGCCGAGGGCGACACGGTCCGCGTCGGCCAGCTGCTGTTCGTGATGAGCGCGCTGAAGATGGAGCACGTCGTGGAGGCCACGGTCGGAGGCATCGTCAGACAGCTGACGGTCGCCGTCGGCGAGACGGTCTACGAAGGGCACCCGCTGGCGTTCGTCGAAGCGATGGATGTGGGCGAGGCGATCGCGCGCGATACACAGGTCGTGGACCTCGACTACATCCGGCCGAGCCTCCAGGCGGTCTTCGATCGACGCCAGTTCGGGCTCGACGAGAACCGGCCGGAGGCGGTCGAGCGCCGCCACAGCCGCGGCCGGCGCACCGTGCGCGAGCACATCACGCAGCTCATCGATCCCGGCACGTGGGTGGAGTACGGACCGCTCGCGATCGCGGCCCAGCGGGCCCGGCGGTCGCTCGACGAGCTGATCCGGAAGACGCCGGCGGACGGGCTGGTCGCCGGCATCGGGTCGGTGAACGGGGATCTGTTCGACGAAAAACGCGCGCGCACGATGTTCATCTCGTACGACGACACCGTGTTCGCGGGTACGCAGGGCGGACGCGGGCACATCAAGACCGACCGCATGATGGATCTCGCGGACGAGCTGTCGCTCCCGCTGATCTTCCACGCGGAGGGCGCCGGAGGCCGCTCCGGTGACACCGAGGGCCTGGCCGGGCATCCGTGGGTATTGACGTGGCAGAAGATGGCGCGGCTCAGCGGCAAGGTGCCGATGATCGGCGTGACGGCCGGATGGTGCTACGCCGGCAACGCCTCGATTCTCGGCCTCACCGACATCATCATCGCCACGGAAGACTCGCTGATCGCGATGGGTGGTCCGGCCACGATCGAGGGCGGCGGCATGGGGGTGTTCCTGCCGGAGGAGGTGGGGCCGATCTCCGACACCGCGCCAGCGGGGACGGTCGACATCGTCGTCAAGGATCACGACGAAGCGATTGCGGTATCGAAGCAGTGCCTCTCGTACTTCCAGGGCTCGATCGCGGACTGGGAGGTCGAAGACCAGCGCCAGCTTCGCCATGTCATCCCCGAGAACCGCTACCGCAGCTTCGACATCCGCGAGCTGATCCGCGTGCTCGCAGACAAGGACTCCGTGCTCGAACTGCGGCCCGAGTTCGGCGTGGGCATGATCACGGCGTTCATTCGCATCGAAGGCCACCCCTTCGGGCTGACCGCGAACAACAACGCCTACCTCGGCGGCGCGATCGACAGCCCGGGCTCGGACAAGGTCGCTCGCTTCTGGCAGATCTGCGATGCCTTCAACATCCCGATCATCACGCTCGTCGACACGCCGGGGATGATGGTCGGGCCCGATGTGGAGCGCAGCGGACTGGTGCGGCACTGCAGCCGGCTGTTCGTCACCGGCGCGAATCTCGAGACGCCGCGCTTCGCGGTGATCCTGCGCAAGGGCTATGCGCTCGGCTCGCTTGCCGTGATGACCGGCAGCTCGCGTGCCCCGGTGTTCACCGTGACCTGGCCGGATGGCGAGTTCGGTGGCATGAACCTGGAGGCAGGGGTGCTGCTCTCGAACCGAGAGGCGCTCGCCCGCATCGAGGACATCCAGGAGCGTGCCGCCGAGTACGACCGGCTCGTCGCCGTCGCCTACGAGCGCAGCAGCGCGCTCAACGCGGCGTCGTCGTTCGGCGTGGACGACGTGATCGACCCGGCCGAGACGCGGCGCTGGATCGTCGACGGCTTGCGGTCGGTGCCCGAGTCCGAACCGCTGAGGCGAGGTCGCCGCACCTTCCTCGACACCTGGTAGGCGCAGCCGCCGGCCGCGCCGGCTTCGGCACACGCGCGAGAGCACTCGTGTGCGTTCGTGAGGAAGCTGTCACGGCCTGAGCGGCAGTCCGTTATGAGAATGCGAGACGCCCGCATCTACTGTCGTAACCAACCTCGGTAGGGGCGCCTCAGGGGTCCCAACCCCAAATGGTTCAACCTCTACCGGGGCCCAACCCGACTTCGCGCACCCGGCGTGGGCGGATGCCCTGCCGGGTGCGCGTGTGTTCGGGCCCCGATCGAGCAGCCGACGCTGCCGTCGCCTCGCCATCCGGCGGTCACAGCCTGATCACCACCTGCAACTGCGTCGACGGCTGCATCAGCGATTCGAACGCCTCCTGGATCTGCTCGAGCTCGATGAAACTCGCCTCGGACATCAGCGCGTCGGCGGAGATGCGGCCGCTCGCGATCAGATCGAGCGCGATCCGCCAGTCGACGGGATCGCTCGCGAAGCTCGTCCGGAACTCCACCTCACGCGCCATCCAGTCCGCCGGCTCGAGCGGGAGCGGCTCCCAAGGCACCGCGACGAGTACCACCTGGCCCGCCGGCCGCGTGGAGTCGAACGCCTGGTTGAGCGTGGCGCCGATGCCGGCGCAGTCGAAGATCACATCCGGTCCGCGGCCACCGCTGAGCTCGACGAGGCGCGCGACGGGATCCTCCTCCCGCGGATTGACGACGGCCGCCGCGCCGAGCTTTCGCGCCGCCTCGGCACGTGCCGGCGCCGGCTCGGAGACGAAGACGCGAGCCGCGCCGGCGGCACGCGCCGCCTGCATCGTGAGCAGCCCGATCGGCCCCGCGCCGATCACCGCCACAGTGTCGCCCAGCCGCACGGCCGATTTGCGCACCGCCTGCACGGCCACGGAGCAGGGCTCTGTGAGCGCGGCGGCGGCGTCCGGCACGCTGTCGGGGATCGGCGTCGGGCGCCAGTCGGCAAGCAGCTGGTATTCGGCGTAGCCGCCGTTCGTGCCACCCGCGAAGCCCATTGTGCGGTAGTTGTACCGAGGGTTGGCGTCGACCAGGCCGGTCACCCCACCGGGTCGCTCGCCACCGCCGGCGACGACGCGTTGTCCGACCTGCCAGCGCTCCACGCCCGGCCCCACGGCCGCGATCACGCCCGCGATCTCGTGACCGATCACCGATCCCGCGGGCGCGATGTCGTACATGAAGGCGTGCACGTCGGTGCCGCAGATCGCAGAGTGGTTCACGCGCACGAGCACCTGGCCGGGGCCTGGCTCTGGCGTGGGGATCTCCGTGACCTCGAAGCGCCGCGCGCCATGGTAGACCGCTGCTTTCATTGCTCACCCCCTCATCCGCGTCGGGCGCACGCGCTCGACGCGGCGCACGATAGCGCCGCAGCGAGAAGCCGGCGGGCTCAGGGCCGGCGCTTGCAGATCAGCAGCAGTCGCAGCACTATGCATGTATGGCTGTATCGATCACGATTCGAGACGTCCCAAAGGACACGCGCGACGAGCTCGCCGCGCGCGCGGCGCGGTCGGGGCGATCGCTCCAGGAGTACCTCCGCGCGGAGTTGATCGCACTGGCCGGGCGGCCGGACCCGGAGGAGCTCATGGAACGCATCCGGGAGCGAGTGCGGCGCAGCGGCACAGTGCTCCCGGCTGAGACGATCCTGCGACTGCGCGACGCAGATCGCGAGTGACGCTCGTCGTCGACGCGTCGTTCGTCGCAGCCGCGCTGACTGACAGCGGCGCCGATGGGATATGGGCGAGGACGCTGCTCACAGGCGATGATCTCGCCGCGCCGCACCTCATGCCGGTCGAAGTGGCGAACGTCCTGCGCCGCGCGGCGCAGACGGGCGCGCTCTTCTCCGATCCCGCCTCGGTCGCCCATGCGGACCTGCTGGCGCTGCGCGCTGCGCTCTTCCCGTACCAGCCATTCGCGGCCCGCGTCTGGGAGCTCCGAGGGAGCGTGACCCCGTACGACGCCTGGTACGTCGCGCTCGCGGAGTCGCTCGATGCACCGCTCGCGACGCTCGATCGCCGGCTGGCGGGCGCGCCCGGGCCCCGTTGTGCGTTCGTGACCCCGCCCGCCTAGCTGTGCCCCGCAGACTGCGCGCGATCGCCGGACGTGCACGCGCGGGCCACGGCCGGG
>JAQBZW010000182.1 GCA_027622315.1 Chloroflexota bacterium | reverse complement strand
CGACGAGCTCACGCTCTACCTCGCGGCGCCGCCCGCGGAGGCGCCCGCGGAAGCCCTCGCCGCCGTGCGCGACGGCGAGATCGACGTCGTGACGTTCACCTCGTCGTCCACGGTCCGGAACCTCGCGACGCTGCTCGGCGGCGATCTCTCGCCGCTGCGCGGGGCGACGGTTGCGTGCATCGGCCCGGTGGTCGCGCAAACCGCGGAAGAATACGGGCTGCCGCCGCAGGTCGTGGCCGCGGACCATACGATCCCGGGGCTCGTCGCCGCGCTCCGCGGCTACCTGTACGAGCGCGGGAGGAGCGGCTGATGGGGCTCACGACAGTAGATCTCGAGGTCGCGAATCCTTCGGACATCACCCGCTGGGAATCGGTCGAGTGCTTGGTCGACTCAGGCGCGACGTACTCGGTGATCCCGGCGAGCGTGCTCGATGCGCTCGGGATCAGGCCCATCGCCGAGCAGGAGTTTCGATTAGCCAACGGCGATCGCATTCGACGGCGCAAGGGCAGCGCTGCCTATCGGTACGGGGAGCACATTGGTGGTGCCGACGTGATCTTCGGGGAAGATGGCGACGCGAACCTGCTGGGCGTCATGACGCTCGAAGCGCTCGGTCTCGCGCTCGACCCGTTGCGGCGAGAGCTCCGCGAGTTGCCGATGCTGCTCTCTTCAGCTGAAGAGTGTGGCGCTGAGCTCCGTCAGTGTCTCGATTCACTAGAGACGCTCGGAGCGAGGGACCCCGGACGCTCGGCGCCGGTGCACGAGCAGGGAAAGATGACGGAGGGACAGCCATGACGATCGCGAGCCGGGTCACCACGCGCGACTTCACGCGCACGCGGCGCACGCGGCGCACCGAGGCGCTGCGCGGGCTCGTACGTGAGACGCGCCTCGACCCGTCACAGTTCATCTACCCGCTGTTCGTTACGCACGGCCGCGACGTGCGCGACCCGATCGGGTCGATGCCCGGGCAGTACCACTTGTCAGTCGATCAGCTCGCGCGCGAGGCGGGGGAGCTGAAGGCGCTCGGCGTGCGCGCCGTGCTGCTCTTCGGCCTGCCGGCGGCGAAGGACCCCGTGGGCAGCGAGGCGTACGCGGCGGACGGCATCATCCAACAGGCTGCGCGTGCCCTGAAGGACGCGGACCCCGATCTCGCGGTGATCGCCGACGTGTGCCTCTGCGAGTACACGGATCACGGCCACTGCGGCGTGCTCACGCCCGCGGGTGAGGTCGACAACGATCCGTCGCTCGAGTTGCTCGCGCGCATGGCGGTGTCCACCGCGGAGGCCGGGGCCGATGTGATTGCGCCGTCCGACATGATGGACGGCCGGGTGGCCGCGATCCGCACCGCGCTCGACGACAGCGGCATGGTCGCCACGCCGATCATGGCGTACAGCGCGAAGTACGCATCGGCGTTCTACGGCCCGTTCCGCGAAGCCGCGGACTCGACGCCGCAGTTCGGCGACCGTCGTGGCTACCAGATGGATCCGCCGAACGTGCGCGAGGCACTGCGCGAGGTGGCCGCGGATATCGAGGAGCACGCCGACGTCGTGATGGTGAAGCCCGCGCTTGCCTACCTCGACGTGATCCGCGCCGTGCGCGAACGTACCGAGCTGCCGCTCGCCGCCTACAACGTGTCGGGCGAGTACTCGATGGTGAAGGCGGCGGTCGAGCGCGGCTGGCTCGACGAGCGCCGTGTCGTGCTCGAGACGCTCACGGGCATCGCCCGCGCCGGCGCGGACATGATCATCACCTATCACGCGAAGGACGCCGCCGGGTGGCTGCGCTCATGACCCTCACCCCGGGGCATCGGGGATGACCGATCTGTCCCGCATCCGCGCCGTCGTCTTCGACGCGTACGGCACCGTGATCGACTTCCATAACGTCGAGTTCCGAGCCGCGATCGCGGAGCTGCTCGGGAACCAGCGCATCGACCTGAACTCCGAGGAGTTCTACGAGGGGTGGGTGAAGCTCTACGGCAAGGCGAGCCCGTGGGCCGGCTCGTTCCGCGAGGGCGACCCCGCCAACCGCGAGCGCATGCTTGCCGGGCCGCTGCCGGAATGGCACTCCACGTGGGACATCTGGCGCCGCCAGTTCGCGCTCGCGTTCGAGCAGTTCGGGGTCGAAGGCGACGCGGACGCGGCGGCGGATCACCTGCGTGCGTTGCTCTCGCACGCCCCCCCGTATGCGGACGCGCGCGAGACGCTCGAGCGGCTCGACCGCGCCGGCTATCGCCTGGCGCTGCTCTCGAACGCCGACGAGGACTTTCTGCAGAGCGCACTTTCGCGCGGACGGCTGCGCTTCTCCGCCATCCAATCGTCCGAGGCGTTGCGCGCGTACAAGCCGCATCGCGCGGTCTTCGTCGCGATCTGCGCACGGCTCGGCTGTGAACCGGAAGAGGTGCTGTACGTGGGCGATTCGCCGTATGCGGACGTGAACGGCGGACATCGCGCGGGGCTCGCCACCGCGTGGGTGCGGCGCAGCGAGGGCGAACCGTACCCGGAGCAGGTGCCGGCCCCCGATCTCGAAGTGCACTCGCTCGCTCACCTCGCCGACGTGCTCTGTGATCGCCCCGCGATCGCCGGAACTCGGGGGCTCGCGTGAGCCTCGATCACACCCGTTCGCGCGAGGTGATGGCGCGCGCGGCACGCGTCCTGCCCGGCGGCGTGGACTCGCCGGTGCGCGCGTACAAGAGCGTCGGCGGCGAGCCCGTCGTGCTCGCCTCGGGCTGCGGCGCCGTCGTCACCGACGTCGATGGCAACGACTACATCGACTACGTCTGCTCGTACGGCCCGCTGATCCTCGGCCACGCACACCCCACGGTCGTCGAGGCCGTGCGCGACGCCGCGACGCGCGGCACCTCGTACGGCGCACCGACCGAGGCCGAGGCCGAGCTCGCCGAGCGCGTCGTCGATGCGGTGCCGTCCGTCGAGATGGTGCGCTTCGTGAACTCCGGGACCGAGGCGACGATGACCGCGATCCGGCTGGCGCGCGCCGCCACCGCACGCGACCTCGTGCTGAAGTTCGACGGCGGCTACCACGGCCATGCGGACGGGCTGCTTGTCGCCGCGGGGTCGGGCGTGGCGACGCTTTCGCTGCCGGACTCGCCCGGTGTGCCGGCGGCGTACGCCGCACAGACGCTGCTCGCGCCGTACAACGATCTCACCGCGGTCGAGGCCGTGTTTGCTGCGCGGCCGGGCGAGATCGCCTGCGTGATCGTCGAGCCGATCGCGGGAAACATGGGCGTGGTCGCGCCACGCGAGGGCTTCCTCGCCGGCCTGCGCGCGCTGTGTGACCGCGACGGTGCGCTGCTGCTCTTCGACGAGGTGATCACCGGCTTCCGCGCCGCTTACGGTGGGGCACAGGAGCGCTACAGCGTGATGCCCGATCTCACCGCGCTCGGCAAGGTGATCGGCGGCGGTTTACCGGTGGGTGCCTACGGCGGTCGCCGCGAGCTGATGGAGCGCATGGCGCCGCTCGGCGACGTGTACCAGGCCGGCACCCTCTCCGGGAACCCGCTGGCGATGGCGGCCGGCCGCGCCACGCTCGACGCGTTACGGGCGCACGAGGGTGCGTATGCGCGGCTCGATGAGCTGGGCGCGCGGCTCGAGGCGGGCCTGACGTCGGCCGCGCACGCGGCCGGGGTCGAGGTTGCGGTCGCGCGCGTCGGTTCCGTGCTCACGCCGTTCTTCGCCGCCAGTGCGCCCGGCGACTACGCCGAGGCGCGTGGCGCCGACACCGCCCGCTTCGCGCGCTTCCATCGCGCCATGCTCGAAGGCGGTGTGCACCTCCCCCCGTCGCAGTTCGAGGGCTGGTTCATCTCGCTCGCGCACGAGGAGGCCGTGATCGATCGCACGGTGGACGCCGCGGCGGCAGCCTTCGCCGCGAGCGCCTGAGGGCGCCCGCGGGGTGCCCCTCGGACCGCGGAGGCTCAGGCCCAGGGGTCCTCGCTGCCGAAGCTCCAGATCTGACCCTCCGGGTCGCGGACCGTATAGTCCCGTCCGCCGTAGTCCTGGTTCTGTGGCGCCAGCACCACCTCAGTGCCGTGAGCCTCGGCGCGCGCCGCGTGCGCGTCCACGTCCGCCACGATCACGTATGCGATTTGCACGCTGCCGGCGTCCGCGGGCGTGAGTATGAGCACGCCGAAGGCATCGCCACGCCACGAGGCGAGCATGATCATCCCGCTGCCGAACGTGAGCTGGGCGGTAGCGATACCGCCGCTGCCGTCCGGCACCACGAGGTGCCGCTCGAAGCCGAACGCGTCACATAGCCAGTCGACCATGCGGGCGGCATCGCGATAGCGCAGGGTCGGGATGATCGGGCTCTTCGTGCCGTTGCCGTCCGTCATCCGTGCATCCTTCCGATCGCGCATGGCGCGGCTTCCATCCTGGCGTGGGCCACGCGGCGGAGGATATGGGAGCACAACGAGTCATCCGAAATCGATACGACGGCGAAGGCGCGCTCGGACATCCGCGCATGCGCGAGCTTGCAGGCGTACTGTCGCCGCGCCATCGGCTGAGGATGGGGCTCAGAGCCCGCGCACGCAGCGGGTCACCGCTTGAATAAATCGCCCGCGCGCATTGCCGCTGCTTCATCACCGCACGTATACTGACAGCGCGTTAATTGCGCACTTGGTTGAGCGGATGAGCACTGGAGCGCGGAGACGTATGCGGCTCTCCTGTGAACAGGCGGATCTCCACCGCGGCCTTCAGGCCGTAGCGCGTGCGATCCCGGCTCGCTCGACACTGCCGATCACCCAGCACGTGCTGCTCGAAGCTACGGGCGACTCCATCACCCTCTCCGCGACCGACGCTGAGACGATCGCGATCACCTACAAGATCCAGGCTTCCGTGGAGGAGGCCGGCGCGATCACGATGCCGTCACGGCTGCTCTCGGACTTCGTCGCCACGCTGCCGCGCGAGCGCATCGAGATGAAGCTCGCGGAGCGTTCGCGCCAGGTGAGCCTCACGTGCGCGCGTAACACTGCCTCCGTCGGCGGCATGGATCCGGACGACTTCCCGCCGATCCCGCCGGTCGGCGCCGACTCCAGCCTGGTGATGGACGCCGACCGCCTGCGTGCCGCCATCAACCAGACGGTCTTCTCGGCGGCCACGGATGATTCGCGACCGGTGCTCACCGGCGTGCATTTCGCGATCAAGGGTCGGGAACTGCGCCTCGCCGCCGCAGACGGCTTCCGGCTCTCGGTGCACACGATGGTGCTCGACTCCGACGCCGAAGAGCGCGCGGTGATCGTGCCGGCGCGCGCGCTGAATGAGCTGGGCCGGCTGCTGCAGGAGGCCTCCGCGGGCTCCGTGACGATGACATTCAACGCCGCGCACACGCAGGTGCAGTTCGATCTCGGCCACGCCAAGCTGATCGCTCAGCTGATCCAGGGCACCTTCCCGAACTACGAGCAGCTCATCCCTGCCTCGACGAGCACCCGAACCGAGGTCGGCGTCACCGAGTTCATCCGCGAGACGCGCATCGCCTCGATCTTCGCGCGCGACGGCTCTGGCATCGTGCGCCTGATCGCCACGCCCGGCCGCGGCGGCGACCCGGGCCGCATGCTCGTGATCGCCCGCGCCGACGAGGTCGGCGACAACGAGGGTGAGATCGACGCGATCGTCGAGGGTGACGAGGCGAAGATCGCCTTCAACGGCCGCTACCTCACCGAAGTGCTCAACGTGCTCGGCGTCGATCGCGTCGCGATCGAGACCACCTCACCGTCATCCCCGGGCGTGCTCCGCCCAATCGGCGACGACCGCTTCGTGCACGTCGTCATGCCGATGTTCGTTCAATGGTAGCGAAAGACTGAGGCGCCTCAGCAATTAGAGGCACCTCCCCGCGCACCTCGATTGCCTCGCTCGACGCGACGATCTGCGCGCTCAGCGCACGCAGCACGAGATCGAAGTCCGCTCCATCTGCTTCCTCGACCCACGCTCGGATCAACCGCAACGCTCGTGGGAGTTCACGCCCGATCCGCGCCAGATCGATGCTCGGCGTAGCCCGTGTGACCTGCCCCCGGTATTCATACCACCTGGAGAGTTAGTGTTTCGTCCCTGAGCAGCGGTGCCCCAGCC
>JAQBZW010000181.1 GCA_027622315.1 Chloroflexota bacterium | reverse complement strand
GGCGGGCTCGGGCGTGGCGAGCGCCGCGGGCTCGTCCTCCTCGACCAGGTCGGCGAGCACCTCGAGCTCGGGCGTGAGCCGGACCTCGTGCGGCACGGGCTCAGCGACCGGCGCCGGCGTCGGCGCGACCACGGTGCGTCGCTCGCCGGGCAGGCCCGGGCGGCCGTAGGCGGAGATCGACGGTGCGACCTCGTCCGGGAGCTCGAGCGTCGTGGCGGCCGCGAGCCCGGGCTGATCGCGCAGCGGGATCGCTTCGGTGTTCGGCTCAGGCGGCTGGTACATGTCCTCGCCGGCCTTGATCAGCGCGCTCTCGGCGCGGATGTCGATCCGCCAGCCGGTGAGCTTCGCGGCGAGCCGCGCGTTCTGACCTTCCTTGCCGATCGCCAGGCTGAGCTGCTTGTCGGGCACGGCCACGAAGGCGGTGTGCGTGTCTTCGTCGAGTTTGATCGAGACGACCTCGGCGGGGCTGAGTGCATTGGCCACGAAGGCGGCCTCGTTCGGATCCCAGCGGATCAGGTCGATGCGTTCGCCGCCGAGCTCGTTCACCAGGTTCTGGATGCGCGAGCCGCGCACGCCCACCGTGGCGCCGATCGGGTCGATCCCGTGCTGGCGCGAGATCACCGCCACCTTCGCGCGGTACCCGGGCTCGCGCGCGATGCCCATGACCTCAACCGCGCCGCGGGAGATCTCGGGCACCTCGAGTTCGAACAGGCGCTTGATCAGCGCCGGATTCGCACGCGAGACCACGACCTGCGGTCCCTTGGAGGCCTTGTAGACCTCCTTCACGTACACGCGCAGCCGCTGGCCGACGCGGTAGTGCTCGGGGCGCACCTGCTCCGCGGCCGGCAGCACGGCCTCCGTGCGCCCGAGGTCCAGGATCACCTGGCGGCGGCCGCCTTCCACCCGGAGCACGGTGCCGGAGACGAGCTCGCCTTCCTTACCCGTGAAGTCCTCGAACACGGACTCGCGCTCGGCCTCGCGCAGGCGCTGCAGCACGACCTGCTTCGCGGTCTGTGCGGCGATGCGGCCGGCGTTCGGATTTTCCTCGAGCACCTCACGAACGACGTCACCGATCGCGGCGCCCGCGTGGCCCATCTCGGCGGCGCGCTCAGGCGAGACCTCGATCTCGTCGTCCTCGATCTCGTCGTCGTCGATCACGTTGAAGAGGCGCCATGCGTGAATGTCGCCGCTATCGCGGTCGATCTTCACTTCGATCTCGGCGTACTGCAGTTCGTCTTTCTTGAAGGCGGAGGCCATGGCGGCCTCGACGGCTTCGAAGACGGTGTCTGCGTTCAGGTTCTTCTCGGCCGACAGCTGAGCGATGGCGGTGACGAACTCGTTCTTCATCGATTCCTGCCTGAACATGCCGTGTGATGGGTCGCCTGTGCCTCGGATGTGCTCCGACCAACAAAAAACGTGGGCTGCGCGCCCACGTCTCTGGAGGGAGGCGAGGTGACTGTTCGTGATGATAGCACCGTCGTCAGCCGGGTGAACAGGGTAGCGGCGGCCGGACAGGCGCCCGACGGCGGTCCCGCGCCGTCTTCAGGCGGCGAGAGCGCGGCGAGAGCGAGTGCCTACGGTCCCGATCGGATCAGGGCCGACGGCAGCGAAGGAGTGCGCGTGATGGCATCACCAGACGGTCACCGCGAGATCTGGGAGTTCACGCCGCGCCAGCGGGAGGTGATCGGCCGCATGCTGCGAGGCACCTCGCCGCAGCAGATCGCCTTCCGACTGGGACTGGGCGTGCGCACGATCTACTGGCACGTGGAGAACATCTATCGGCTCGCCGGCGTGCACAGCGTCGGCGAGTTCTTCGCGTGGGCGCACAGCCACCGCGACTGCTGCAGCATCGGAGTGGTGTGGGACTCACCGTGGAGGACAGCGGTGTGAGCGAGCACGGGGCGGACGACGCCGAGAGTCGTCCGCCGCGCGAGGACGTCGAGGTCGGGGACGCGTCCGCAGGCGATGGCGCGCCCAATGCGGACGTCGAACCCGCCGGAGCCGAATGACGAACGAGGGGACGGGCCGCGGGGAGCGCATGCCCCGGACCGGCGGGGCGTCCGTTCGGCGGGACGAACGGGGAGCGGCCGAGGCGCGATCTCCGTCGTCGCTCGATACACTCGCGACGACCGGAGGAAGCCGGCTGTCCAGTGCGAGGCTTCGTGCGGACCGGAGCGCGGAGGTCGAAGCCGATGCCCCTCCCTCGCCGTGACGAGCGACCGGCCGTGACAGGGCGCCAGATGTGGCGGCGCACGCGGCTCACCCTCGTCAACATGATCGTGATCTTCGGAGCAATCCAGCTGATTCTTCGTCTCGAAGCGCTGCCGCTGCCCGTGCGCCTCGTGCTGCTCGTCCTCGTCAGCCTGCTGCTGACCGCGCTCGTCAGCCTGTGGTTCTACCGAGCGGGTGACGAAGACGATCGCGTACACATCGCCCGCGAGTGGGCATGGGCGCGGTGGCTGTGGCGTCGAGCCCGCTTACGCGGGTCGTAGTGCGTCGAACAGCTCGTCCCGGAACGCGCGTACCCGCGCGGCCGCGTCGGCACGCGCGATCGGCTCCGCCGGACGACCGCCATCGCGGAGCTGAAGCTCCACGACACCAGCCTTGTGGTTCCGGCTCGACACGGTCAGGCGGATCGGCATCCCCAGCAGATCGGCGTCGTTGAACTTCACACCGGGCGAGTCGCCACGATCGTCGAAGAGCACCTCGATGCCGGCCGCCGTGAGCTCGTCGTAGAGCCGGTCCGCGTCCACGCGCACGTCTTCGTCGCGGTCGAGGCCGAGTCCCACGAGGTGCACGTCGTACGGGGCGATCGAGGCCGGCCAGGCCACGCCCTTGTCGTCGTGATGCTGCTCGACCGCGGCGGCGACGATGCGCCCGAGGCCGATGCCGTAGCAGCCCATCGTCGGCGTGACCGGCTTGCCGTCGGCGCCGAGCACGCTCACGTCCATCGGGTCCGTGTACGTGTAGTTCAGCCGGAAGACGTGACCCATCTCGATCCCGCGTCCGGTCTGCAGCGTCCCGCCCTCGCAACGCGGGCAGCGATGCCCCGGCTGCGCGAGCGCGATGTCCGCGACCGTCCCCGCGGTCCAGTCGCGCTCGTAGTTCACGTTCCGCAGGTGGGCGTCCGCCCGGTTCGCGCCGGCGACCAGGTTGGGCGAGCTGGGGATCGACAGGTCCGCCACGATCTCGACGCCGCGCGGCGCGTCGATCGGGGAGGCGTAGCCGGCCACGAGGCCGTGCGCCGCCACCTCCGCGTCGAGCATCGGCCGCAGGTCGGAGACGCCGAGCGCGTTCATGAGCTTGATCTCGTTGACGTCGAGATCGCCGCGCACGACGGCGAAGACTGGGACGTGTCTGCCGTCCTTCCTGGTCGCCATGAAGAACACGGCTTTCGCAGTGCGCGCGGTCGGGATGTCGAGGAAGCGTGCGAGATCTTCGATCGTGGTCGCGCCGGGCGTCGAGATCGGCTCGAGTGGCTGCGCCTCTTCCGGCTCCGCCGGCGGCCGCACGAACTCCGCCTTCTCAGCGTTCGCGGCATAGTCGCACGCGTCGCACATGACGATCGTGTCCTCACCGATCTCGGTGAGGAAGATGAACTCCTGCGAGCCCTTGCCGCCGATCGCGCCGGAGTCGGCCTCGACGGCGACGACCGGCACGCCACAGCGGGTAAAGATGCGGTGGTAGGCCCGGAACATCGCCTCGTACGAGGCGTCCAGCCCGGCGTCGTCGAGGTCGAAGGAGTAGGCGTCCTTCATCGTGAACTCGCGCACGCGCACGAGCCCGCCGCGGGGTCGCGCCTCGTCACGGAACTTCGTCTGGATCTGATAGAGCGTGACCGGCAGGTCGCGGTACGAGGACGAATGGCGGTCGAAGAGCTGCGTGATCACCTCTTCGTGGGTCGGGCCGAGCGCCATCCCGCGTTCGCGCCGGTCGGTGAGCTGGAAGAGCACGTCGCCCATCATCTGCTTGCGTCCGGTCTTCTCCCACAGCTCGATCGGCTGGATCACGGGGAGGTGGACCTCCTGGGCGCCGGCGGCGTCCATCTCCTCGCGGATGATGTGCTCGACCTTGCGCTCGACGCGCCAGCCGAGCGGGAGGTACGAGTAGACGCCGGACATGAGCTGATCGATGAAGCCGCCACGGAGCAGCAGGGCGTGGCCGGCCGTCTCGGCATCGCCGGGTGCTTCACGCAGGGTGTGTCCGAAGCGGCGCGACATTCTCATGGGGCGAGTCTAGGCTGGCCCCGATCTGGCGAGCAATGAACGAGCCGATGACGACGCGCGCACGGCCGGCCGCGCGAGAGGTGGCCGCCATGAACGAGCCCCGCGCCGTGTACCAGACCTTGATCAATTGGCTCGTCGAACGCGACCTCTACCCCGCCGCCGTCACCACCGACGACATCGGCGCCTCGCAGTGGCGGCGCGCGGATGCGCTCGCGCGGCTCGCGGGCCCGGGACCGCACACCGTGCTCGAGCTCGGCGCCGGCGGCGGCTACACGGCCGCCGCGCTCGCCGAGCGTGGGCACGCCGTGACCGCGGTCGAATGGATCGCCGAGGCCGCGTCGAGCATCCGCCTGTGGACGGACACCGTGCGCTCCGGCTCCCTGCGGGCGATCGAGGGCGACTTCTACGAGCTCCCGCTCGAGGAGCGGTTCGATGTCGTCTGTTACTTCGACGGCTTCGGGATCGGCAACGACGGCGACCAACGACGGCTGCTCCGCCGCATTGCCGGCTGGCTCGAGCCGGACGGATGCGCGCTGATCGACGTGATGACGCCGTGGTATTGGGCCGCGCAGGCCGGCCGGGAGGACGAGTACGACGGCATCCGCGGCCGCTTCGAGTTCGACGGCGACGGCTGCGCGCTGCGCTACCACCAGTGGCCGCCCGACCGCGAGGATGAGGCGGTGATGCAGGTGATCCGCTGCTACTCGCCGGCCGATCTGCGGCTACTGCTCGAAGGCACGGGTCTGCGGCTCGCCGGGTTGGAGTCCTACGAATCCGAGCGATACGCTCGCTCGGTTCCGCTCGCGAAGGCGATGATCTACCTCGCGAAGCTGGTTCCCGCGTCCTGACCCGGGTGCGCGCCCCTGGCGCGTCGGGGCGGGCGCCCACGCAATGACGCGTGCCCGCGGCACGGGCAACGAAGGGACGGACCATGGCCAATCGACTCGAAGGCAAGGTGGCGATCGTGACCGGAGCCGGTCGCGGCATCGGCCGCGGCGAGGCGCTCGCGCTGGCGGCGGAAGGCGCCGCCGTGATCGTGAACGACCTCGGCGTCTCGACCGCCGGTGAAGGCACGGACGAAGGTCCGGCCGCGGACGTCGTCCGCGAAATCGAGGCGGCCGGCGGCCGTGCCGCCGCGAACACGATGGACATCACCAACCACGAGGCGTCGTCCGAAATCGTGAAGCAGGCGCTCGACACCTTCGGGCGGCTGGACATCGTGGTGAACAACGCGGGCATTCTGCGTGACCGCATGATCTTCAACATGACCGAGGCCGAGTGGGATGCGGTGGTGGCCGTGCACATGAAGGGCACGTTCAACCTCTGCAAGCACGCGGCTGTGGTCTTCCGCCAGCAGCGCTCGGGGCGCTTCATCAACACCGGCTCCGAGTCCGGTCTCGGCAGCCCCGGCCAGCCGAACTACGCGGCCGCCAAGGAAGGCATCGTCGGCCTCACGCGCTCGCTCGCGACGGCGATGGGCCGATACAACTGCACCGCGAACGCGGTGCGCCCGCGCGCCGCGACGCGCATGACGCTCTCGCCCGAGATGGAAGCCGCGGCACGGGCAGCCGAAGCGCGCGGTGAGCAGCGCGGAGGCGGCTCCGGCCTCGCGGCCCTCGACCCCGGCGTTGTCGGCTCGCTCGTCACGTTCCTCGCCTCGGACGAGGCGGCCGAGATCAACGGCCGCGACTTCCTCGTCGGCGGCAACGAGATCGGCGTGTTCACGATCCCGATGGTCGAGGCACGCGTCTTCTCGTCTGGCCCGCACTGGACGACGGACGAGGTGTTCGCGCGCTTCAACGACACGATTGGCAAGGTCGTGGCGAGCGGCCCCGGCCCCGGCATGTAGCGGCGCTTCGCGGCGGCGGGACACGCTCCCGCCG
>JAQBZW010000180.1 GCA_027622315.1 Chloroflexota bacterium | reverse complement strand
CGGCACCGACGGCTCCGCGGCCGGGCCGACGGTCTCGACGGGGGTGCTTGTCGGCGGCGGGGTGGGCGGCGGATCGTCCGGGGCTGCCGGATTGCCGGCGCGGGCGGTCGCGCCGGCGGACGCCTCGTCCGGATCGGTCAGGCCGGGCATGCGGGGCGTCATCCCGGCGAGCGCTCGCGGGTCGATCGGATCCGAGAAACCGGGCCGGTCGTCCGGGGTCACCAGCCGGCCACCACGCGTGCGCGCGTGCAATCGGCAGAGCGGTGCGGTCGGGTGACGGTCACGGCGATCGACGCGTCCTTTCGCCCCGCCGGCTATTCGGCGGCGAAGGTCGGCTCGGCTTCGCCGAAGATCTCGGCGGCGTTCACGTAGCGAATGCGCTCGCGCGCGCTCTCGTCGAGGTTGGTGTCTTCGAAGATGCGCTCGAGGTTCGTGACGTGCTCGGCGATCTCGTCGTCACGGCAGTCGGAGCCCCACGTCAGCTTCTCGGGACCGATCTCAAAGCCGATCATTCGGCGCTCCACCGCATGGCGCTCGATTGTCAGCCCGCCCGACATGTCGAGGTAGACGTTGTGACGCCAGCGCGCCACCGAGGCCGCCTCGTCGTAGTTGCCGGTGCCGCCCATGTGCGCGCCGATCATCCGCAGCGCGGGGAAGTTGTTCGCGATCGTGTCGAGGTGGAACGGGCGCATCCGCATCGCAGAGACATCACGGCCATGGAGCCGGCCCATCGCCCGCATCCGCTCGTACGCCTGCGCGGCAGCGGGATCGCGCCGCGGGTGGGTGATCGAGTAGTCGACCCCGCCGCCGATCACGCCCAGGTGGAAGAGGATCGGCATGTCGAGCTCTTCGGCCATCTGGTAGGCGCCGAAGTACTTGTAGTCGTCATACGCGCGGCGGGTGCCGATGATCTTCAGCCCGCGGTAGCCGAGCTCATGCAGCCGCTTCACCTCTCTGCCGTTGACCTCCTCGGGGTCGATCACGGCGGAGGGGATGAAGAGATCCGCGTGGCGAGCGGCGTACGTCAGAGACTCCTCGTACGAGAGCCCGAAGCGTCCCCCGCAGAGCAGCGAGGCACGCGTTACGCCGGCGGCACGGAGCGCGTCCGCCCTGGCGTCGATCGACTTTTCGTGCTCCTGGTCGTCTGGGTTCTCCCAGTTGCGGGGGAAATGACAGTGGACGTCCCAGATCACGTGCGGCTCCTCGTGGTGCACGGCAGCGCGCCGCGCAGCGGTCATGGTATCGCGAGGCTCGCCTACGGAGTCTCCGACCCGAGGGTTGTCGGGCCTGCCTGCGCGTCTTCGGTCCACTTCGGGTCCTTCGTTTCACTCAGGACGAACGGGATTGGATGATCCGTTCGTCCTGAGTGAAACGAAGGACGTCGCATTCGCTGGCGGTCGCGCTATGGCTTTCGCGCGGTGAGCAGCATCTGCGTCTCGAACCCGAGCCGCGCCCAGAAGGCGCGCGCCGGGTCGTTGTCCCGCAGGATGTCGGCCTGCATCTCCGCGGTGCCGCGCGCACGATGCTCGGCGAGCAGCACCTCGACGGCGGCGGAGCCGACGCCGCGCCGGCGGAAGGCCGGGAGCACGTAGAACTCCGAGATCGAGGCGACGGTCTCCTCAGGCTTCAGCCAGCGCGGGTCGCTGCGCACCATCAGTAGCCCGGCACGCGCGCCATCGGCCACGATCCACAGCAGCTCCCGGTCCTCCATGTCTTCCAGCGTGCGGCGGCGTCGGCGCTCGAAGTCCTCGTCCGACTCCGCGCCCGCCGGGTCGTACGCGTCGAGTTCGCGCATGTACTCGCGCATGAGCGCGAAGAAGGCGTCGTACTCACGCTCGAGCACGGGTACGAGCTCCACGGCCACCGCCGTCACGGGAGCGCGAGCTCGCGCAACGAGCGAATGACGGGCGCGCGCGTGAAGCCGGCGTGCCGGCCGTCGCGATCGAGCAGCGCCGCGCGCAGGCCGGCCCGGAGGGCGCCGTCCACGTCGTCCCGGGGGCTGTCGCCCACCATCATCGTTTCGCCCGGCGTGGTGCCCGCTGCGGCGAGTGCCGCCTCGAACATCGCGGGATGGGGCTTGCGGTAGCCGACGCGCGCGCTGGTCACCACGCCGGCCAGCAGCCGGTCGAGCCCGAGCGTGCTCACGACGTCCGGGAGCCGCCAGATGTGATTCGAGAGGATCACCGCGCGGATGCCGGCCGCGGCGAGCCGTTCGAGCGCGGGCACGCTGTCTTCGTAGACGCGGTAGCGCGTCGCGTCCCCCTCGAGCGCGTCGATGCGCCGGCCGATCTCGATCGCCAGCGGCGGTGCGACCCCGGCCGCGGTGAGGCGCCGCGCGTGCACCTCCGCCCGCACGGCGAGGAACGACTGCTCGTCGGCGGAGTGCGCGCTGTGATCCGGGCCGAGCGGCGTCTGGTACGCCGCCCACGCGTTGGCGGTGTCCATCTCGAGCTGTGCGCGCGTGACGGTGACGCCACGCTCAGCTGCCGCCTCGATGTAGAGGCGGTAGCCGTTGCCGTCGCGAAAGGTCGCGAGCGTGTCCTGGAAGTCGAAGCAGACGGCGCGGATCGAGGAGGTGATCACGCCGTCACGGTATCGGCCGCGGGCTGTGGGCGCTCCGTTCGTCCCTCGATTCACTCGGGAGGAACGGGTGAGGCGATCGGTGCGAGGGCGCACCGCGCACAGCGCCCTGCGTCGAGTCGGCGGCTTCGAACGTCGGGTCCGCCGCGAACTCCCTCTCGTTCGTCCCGAGTGAATCGAGGGACGCGCGGGGCACATCCGCCCATCCTCGAAGACTCCCCGCTCTCGTGACCGGGTGCGGGGTTGGGGGTGAGGGCGCTATCGTCGGATGCGCCCGCACACGCATGAGGAGGAACCGGCCATGTTCATCGCGATGAATCGCTTCAAGGTCGCCGAGGGGATGGGGCCACAGTTCGAAGATCGCTGGCGGAACCGCAAGAGCTTCCTCGACCAGGTACCCGGCTTCGTGCACTTCGCGCTGCTCAAGGGTGACAACGCGGGCGAGTACATCAGCCACAGCACGTGGCAGTCGCGCGAGGCGTTCGACGCGTGGACGCGCAGCGAAGCGTTCGCGGCCGGCCACCGGCAGGGCTCCGTGCAGGGCGAACTCGCCGAGCACCCGGTCGTCTCGCTGTACGAGACCGTGATCGAAGAACGCGCCGGCGTCGCCGCGAAGGCCTGATCCGGCGAACGCGCCTCGCGTGACCAGCTACATCGCGCTGCTCCGCGGCATCAACGTCGGCGGGCATCGGCCCGTGCCGATGGCCGACCTGCGCGAGCTCTGCGAGGCGCTCGGGTTCGAGCGCGTCGCGACGTACATCCAGAGCGGCAACGTGGTCTTCGCCTCGGACGCGACGCCCGACGCGGTGCAGAGGCGAATCGAGGCGGCGATTGCGGAGCGTTTCGGCTTCCCCGTCGACGTGGCGGTGCGCACTCATGCCGAGCTCGCGGCGGTGGCGGCAGATCACCCGCTCGCGCCGCCGGGCCCGAACGAGGCGTTCCTGCACGTCTTCTTCCTCGGTGGTGATCCCGATCCCGAACGCGTCACCGCGCTCGATCCGGGGCGATTCGCTCCTGACGAGATGCTGCTCCGCGGACGCGAGCTCTACGTGCACTACGCGAACGGGGCGGGACGCTCGAAACTCGCGTTCGACTTCGGGGTGCCGGCAACCGCGCGGAATTGGCGCACGGTGCGGGCGCTACTCACTGTGACTGCCGCGCTGGAGTGAGCACGGGTGGCATGCAGCGAAACAGCGACGGGGCCGGCGCAGTCGGCGCGCCTGCACCGCTCCCGCGAGCCCTCTACAATCCCCGTGATGATGGAGGGGGTGACATGGCAACGACCACCGCTGGTATCGACCGACAGACCGAACGCGCGTACGCGCAATACGAGGAGCACATCCTCGCCCGCGACCAGGTTGCGGCGAGCGAGGTCTTTTACGACCTCGTGCGCGCGGGCCGGACGAACGAGGAGATCCTGCGGGAGACCGTTCGCATCCACGCACCGTTCACGCACGTCCCGTACCACCAGCGCATCGACGGCGGGGTGGTCCGCTTCGTCAACAACGATCATTGCCTGCTGAGCGCGCGCGCCAGCCTGCGCCTGCCGGAGTTCGTCCCCGAAGAGCTCCGCCGTCTGCCGCTCGCGCAGACCGTCTGGTACGTGCCGAGCGGGCTCGACATCTGGAACCAGCTGCTTGGCAAGATGCCGGGCCACTACAACCGGCGCGGAAGCACGCCGTCGCTCGAGCAAGGCGTCGCGAAGCCCGAAGTGCACTGGGAGAACCGCCGCACCCCGACCCCGTTCGACGGGACGTACGAAGAGGGACTGAACCACTGGCTGACACTGGTCCAGCGTGGCGAGGTGATGCACTCCTACGGCGTCTTCCTCGGGCTCTTCGAGCAGGAGGCGCGCCGCCCCGAGCTGCTGGCACAGCTGATGTTCGCCGGCCTGATCGACGTGCAGGACCGCGTGCTCTGGAATCGTTCGTTCACCACGGGTCACAAGTCGTACCGCGCGCGCGCCACGATCGAGCTCAGCCAGGCCGTCGGCTGGGACCAGGCCGCCGACATCATCTATGCGGGCGTCCCCGACATCGCCGTCGGGCCGCGCTGGCACTCGTCCTTCGAAGCGGGCTGCCAGATCTTCATGACGCGGCTCGAGCTCGAGGCGCCCAAGTCCACGCTTGCCGCGACGGTGCGCAGCATGCGCGATGAGGAGCTGTTCGCTCAGCAGCAGCCGCTCACGAAGCCCGAGTCCGACGCGCTGGTCTTCGCACTGACCAACGGGCACGAGGCGGGTTACGTCGAGATCGTCGTGAACCTGCTGCTCGCGGGACGTGGCCCCCGGCAGATCCTGGATGCGATGCAGGTCGCCGCCTCACACCTGCTGCTCGCAACCGGGACGCCCGACAACTTCGCCACGTCGCAGCACTGCGCGGAGTACCTCAACACCCTGCGCTGGTTCTACGATCACTTCGAGCACCCGCACCGCACGAAGATGCTCTTCGTTGCCGGCTCGTTCATCACGCAGGCGGCGCAACACCTGCAGAACCTGCCCGGTAACGGCCGGCCGATCATCCGGGCGCCGCAGGACGCTGAGGCGATGTCGCGGGATCAGGTGCTGAAGCAACTCGACGACGCGCTGATCGGGCTCGACCCGGCTGCTTCGGTGTCCTGGACTCGCGCGTACCTCGATGCCGGCCACGAGCGCAGCCCGCTGGTGCGCACGCTGGCGACGGCGGCCACGAAGCTCGGCAACGATCCCCACAATCAGGAGATCGGGCTCTGCCTGATCGAGGACTACCTGCACTCGAAGTCCCTCGACCGCGAGGTGCTGCTGCTCGCGTGTGCCCACCACACGGCCGGGCACCGCAAGTACGGCGACACGCTGGAGTCCTACCGGCGCTACGCCGACGCCTTCGACATCGACACGAAGCAGTGGGCCGTCGCGGATGGCGATCCGCTGGACGTCTACACCGACGAGATTTTGCGCGAGGACGGCGCCGATCTCCCTGCCCGCGGCTAACCGCGGAGCGGGTTCGACGGTGGGCGAGATGGGCGCGCGACCGGGCGCGCCCATCTCCTTGTCCGGCCCCGTTGCATGACCGTCGTCGTGCTCGGCGGGCTGAACATGGACTTGATCGTCGAAACGGCCGTCGTCGCCGCGCCCGGAGAGACACGCGAGGGCCGATACTTCTCGACCACGCCCGGTGGCAAGGGCGGCAACCAGGCGGTCGCTGCCGCCCGCTTCCTCGCCGGCCGTGTCGCCGTCGAGATGGTGGGGCTCGTGGGCGACGATACGTTCGGGGTCGATCTGCGCACGTTCATGGCGGATGCCGGCGTCGATGTCGAGCGCGTGCGCGTCGTGGCGGGCGAGCACTCGGGCGTGGCCGTAATCATGATCGACGACGCCGGTGAGAACTCCGTGAACGCGGTATACGGCGCGAACACGCGATGCGGCGACGCTCAACTCGCCGACGTCGTTGCGGCGCTCGCGGCCGAGCCCGCCGGGGCCGGGCCGCACGTGCTGCTCGTGCAGCAGGAGACGCCGCTCGCGACCACGGCCGCCGCGATGCGCGCGGCGCGAGCGCGCGGC
>JAQBZW010000005.1 GCA_027622315.1 Chloroflexota bacterium | reverse complement strand
CGTCATGCTGAGTGCAGGCGCGCCGCCCGCGCCGCCCGCGCTGGGTGCGATCACACGCGTCGGTGCCGGTGGCACGAACCGCACGGCGTGGCTGGTGATCACCGGCGCCGCGGTTGCGGCGCTCGGCGCCGCGCTGGTGCGGCGCGTGGTGAGCCGGGGACGTGCGGCCCCGCCGGTCGAGCCGAGGCTGTAACCCGTCCGACAGCCGCGCCCCGGCCAGCCGAGGGCATGCGTCCTCGGACACGGTGCGCGCACTGCCTACGGCACGAGCACCACGCGGCCGACCGCCTGCCGGCTCTCGATGTACGCGTGGGCGTCTGCCGCCGCCGCGAGTGGGAACGTGCGGTCGATCACAGCGGTCAGTTCGCCCGTGGCCACATCGTCGATGTGGCGCTGGATCATGTCGTATGCACGGTCGGTCGCGATCTCGGCACCGAGGTACACGCCCGTGAGCGAACGGTTGCCACCGCCAAGGCTGCTCACGTCGAGCAGCCGGCCGCCGCGACTGGCGTTGCCGACCGTGATCGCGCGGCCGCGATAGGCGAGGCAGGCGAGGCTCTGCTGCAGCACGTCGCCGCCCACCGGGTCGACCACCACGTCGCAGCCCACGCCCTCGGTCAGCCGCGCGATCTCGCGCACGAGGTCGGCCTCGCGGTAGTTGATGCCCTCGTCCATGCCGAACGGCCGCAGCCGTTCGAGCTTTGCGTCGCTCGAAGCCGTCGCGAACACGCGCGCCCCGGCGCGCTTCGCGAGCTGGATCGCGGCGAGACCGACGCCGCCACCACCGCCCTGGATGAGCACCGTCTCGCCGCGCTGGAGCCGGCCGAACTCGAAGAGGCAGTCATCGGCCGTGCCGAACGGGATCGGCACACACGCGGCCTCGTCGATCGCGAGGCCATCGGGGACGAGCCATGTCGAACGCACCGGCACCGAACGCAGCGCCGCGTGCGAGCCGAATGGCGACACCGTGACTACGCGCTGCCCGACGTGGCGGTCGGTGACGTGCGCGCCCACCTCGCGGATCACGCCCGCGCTCTGGTAACCGACGACGTGGGGCGTCGTCGCGAGCTCCCCGCCGGCGCGGCTAAGCACGTCGCCGCCCTCGATGCTCACCGCCTGCGTCTCGATCAGCACGCCCCTGGGGTGGCACTTCGGGTCGGGCACATCCTCGTAGCGAAAGACCTCGGGCCCGCCGGTGCTGTAGTAGACCGCTGCCTTCATCGCGCACGCTCCTCGCTCGCCGTCAGGCGGGCGAGCGTAGCCCGGCCTCGGGCGCCCCTGCGAGGGGATCATCGTCCGCTCCACAGCGCACGCGGCGTCGTACGATCCGCGCGCGCACGAAAGGTGGCTCCATGGACTTCGGGTGGGACGGCGAGCAGGCGGGTTTCCGCGCGGAGGTCCGCGCCTTCATTGACGAGCACTGGACACGAGGCGCGCGCCGAGAACGCGAGCTCGAGCCGTGGGAGCGCGCGCGGGCGTACCAGAAGCGCCTCGCGGAGCACGGTTGGCTGACGCGCGCCTGGCCGAAGGCCTACGGCGGAGCCGACGCCTCGTACTTCGAGCAGCTGATCTTCGCCGAGGAGTCGGCGTACTCGAGTGCCCCCACCGGCGGGCAGGGCGCCGATCGCGTCGGCCCGACGCTGATCATCCACGGCAATGAAGCCCAGAAGCAGGAACACCTCCCCCGCATCGCCAGCGCCGAGGTCGAGTGGTGTCAGGGGTACTCCGAGCCGGGCGCGGGGTCGGACCTCGCCTCGCTCCAGACGCGGGCGGTGCGGGACGGCGACGACTTCGTGATCAACGGACAAAAGATCTGGACGTCAGGCGCACAGCACGCCGACTGGATCCACGTGCTCACGCGCACCGACCCCGACGCTCCGAAGCACCGCGGCATCTCGTACTTCATGGTGCCCATGGACACGCCCGGCATCACGCTCCGTCCAATCGTCCAGCTCCACGATCAGAGCGGGTTCAACGAGACTTTCTTCGAAGACGTGCGCGTGCCCGCGAAGCACATGATCGGCGAGGAGAACCGCGGCTGGTACGTCTCGACGACCACGCTCGACTTCGAGCGATCGGGCATCCATCGCATCGCGGCGGCGGTGCCGCCGTTCCGGCGGCTGTTCGAATTCGCGCGGCAGCCGGACAGCGCCGGCGACGGCCGGCGTGTGGTGGAGAACCCGGTGCATCGGCTCGCCCTGGCGGACACCGCGACCGAGATCGAGGTCGGGAAGCTGCTGGGCTACCGCGTGACCTGGATGCAGGCGCGCAGTCTCGTCCCGAACATGGAGTCGTCCATGTCGAAGATGTTCGGTTCCGAGACGCAGCAGCGGCTGGCGCGGCGCGGGGTCAACATGCTCGGGCTCGCTGGAACGTTGCGTGGCGGCGAGCCGCGCGCGCCGCTCGGCGGCGAGTTCGGCACCTACTACATGTCGAGCGTGTCGCTCACGATTGCCGCCGGCACGAGCGAGATCCAGCGCAACATCATCGCGACACGCGGCCTCGGCCTGCCGCGCGGCTGAGATGCCGCAGCACGAGCGGGGGCGATCCCACCGACCGGCGCTCGAGCCGCCGACGCTTCGCGTCGATGGGAATGCGGTGCTTCGCCCATGGCGAGCGGCAGACGCCGTGCCGCTCTACGAAGCCGTGGATGGCAGCCGGGAGCACCTCGCCGAGTGGCTCGACTGGGTGGACGGCTACGAACTCGGGCGCGCGGAGCACTTCATTTCCGGCGCGAACGAGCGAGCCTCGCGGGGTGAGATGCTGGAGCTGGCGCTGGAGGTCGGCGGCGCAATCGCCGGGTCGTGCGGCTTCGTCGACGTCGTACCCGCGCATCGCGAGGCCGAGATCGGCTACTGGCTGGGCCTGCCCTTCGTCGGCCGCGGCCTCATGACACGGACAGTGGCCGCGCTCGCCGAATATGCCTTCGAGTCGCTGGAGATGCACCGCGTCGCGATCGCGGTCTACGGCGGCAACACGAGCAGTCGTGCGATCCCGGAGCGCCTGGGGTTCCGCCAGGAGGGCGTGTTCACGGCCGCGCGCTGGTACCGCGATCGCTGGCACGACCGCGTCTGGTACGGGATGCTTGCCGAGGACTGGCGGTCGCTGCGCTTACATCGATCCGGCTGATCCGGCTCCGTCGCCCGTGCGGCGCCCACTACGCCCACGCGCGCCGAGCGCGGGATTCGTCTCCGCTTGACGTCGCGCGAGGCCATGGGGAGAGTGATCCAGTCACCGGTCGGCCCGCGCCCCCATCACGGTCGATGCCCATCATGTTCCGACGAGCGGCGTTGCGCGGCGACCTCGGACCGCGCGTCCGTTCTGCGCGTCAGTGCAGTCGATCGGCACTCTTCATCGGTAGCGGTATCGGACGGTTGAGGAGTACGCGCTGAGCCTGCATCCTGCCGGTCGAGACACACTGCTTCCAGGACGCGCGATCTCCGCCGAACGGCTCTACCTCACGCAGGGTCTTGCGCGCGGACTGGCGATCGGCGTCGCGCTCGCCATGTACGGCCTGTACGTCGTGCGCGATGTCGGGCTCAATCCTCTCCAACTCGTGCTGCTGGGCACCGGGCTCGAGGTGGCGATGTTCATCGCCGAGATCCCCACGGGGATCGTGGCCGATGCCTACAGCCGGCGGCTCTCGGTCGTGATCGGCCTCGTGATTACCGCAGTGGGCTGGCTGATGATGGCGGCCGTTCCCACCTTCGCGTTCGTCCTCGCCGGGCAGATCGTGTGGGGCGTGGGTGCGACGTTCGGCAGCGGCGCGCGCGAAGCCTGGCTCGCGGATGAGATCGGGGAAGCGGCCGCAGCGCCGATCTACGCACGCGAGCGTCAGTTCTGGCTTGTCGGTCACCTGATTGGCACCCCGCTCTCCGTCGCGCTCGGCCTGATCTCGGTGCGGCTGGCGATCGGCGGCGCCGCCATCGTGCACATCGTGGCCGCGCTCGTGCTGCTCGTGGCGATGACGGAGCGACACTGGCGTCCGGCGCCGCGCGGCAGCCGTCGGGCGTGGCACCACATGGGTGACACCTTGCGCACGGGTGCACGCGCGGTGCGCATCAGTCCCGTCCTGCTCGGGATCTTCGCGACCGCGTTCTTCTTCGGGGTCGCAGGCGAAGGCCTCGACCGGCTGTGGCCGCTCTGGCTGATCGAGGGCTTCGCGTTCCCCGCGATGGGCGGACTGGGCGATGTCGGCTGGTTCGGCGTGATCCAGGTGGGCTCGATCGTCGGTTCGATGGCCGGTGTCTGGCTTGCCGCTCGTTTCACGCGCCTGGACAGCGCCGTGTCGATCGCGCGCACGCTGGTCACGATCACCGCCTTGCTGATCCTCGCGGCGCTGGCGTTCGCGCTCTCGGGCAGCTTCTGGGTCGCTCTGATCGCGCTGTGGGCGACCGACTCACTGCGCGAGGGCGCGGTGCCGCTGCGCATCGCCTGGGTCAATCGCGGTCTCGATCCCGCATCGCGTGCCACCGTGCTCTCGATCTTCGGCCAGGCCGATGCGCTGGGCCAGTTCGGCGGCGGCCCCGCCCTGGGCATCGTCGCCACGATCCGCAGCGTGCGCGCAGCACTGGTCGGCGTCGCGCTGGTGCTGGCGCCCACGTTGCCCGTCTACCGTGTGCTCGCGCGCCGCGAGGGCCGCATCGAGCTCGACCGGCCGCCGGCGGGAGATCTCCCGCCCGACTGACCGCTCGTGGCAATTCGGGGCGCTTGACGGGCGATCGCTCGCACCGGAGAGTGTCGCGACCTCGTGTCACCCGGGATGGGAGCCCTCGATGGCAGCACGCACGCTCGTCCCCCGACCCGCCTCCACGGCTCTCCGCCGCTAGCACAGAACACGCGTCCGATCGCCGCCCTCGCGAGCCGTCGGTTCGCCAGCGTGACGTCGACCTCGTTCCGGTTCGGGGACCGTCCGCTGTGAACGCGCGGCCGCCGCGCGCCGGACCACACGAGGAGCGATCGTGACGATGCAATCCGAGGGGCGCGCCACGCTGCTGCCCGGCCGCGCCCTCCCGCCTGCAGCTCTGTATCTCGGCACCGCGCTGATCAACGGCGTGCTGTTCACGCTCGCGCTGACGACGTATGGCCTGTACGTCGTCGACGCGGCGCACCTGACCCCACTACAGCTTGTGCTCGCCGGCACCGGGCTCGAAGCCGCGGCGTTCATCTCGGAGGTCCCGACCGGCGTTGTGGCCGACGTGTACAGCCGCCGGCTCTCGATCGTGATCGGGCACGTCATCACCGCGGCCGGCTTCGCGCTCATGGGCGCCGTCCCGAGCTTCGCCTTCGTGTTGCTCGGGCAGGTGGTCTGGGGCGTCGGTTACACGTTCGGAAGCGGCGCGCGCGAGGCCTGGCTCGCCGACGAGATCGGTGAAGGTCCGGCGGCGCGCGTATACCTGCGCGCCGCCCAGGTGTCGCGCGTGGGGCGCCTGGCTGGCATCCCGCTGGGGACGGGGCTCGCGCTGATCGGCCTGCAGGCGCCCTTCCTCGTCGGTGGCGCCCTCTTCCTCGTCTATGCGCTTGGCGTTGCGGTCACGATGGGCGAGCGCGGCTACACCCCGCCCGGACGCCGCCCGGGCGAAGGGCAGTGGCGTGCGCTGACCGCCACGATGCGCCTCACGGCGGGAAGCGTGCGCGGCCGGCCGGTGCTACTCACGATCCTCGTGATCGCATTGCTCGGCGGGGTGTCGAGCGAGGCGCTCGACCGGCTCTGGCCGCTGCACCTCGTGGGGCGGTTCTCGTTCCCGCCGTTCTTCGGGCTCGGCGCGGTCGGCTGGTTCGGCCTGATCCAGGCCGGATCGTTGGTCGGCGGGATTGGGGCGGTGTGGGTGGCGGGGCGGCTCACCGCGCTCGACGATCCACGCTCGCTCGGGCGCAGCGTCTTCTTGCTCGCGACCCTGCTGATCGCGTCCGCGCTCGGCTTCGCGCTGGCGGGTGGCTTTGGCGTGGCGCTCGTTGCGCTGTGGGTAACGGGTTGGGTGCGGGCGGCGCAGGAGCCGCTCTTCCTCGCCTGGGTGAACCGCGGCCTCGACTCACGCTCGCGCGCGACCGTGCTCTCCGTCTTCAGCCAGGCCGACGCGCTCGGCCAGGTCGCCGGTGGCCCCGCGCTCGGCGTACTCGCAACCGTGCGTTCTGTGCGCGCCGCGCTCCTGGCGGTGGGGCTCGTGCTCGTGCCCTCGCTGCCGTTGTATGGGTGGGCGTCGCGCCGGGAGCCGCGGGCGGGTGCCGACCACCCGGCCGAGCCGGCCCCCTAGCCGGCGGACGCGCGTCCGGGGTCGAGCTATGCGTCGCCGTCGAGCGCCGCGGCGGCGATCGTTTCGAGCGCGCGTGCGTCGATCGGCGGGTTGACCAGACCGCTGCGGACGTCGCGGAAGTAGCGCTCGAGCGGTTCGGAGCGCTGCAGGGCCACGCCGCCGACGACGCGCATCGCGATCTCGGCGATCTCCACCGCGGCGTTCGTCGCGAGGCGCTTCGCCGCGGCCACCTGCGGCCCGAGCGCCACGCGCGCCTCCGGGTGCTCGTCCCAGTCGCTCGCGGTGGCGAGCAGGAGCGTGCGCGCGGCGATCAGCGCGGCGTCCATGCGGCCGATCTGCTCACGCACCGCCGGGATCTTCGCGATCGGGTGGGGGGCGCCCGTGGGCTGCCGCGTGCGCGCGAAGTGCACCGTGTAGTCGCGCGCCGCTTCGGCGACGCCGAGGCTCGCCGCGCCGATCAGTGTGGGGAACCACGCCGCGCCCGCGGCCGGCGCGACGGAGCGGTCGCGTGGGTCGCGACGGTTCGTGAATTCGTCGTCGCTGATGGGGACATCGTCGAAGTAGACGTCGTGCGAGCCGGTCGCGCGCATCCCGAGCGCGTCCCACGTCTCCTCGATGCGGATGCCCGGCCGGTCGCGGTGCACTGCGACGCGCGCGACATCGCCCGAGCCGTCCTCAACCGCGGCGTAGGTGATGAAGTACGTGAGCGCCGGCGCGAGCGTGGTGAAGGTCTTGTGCCCGCTCAGCCGCCAGCGCCCCGGCC
The DNA here is from genome assembly GCA_027622315.1 of Chloroflexota bacterium. GTDB lineage: Bacteria > Chloroflexota > Dehalococcoidia > UBA2979 > UBA2979 > VGNK01. The sequence goes on along the minus strand of JAQBZW010000005.1, from coordinate 28,730 downwards.
CATCCGGCCGAAGGCTCGTCGCCGGACGTCCGCCGCCCTGCGGCGACCCGAGCTCCGGCTCCGCTGCCACGTTGTTCACGAGCGCGCCGTGCTCGACGATGTCGCGAAAGATGCGCGTGCGCAGCGCCTCGGGCCACGCGTGGGCGGCTCCTTCGGTGCCGCAGACCATGAGGTGCATGCCGGTTGCGACCGCGGTGGAGCCGTCGCCCTTCGCGAGCGCGATCTGAGCGAGGGCGACGGCCGTCAGGCTGTGCCCCGCGCCGCCGTACTCGGTAGGCACGGCAATCGCGAGGTATCCGGCGTCACGCATGGCGGCGATGTTCTCGTGCGGGAACGAACCCTCGCGGTCGTGCTCGGCCGCGCGTTCCGCGAAGCCGGCGGCGAGGTGCTGCGCGGTGCGCAGGAGTGCGGCCTGGCGATCGTCGCGGGGGTACATGCGCGCGAGCGTAGCATCGGGATGCGTCACGGTTCGCCAGGCGAGCCGAGGGCATGCGCCCTCGGATACGGGGGACCCGCGCATTGCCCGTCACGGGAGCGACCCGGGCGGTAGCGCTCGGATCTGAGTTGCGTTCGGTACCTGGGTATGTGTCCCGGGCACATGCCCTCGGATCGCCTTCGCTGACAGGTCCGCGAGCGCGCCGGAGCTGTCGAAGGTGGCGTTCGGCGCGAACGCGATCTCCCACGTGTTGCCCTCGGGATCGGCGACGTATGCCGAGCGGCCACCCCAGTGCTGCGTCACCGGGGTGGCGAGCGGGCGCCCGCCCGCGGCGATCATCGTCTCGAAGGCGGTGTCGACGCCGCCGGCAGCTTCGACGTTGATCGCGAGCGATACGCCGCCAAAGCCGTCGTCGCTGCCGGCACGATGTGCGAGGCCCGACTCCTTCGCGAGCAGATCGACCGGGTAGAGCGCGAGTCGTGCGCCCGCGGTCGCGAACGCCGTCCAGTGTTCGGTGGCGTGCGTCGACTCGGCCCAGCCGAGCGCGCGATAGAACGCGCGCATGCGCGGGAAGTCGCGGACGCCGAGTGTGACCACGGAGAGTCGCGCCAGAATCATGCCGGCAGTCTATCGGCGCGTGTGGGCGATCAGCCCGCCGGCCGGCGCGTGGCTATCCTCCGGACGATGCTCGAATTGCTCGGGATCGGAGCCGTCGCCTTCGGCGTCGGGCTGAGCGGTGCGCTCATCCCCGGCCCGCTCACCGTGCTCGTGATGCGCGAGGCGCCGCGGCGCGGGTGGCGTGCGGGGCCGCTGGCCACGCTCGGCCATGGCGTGGTCGAGCTCGCGCTGGTGATCGCGCTGGCGCTCGGCCTGTCCGCCTTCGTCAAGCAGGGCACCGGCACCGCCGTGATCGCGATCGTGGGCGGCGCGCTGCTGATCTGGATGGGCGTCGCGCTGCTCCGCAGCGTTCGCGGCGCCTCGCTCGACCCGGTGCCGCGCACCCTTGCCGAGGAGTCTGCCGTGAGTGGCGGCGGTGCCGCGCGCGTCGCGCTCGCCGCGCTCCCGGGCATACGCGAGATCGCGGCCGTCGCTTCGCTCGCTGCCCTGGTGAGCATCGCGAACCCGTACTGGGTCGTGTGGTGGGCCACGGTCGGGACGAAGCTGACTGCGGACTCGCTCTCAGCGGGCTGGTCGGGTCCCGCCGCCTTCTTTGTCGGGCACATCCTCTCGGACCTCGTCTGGCTGACTGCCGTCGCAGTGCTTGTCTCCTCCGGACGGCGGTGGTTCGGCGGCGACGGCTGGTACCGGGGGCTGCTTGCCGGCTGCGGGATCTTCCTCGTCGCGATCGGTGCGCTCTTCTTGGTCGGCGGCGCGCGCTCGCTCGCGTAAGGGGCGTCCCGCCAGGCGGGGGCGGCGGAGGTGCCGCGAGAGTGCGTTGCAACTTACGTAAGGTCGTGCTAACAATAAGCCCATGACGATCGAACAGGTGCTGCAGGCGATCGCCGAGCCTCGACGCCGCGAGATTCTGCGGTTGATCTGGCGCGAGGAGCGCACGGTCGGCGATATCGCCGGCCAGTTCGACGTGACACGGCCGGCGATCTCACAGCACCTGCGTGTGCTCAGGGAGGCGGGTCTCGTGTCTGAGCGACGAGATGGCACGCGACGCTTCTATCGCGCCCTTCCCGAGGGCATCACGGAGCTCCGTGCATATCTCGAAGGCTTCTGGGATCAACGCCTCGAGGCGCTCCGGGGCGTAGCCGAGGCGGAAGAGGAGCGACGGCGCAATGACGAGTGACCCAAGACCGACCACACCCACGACCGCCGACGACGTGGTCGTCCGCGAGATCCGCATCCGCGCGGCCGGAGACGGTGTGGGAGTTCTTCGTCGACCCGGAAAAGGTGACGCAATGGAAGGGCGTCTCTGCGCAGATCGACGCGCGCCCGGGCGGCGTGCGCCGGATCGACGTCCACGGCGACCGTGACATCGCGGTCGGTGAGCATGTGCTGCTCGAGCCGTTCCGACGACTCGTGTTTACGTGGGGCTGGGAGGGCAACGACCAGCTGCCGCCCGGCTCGTCCACGGTCGAGGTCACGCTCACGCCGGACGGTGAGGAGACGATCGTGCGCCTCGAGCACCGCGATCTGCCGAACGCCGAGCAGCGGGCGCAACACGCGATCGGCTGGGAGCATTTCCTGGGCCGACTCGCGATTGCCGCTATGGGCGGTGATCCGGGCCCGGACGAGATGATGATGCCCGCGGACTGATCTTCTGCGTCGGTCCGTACGAGCAAACTGTCAACGACGCATTCGGCAAGGGGGTACGAGATGGCAAACCCGGTTGTGCACTTTGAGGTCACGGGCAAAGACGGAGCGAAGCTCCAGAAGTTCTACGCCGACGCCTTCGGTTGGAAGATCGACGCGAGCAACCCGATGGCTTACGGCATGGTCGACAACCAGGGCGAGGGCATTGGCGGGGGGATTTCCGGTGGCGACGCGCCCGCCGTCACCTTCTACATTCAGGTCGACGACCCCGCCGCGTACTTGAAGAAGGTCACGGCGCTCGGCGGGAAGGTCATCCAGGACGTCACGGTCATCCCGGACATGGTGACGATGGCTCACTTCGCCGACCCCGAGGGCAACGTCGTGGGCATCATCAAGGCGGAGTAACCGCGGGGCCCCGCGGCGGCAGATTCAGGCGTGTCGACGGGCCCGTTGGGGCCCTCGGTTCGTCAATCGCCGGACGCGGCGCCCGCTTGCCCGCTCTGGTGTGCGTAGCTGCGTGCGATCATCGCTGTGCCGGGCCGGAAGGGTCCGGCGCGCTCGTAGAACGGCTGCAGCTCCGGATCACAGATGACATCGATTCCGTAGATCGGCTCGATGCTTGCCACGAGGCGCTGGATCAGCGCCGTGCCTACTCCCCGCCCGCGCCAGGCGGGGAGTACCTCGAGGAACGAGACAAAGGCGGCAAGCACACCGTCGGTGAGCGCGGTCGCGAAGCCGATCACTGTGTCGGACTGCTCGTCGAGCGCGAGCGCGATGCGGTCGCTCTGCCGGAGCAGGCGCAGATGCGTGTCCGGATCCGGCGGGTTCGGCCACCCCTCAAAGAAGCCGCTACGCAACTGGTCCGCTCGTAGGTCGTTCGCGCTCTCGAGATACCGCATTGTCCCGTCCACGATTCAGCGTCCCCCGGCCACGCCGTCCGGACCGCTCGCTAACGTTCGCCGTGTCCGCCGAGGCTGTCGAGTTCGTTCTGCAGCCGGATGACGCGCTGCAATGCCTCGCGCGCGGCTTTCGACGGTGCCTTGTTCATCGCGAAGCTCGGCTTCTCGGTCGGCCACGCACGTGTGAGCTCGCCGCGTGCCGCGGACAGCTCGCGCTCGACGTCGGGCCGTTCGCGCGCCACCAGATCCGCCTCAGACCGTCACGGCCGCGGGGTCGCCGTTGCCGGTCGCTGGGGGCGACTCGCTGCCTCGAGCGGCGACGAGATTGGCCGGCTCTCCGCGGCCCGTGATCACGATCCGCTCGTGCCTCGTGGCGTCCACCCGAAGCTGGAAGACGTCCGGCCGCGAGTAGTGACCGGCGATGTCGCCCATCGACTTCCGCTCGCGCACGGACTCGAGTGAGACCGTCGCGGTCAAGATCGTTTCCTCGTTCTCGGCGGCAGCTGCGATCACGCGCCCGCGCGGATCGATGATCTGGCTGCGTGCGCTGAAGCGTGGCTCGGGCAGCTCCCGGAGGTGCTCGGGGACGTGCGAGACGTTTCCGGCGCCGCCGACGCTCACGACGAAGGCGCCGGCCTGGAACGCGAACGCGCGCGAGAGCAGCTCCGATTCCGATCCGGCGACGTCCGGCCAGGTCGCGATGTGCACCTGCGTGCCCTGGGCAGCGAGCGCGTAGCCGGGCAGCATCATCTGGTGCTCCCAGCAGTTCAGCCCGCTGATCCGTGCGTAGCCGCGGTCGTACGTGACGAGCGATGAACCGTCGCCCTCGCCCCAGATCCGCCGCTCGACGTCGGTCGGCTTCAGCTTGCGATGGCGGCCGAGGATGGCACCCTCGCGGCCGATGAACAGCAGCGTGCAGTACACGCTGCCGCCCGTGTGTGGGTCGAGTTCGACGACGCCGATCGCCACATCAACGTGCGCTTGCCGGGCGGCCTCGCACAGCGCGTCGGTCTCGGGGCCGGGGATCGTGACCGCCTGATCGATATACGCCGAGCGCGCGCTGCTGATTGCGGGCGTGCGCGGCGCGCCCGCCCACCACGGATAGCCCGGGAGCCAGGTCTCGCCGAACGCGGCGAGGTCCGCGCCCGCGCGCCCGGCCTCGCCGATCAGCCGAACGGCCTTCGCCGTTGAGGCGGCGCGGTCGAAGAAGCACGGTGCCGCCTGGATCGCTGCGAGCGTGAAGCTGTCTTCGCCCATCGAGTGCTCCCTTCGGCGCTCGTGAGGATCGGTGTGACCGCAATGCGCAGCATCGTAGGCCGGGTCGGTCCTTTCGGCGCCTTGCGGGCTAACCCGCCGGGACCGGCTCGGGCGTGAAGTGACCGCCGGGGCCGCGGAACCGAAGGTTCGCCGTGGCGTCCTCCGGGAGGCCGTCGATCAGCACGATGCTGCGGCCGGCCTGTGCCGGGATACGACTGCCGTGGATCACGATGCCGGTGAGGTTGAGCGGGTCGACCGCGCTGATCGTGACGCGTTCGCCGGAGGTGGGCTCGCGTCGCACGCGCCGGAGCAGCGCCACCGCCTCCGGCAGCGCGTACTGCTCGCCGACGAAGCCGGCCACGAAGCGCCCGCCGCGCGCGGTCCCGCGCGCTTCGAAGCGGCGCAGCGCGCGCAGGATCTCCCGCCACGGCACGGTCACGCTCTCCTGCCGCGCCAGATCACGGAAGACGACGCCGTAGCGCTGAAGCAAGACGGTGGCGGCGTGCTCCGCGAGATCCTCCGCTTCGCCCGGTTCGATCTCGGGGGCGCGCACGAGCGACCAGCGGCCCGGCGGTCCGCCGCCGGCGAAGAGGCCGCCGCGGAGGTAGGTGCCGCGTGAGACGCGGTTGCCCAGTCGTGAGCGCCGCCCGTGCTTGCGCCGGCCGCCTGCGATCTCGCGCAGACCCTGGAACCCGTCCGCAGCGACAAAGCCCCCCGCGATCAGCTCGCGCAGCCCCTGCTCGACATCGCTGGCGAGGCGCCGTGTCCCGCTCACGATCTCGTCGAAGAACAACGCCCCGCGTGTCTCGAGCACCGCGTAGATCTCCCCTGCGGCGCCCGTGTTCGGTGGCTCCGCGGGGTCGGTGGCGCCGGCGCGGACGCCGGCGAGCAGCGCGGGGAGTTCGGAGCGCAGCGCGAGCGTCACGGGCGTCGCGCGCGTGGCGGCGGTGCCGCCGCGGGGTGCGCCCTCGCCGCTCGCGCGACGCGGCGTCAGTCGCGCCCATGCGACCTCGCCTGCCAGGCAGAGCTCGTCGAGCCACCCCGCCTGGTAGTCGCGCACACGCGCCGCGATCAACTCGCTCTCCCAGGCGGAGGCGGGCGCCTCGTAGCCCTGCAGGCGCGCAAGCACCTCACGCAGCCCGCCGCGCCCACTCAGGGCGGTTGCCGGAGTGGCGTGCTGCCAGCGCAGGAGGAAGCGCATGAAGTCCTGTGCCGAGACGGGGTCGATCTCGCGCCGTAGGCGGTCGAGCGTGTAGCGATGGATGCGAGCGAGCAGCCGCCGGTCGCAGTACTCCACCGCGCTCCGATCATCGGAGACAGCGGTCCGATCACTGTCGAGCGGAGGATCGAGAGCCAGATCCGCCTCGAACTCGCCCGCCGCTCCGGCAGCGCCGGCGGCGATCGCGACGAACCCACGCGCGCCGCCGGGAGTGAAGTGCCCCGAAAGGACATAACCGCTGGCCTCGAGCATCGTCAGCCCGCGTCGCGCGTCGGCGAGATCGAGGGCCGCGCGCGCCGCGAAATCCGCCGCCGTCGCCACGCCCGCCGCCTCCGCGTGACCGCGCAGCGCAAGCATGCGCGCCGCCTCGCGATGCTCCACCCGTGTCGCCACGCCGTCCGCCAGCGCAATCGGCGGCAGGGCAACATCGGGGTAGAGCAGGCGCACGACCTCGATGTGCTCGGCGGGGAACCACGCGCGCACGCCGTCACGTTCGAACGCCCCGGCGCGGCCATCCGCCGCCAGCGCCTCGAGCCATTCGATCCAGTCCGTGACGAGCGACTCCGCCACTGCGACGAAGCCGAGCAGCGCGTCGTGCACCTCCTCGGCGTCGCGTGGCTCGGGCCACGCCTCGTCCGCGACGCGCGCGATCGCCTCGGCGTCGAGCGCGCCAAGGTCGCGCGCGTCCTCGGGCAGCGTGCGCCGCAGCGTCACCGCGCGTGTGCGGCGCTCCTCGATCGGCGCGTTGTCGAGGTAGGTGTACGGCCGCCCGCTCACGATCTCGTGCGCCATCGGCGACGGCTCGACGGTGTCGATCGCGTGGTAGCGAATCTCACCGCGCTCGACGCGTTCGAGCACCTCGGTCAGCCCGGCCACATCCATCGCCTCGTACATGCAGTCGTGCATCGTCTGCTGCATGAGCGGGTGATCGGGCAGCGTCAGCGGGCCGGTCACGTTCTCCTGGCAGCCGACCTGCTCCGGGAACACGGCCGCCATCAGGTCGTTGGCGCGCATGCGCTGGATGAAGGGCGGCACACGCCGGCCGCCGCGCTGCCGCGGCACGGCCAGGGCGCGCGTGGCATTCCAGCGCCAGCGCGTGGGCCACAAGGGCACGTAGAAGATCGACTGCTGTACCGACTCCTCGACGTTGGCCGGCGTGACCCAGTCGTACGCGTCTTCGAGCGGCCACGAGTGCTGCGGACCGGCCGAGAGCAGAATCGAGTTGTCGTTTGCCGCAGCCTGTAGCTCGAAGTCGAAGGCCACGCAGAAGCGCTTGCGCAGCGCCAGCCCCCATGCGCGGTTGATGCGCTGACCAAACGGGGCATGCACCACCAGCTGCATGCCGCCCGATTCGTCGAAGAAGCGCTCGAACACGACATCGGTGTCGGAGGGCACGACACCGAGCCCATCGCGGGTCGCTCGCACGTAGTCCATCATCTGGCGCGCGCCGATGTCCGGCAGCGCGCACTCCGCCATTAGCCGTTCGCGCAGCGCTTCGCGATCGCCGCGATCACCGCGATCGCCGTCGAGTCCGATCGCGATGTCGCGCCGCAGTCCGCCCACTTCCTCGGAGAGCTCGACCGTCCGCCCGGGCGCCTCGCCGAGCCAGAAGGGGACGGTCGGCGGCGCACCGCGCGCGTCCGTTACGCGCACCGCGGACTGTTCGACCCGTTGGATGCGCCACGACGTCGACCCCAGCAGGAAGACGTCCCCGGCTGAGCTCTCCATCGCGAAGTCTTCGTTGACCGAACCGACCACGATCTCCTCGGGCTCCGCGATCACGCGGTAGTCGCCCATCTCGGGGATGGTCCCGCCATTCGTGATCGCGGCGAGCCGGGCGCCGCGACGGCCGCGGATCATGCCGTTGATGCGGTCGCGGTGAATCATCGCCGGGGAGCGCCCCGCGCCGTCGCCGATCCCATCGGCAAGCGCCTGGAGGATCTCGTCGAAGTCCTCGCGCGCGAGGGCGGCGAATGGGGCGGCGCTGCGGAAGAGCGCGAACAGATCGTCCTCCCGCCACTCCTCGCACGCGCTCTCGGCGACGATTTGCTGCGCGAGCACGTCCAGTGGCGCCACCGGCTGCCAGATGCGGTCGAGCCGGCCGGCGCGCGCCGCCCGCACGAGCGCGGCGCACTCGATCAGCTCGTCGCGCGTCGTGGGGAAGATGCGGCCGTGCGGCCGCAGCCCGAGCGCGTGGCCCGAGCGACCGATGCGCTGGAGGAACGTCGCGATGCTGCGAGGCGAACCCACCTGGCACACGAGGTCGATCGCGCCGATATCGATGCCGAGCTCGAGCGAAGCGGTCGCCACCAGCGCTTTCAGCTCGCCCGCCTTCAGACGCTGCTCGACGCGCAAACGCCGTTCGCGCGACAGGCTCCCGTGGTGGCTGGCGATGCTGTCCTCGCCGAGCCGCTTCGCCAGCTCGTGTGCCACGCGCTCCGACATGCGCCGCGTGTTCACGAAGATCAGCGTCGTGCGATGCCCGGCGATCAGCTCGCAGAGCCGGTCGTAGATCTCGTCGAACTGCTCGCGCGGCGGGACCGCTTCGAGGTCGGTCGGCGGCACCTCGATGTGCAGCTCGATGTCGCGCTGGTGTCCGAGGTCGACGATTGTGCACGGCGCTTCCACCCCGTCCCGGCCGTGTCCGACCAGGAATCGTGCGATCTCCTCGATCGGACGCTGGGTGGCAGAGAGCCCGAGGCGCGCCGGCGGGTCACCGGCTGCGATGTGGTCGAGGCGCGCGAGCGAGAGCGCGAGATGGCTGCCACGGCGGTCGCGAGCGAGCGCATGGATCTCGTCGACGATCACGGTGCGCACGTGGCGCAACGTCTCGCGGCCGCGCTCGGCGGTGAGCAGCAGGTATAGCGACTCGGGGGTCGTGATCAGGATGTGCGGCGGGCGTCGCACCATCGCCTGGCGCTCGGACTGCGGGGTATCGCCGGTGCGGACGCCCGTCGTGATTGTCGGGAGCTCGTAGCCGAGCTCGGCCGCGACCGCGGCGATGCCGGCAAGCGGCTCTTCGAGGTTGCGCTGGATGTCGTTGCCGAGCGCCTTCAGTGGCGAGACATAGACGATGGCCGTGCCCGGCTCGAGCGTGGCGCGTGCCGCGTCCTGTAGGAGGGCGTCGATGCCGACCATGAACGCGGCCAGCGTCTTGCCGGAGCCGGTCGGCGCGGCGAGCAGCGTGTGCCCGCCTTCGCGGATGCGCGGCCAGCCCGCCACCTGCGCGTCTGTGGGCGCGCCAAAGCGGCGGCGGAACCACTCCCGCACGGCGGGATGGAACGCCTCGACGACGTCGTGTTCGGTGTGCTCGGTCACGCGTACCCCCGCGATACGAACATCCGTACTGTAGCGCAACGGACCCGGTCCCAGCGGATGGACCGGGGGGCAGGCTCAGCGGTGGCGAGCGCCCGGCACTCCATCCGAAAGCCCGGAGCGAGATCAAGTCGTCACGAGCCCGCCGATGCAACCGCAACGCGGTACCAGCATGGAGGGACCTCCTCAGCGGGCACAGCGAGCATCCAGCAGCGGAACGTCTCCCGCTCCAGCAGGGTGGCGATCGTTGCGGCGGGATCGGAGGGCAGATCGTCAATGGGAAGCACCTGACAGATCTCGTTCTGGAAGACCAGTGGTGTTCCCGGGCTGATCTCCCCGTCAAGCACGTAGATGTGCAGGCACAGGAGGAATTGCGCCGCGCCGTCCGCCGACTGAGTCAGGCGGGCGGAGCGGTCTGCCACTGAGGCTGCGCCCGCCGATGGGGGCGCCGGAGCGGCGCGTGCCGACGTTGCGATCTGCGCTTCCAGCGCTGCGACCTGAGTGACGAGCTCGTCGCGGCGATCGAGAAGCCGCCTGAGCCGTTGTTCCCGCCCATCGCGTGCGTCCGCCGCGGTCGGCCCGCACGCCACCGCGCACACCAGCGCGGCCGCAAGCAGGACGAGCAGTGGAAGCGGCGCTCCGCGGCGCATGATGATCACCCCCCCGCTCGCGCGTGGCATGGCAACCTGCGGTGTCTCTCGTCGAGGCTACCCGGCGGGCTGTCGTCGCTGTGGAGCGGTGATCACACAGCCGGGAGCGTGTGGCCTCGTCCGGGGGGTGGAGGTGCTCCACAGCGCAGAGGATGCCGCGCGCTCGAGGAGCGCGTGCCGGGGGTTACCCCGCGGGCGATCGCTCGCGCGGGTCGTCAGGCTCGCGAACGAAAGCCGGGACTCACTCCGAGCGCCAGAGCGCGGCCTCCACCGCAACCGCAGCCGCAGTGATGGCCACGACCGCGCCGAGCACGATCGCTGACGGCGCCGAGGCGAGCGCGACGACGGCGACCGCGATCAGCACGACGGCGATCAACCGCCCTACACCCACCTTGCCCGTCGTGCGAAAGCGCACGGCGGCCATGCCACCGATGAAGAGCGCCACGCCGCCGGCGAGCGCGATGCGACCGGCGAGCGAGAGCACGTCCTCGGGATGGGAGACGGCCTCCTCGAGCGCGACGGCGTAGAGGATCACGCCGGCGATGATCGGAGCGTGCAGGAGTGAGAAGGCGTCGCGCGCGAGCGGGCCACGCCTGTGTGCGTCGACCCGCGCGAGCGGCTCCTCGGCCACCTCCGTGAGGCGATCGAAGTACGACCACCAGAGCACGGCGACGCCGATCAGACCGATCACGGTCGCGATGATGACGTCACCGGTGCGTTCGACATGCCCGGTGGCCACGCCGACGGCGATGATCGATTCGCCGAGCACGATGATCACGAACAGCCCGTGCCGCTCCACGAAGTGCGAGGCGTTGACTGCCCACTCCTGGCGACCGACGAGCAGCGTGTTGAGCACCTCGAGTGCGAGCGCCGCGACCCAGACCCACAGCCGCAGATCTGGATCGAGCCATCCCCCGGCCCCGACCGCGATCGTGGCGAACAGCGCCAGCGGGATGAACGCGCGCACGGCATGGAGGTGCTCCGGCGTCGGGCGGGAGCCCCACCAGAACAGCCCCAACGCAATCAGGCGCACGAACACGTAGGTGGCGGCGAACCATTCGCCGTCCGCGCCCCACGCGTCTGGTACGGCCTGGGCGAGGAAGAACGTGGGCACGCTCGCTGCGAGCATGATCGCCCGACGGGAGCGCCGATCGAGGTCGACGCCTGTGCCGAGCCACGTGTACTGGGTCCACGCCCACCACACGAGCGCGAAGACGATCGCAGCGCGCGCCCAGCCGAGCGGCGTGGCGTGATCGCGGACGAAGCCCGCCACCTGTGTCACCGCGAACACGAAGACGAGGTCGAAGAAGAGTTCGATGAACGCGGCGTGCTTCGCAGTGGTGTGTTCGTGGCTCACGGCCAGTTCGCCTTCGCGCGTGAGCGCTGTCGCTCGGAGACCGGGCTATCGACCGTGCGGCCGTGACCCGCACGTGGGCACTCGGGACGGGCCCGAGCACGTCCGCAGCGTTCAAGCGTTCGGCGGCTACCGAATCGCGGTGATCGAGCTTTCGCTGATTGCGTATAGAGCGTCCTCGGTGACGACCGCGTAACGCACGGGTTCGGGCAGTGGGCGCTCGGCGCTCACTGCGCCGGTCGCGGGGTCGAGCAGCGACACGCCCGTGCGTGTGGGCACGAGCAGGCCGCTCGCCGTGAGTGTGACGGGGGCGGTGACCGGCCCCGGCGCCGTCCACAACAGGACCCCCGTCGTCGACTCGAAGGCACGCAGGGCGCCACCGCGGTCGGCGGCGTACAGCACGCCGTTCGCGGCGACCACGGGGGTATTGTCGCGCGCGCCACGCGTCGAGAACAGGAAGGCGCGCCAGGGCGAGTCGGGCCCGAGGCCGACGAGGTGGAAGAATTCCCACACGCGGCGCACGCCCTCCCACCAGGGGCGGCGTTGGGCGATGTCGATGACAAACACGCCGCTCTCAGCGGTCATCGCGAGCACGTTGCCGTCGATCGCGACCGATCGGATCGGGCCGTTCCCGCCGAGAATCTCCCACTCGAACAGCTCGCGGCCGGTTTCGCGATCGAGGATCGAGACGCGCCGGAACGTGGCGATCACGATGTAGTCCTCGTTCGCCACCGGCACCACGGTCGCCAGCTTGTCGCGCAGCGCCTGGCGCCACAGCACCTTGCCGGTGATGGCGTCCATCCCCACGAACTCCGTGTTCGTCACGATGTAGACCGTGCCGTCCAGGATCAGTGGCGCGGCGGAGACGGAGGTCCCTACGTGGATCCGCCAGATCTGCGCCCCGGTCGCCGCGTCCACCGCCATCACCGTGCTGTCACGCAGGCCGGCGTAGATGCGGCCGTCGCCAATCGCGGGTGCGGCGTCGAGCACACCCGGAACGGCCGCCACCCACGCCTCAGCCCCGTCGTCCGCGCGATAGGCGCGCAGCGTGCCGTCGCTGAGCGAGACGTAGACGCGCTCGGCGTCGGCCAGCGGCGGCACGATCAAAGTCGCGGGCAGCGTGGTGCGCCAGGCCGAATCGCCGTCGATCGGGACGGTCGCGGAGGTCGTACGCGTGCCGGCCGGGCCGCCGTTGCTGAGCGGCCAGGCCCCCGGCAGTGCCGGCGCAGAAGCTGCAGAACTGCCCGCCGGGAGCGGGCCCGGGCGGTTGATCAGCCGGCCGTCGAGCGTCCGGTAGACGATCCACGCGACGAACAGCACGAGCGCCGCGGTGACGAAGATGCGCACCCAGGAGCGCGCATTCAGCCCGCGACGCTCGCGATCGCTCGCGGCGATCGCGACATCGTCCGCGCGCACCGACGGCGCCGCGGTCAGGGGCGCCCAGCAATGCCGGCACAGGCGCGTCCCCGCGGGGGAGGTCGCCCCGCATTGCGCGCACGTGACGGCGTTCGCGGTTTCGTTGGTCATTGGGCGTTCCAATAGCGCGTCGCGCGCATCGTCCGCGCGTTTCGGCGCGTGAGCATGTGGCGAAGAGCGGGAGTTTCGCGCCATTCTATGGTCGCCTCTGTGGAGGTGATAGCAACGAACGTGTTGTCGGTCCGCAACCGGCGGCGGTGCTGGCCGGCGCTCGCCGCAGGCCGCCGCACTTCGCCGCGGTGCCGGACGGCACGCTTGTCACTGTCCGGAGCGCGTCCGAGACTGGCGCGGAGCTGTGGCGTAATCCCACGTGGAGCGCCCCGGCGATTGAGTGACCCACGCGATGCACAGCCCGGGAGGCGCGATGTTCGACTGGATTCCGTTCGCCGCCGGGGGCGTCGTCATGCTCTGGGCGCTCGCATCGTTCGCGATGGCCGTGAGCGGTGGACCGCGCGCGGGGTTGCACGAAGTCGTCGCCGACGGCCGCCGCGCCGAGGCCGCGCAGCGCATCCGTCGCGAGCGCACCTTTCAGGCCTATCGACTGCTGAACTACGGCCTCGCGCTTGGTCTGATCGCAGCGACGATCGCCCTCTTCGGCGCCGCAATCTTCTTGAGCTGACGCGCTTCACGGGTGACCGCCAACCCCTCAGCGCGGACGGCCCGTCCGGTGGTCGCCGGCGAGCGATGACGCGAACGTGTCACGCGTGATCGCCCACAGCACCTCACCGTTCCCGTACTTCGCGGTGCGCTCCGGCGTATGCCGCAGACCGAGCGCCTCCGCGATGCGGACCGACGGTTCGTTCGACGGGACGATGGCGGCTACCGCGCGGCGCACCGCCGGCGGACGGAACGCGTGCGTGAGCAGCGCGCCCGCCGCCTCGCGCGCGAACCCGCGCCGGCGCCACGCCGGCTCGATGCCGTAACCGATCTCAACCTGCCCGGCGGCGTCCGGCCGTCCTTTCAGGCTCACGGACCCGATCACACGGCGCTCGTCGCGGAGCACCACGGTGCGGCTCAGCCACGCGATCGCGCCCGCATCCGCGCGCAGAGTCGCGGCCGAGCCGGCGAATCCGAACTCGAGTTCTCCGCCCGACGGCCACGCGCCCAGGGCGGCACCGATCAGCTCACCGGCCGCCGCCCGCTCGCCGCGCAGCACGAGAGTCACGAAGTCGAGCGTCTGCGGCAGCAGCTCGAGGCGGTCCGTGTGAATTGTCTCGGGCAGGTGTGGCGCCGGCACTCGTGCGTCTCCGCCCGGCCGCCGAGGCGTCTCACCGCGGTGGGCATCGCCTCTGACCGCGGCCTACAATCCCGCGTGTCGCGAGCGGCTGAGAGCCGAAGCCGCCGCGGGAGAGGATCCTACGATGGTTGACTTCGCGGATACCCCTGACCAGGCCGAGTTTCGTACGCAAGTGCAGGAGTTCATTGATTCGAACCTGCCCGCCGTGCTCAAGCTCCGACCCGACGAGGCCGCGTTCCGCGGCTTCGAAGAGGAGGACGGCGAGAGCCCGAGCGACGACCGCGCCGAGCGTCGGGCGGCGCTGAAGACCTGGCGGATGGCCCTCGTCGACAGGGGCTGGATCGCGCCCGCATGGCCGAAGCAGTACGGCGGCGCGGACCTCAGCCCGATGGAACAGTTCGTCATGAACGAGACGTTCACCGAGAGCCGCGCCCCGCGGCTCGGCGTTCCGGACGTCGGTTCCACGATCATGGTGCACGGCTCCGACGAGCAGAAGGCGGAGTTCCTGCCGCCGATGGTGCGCGGGGAGACGCGCTGGTGCCAGGGCTACTCCGAGCCCGGCTCGGGCTCCGACCTCGCCTCGCTTCAGACGCGCGCTGTGCGCGACGGCGATGACTTCGTGATCAACGGTCAGAAGATCTGGACCTCCGGTGCCCACCTCTCGAACATGATCTTCGCGCTCGTGCGCACGGACCCCGAGGCGCCCAAGCACCGTGGCATCACGTACCTGCTCTTCAGCATGGAGAGCCCCGGCATCTCGGTGCGTCCGCTGGTCCAGATGAGCGACGCTCGCGGCTTCAACGAGGTCTTCTTCGAAGATGTGCGCGTGCCGGTAAAGAACGCCGTGGGCGAGATCAACCGCGGCTGGTACGTCGGTGCCACGCACCTCGACTTCGAACGCTCGTCGATCGGATCCGCGATCGGGCAGCGCCAGATGCTCGACGCGCTGAAGAACTTTCTCGTGGCGGAGCGGGACGCGAAGAGCGGCCGTTCGCGCCTGGATCAGACCGACTGTCCGCGCGCCGAGCTGGCGGATCGCTACATCGAGGCGACCGTCGCGAAGACGCTGTCGCAGCGCGTGATCAGCATGCAGGCGCGCGGCCTCATTCCGAACTACGAGGCGTCGATGACGAAGGTGTTCTCCACGGAGTTCAACCAGCGCATCGCGCGCACGGCCACGAAGCTGCTCGGCCGCTACGGCGACGTGCGCGACGGGCCGGAGCAGTACACCCCGATGAAGGGTCGCTGGGCGACGATGTACCTCTCGAGCGTGTCGTCGACGATCGCGGGCGGCACCTCGGAGATCCAGCGCAATGTGATCGCCACGCGCGGGCTCGGCCTGCCTCGCGGATAGCGCGCGCTTCCGCACACACGCGAACGAGGCTCGGCCGCACGGCCGAGCCTCGTTCGCGTCCGGGACGGCGGGCGGGACGGCGAGGCCGGCGGGGTCACCCCCGCTGGAGGCCGGCGCGCAACTCCCGTCGCCACACCAGCCGCAGCGCCGACCACGTTTCGTCGATCGCGGCCACCTTGTTGTCGACGAGTCCCGTCGGGAGCGCGACCTCGCGCACGACGTCCTCCGTCACGTCGGTCGCGACGCCGGAGGCGCGCTTCGGCCAGGACACCCAGAGCGCGCCGTCCGGCGCGATCGCGCGTCCGAAGCGCTCGAGGCGGCGCGTGAAGTCGGACCGGCGCGTCGTGAAGTACACGATCACGTCGGCCGCGGCGCGCGTGTCCGTGCGCACCGTGACGTCGGGCGGGAGCGCACCGAGCGTCTCGTCGAAGCCGTCCGGGGCCGCGATCAGCGCGAGGCGTGAGCCCGGCTTGATGCCGAGCTTCTGGGGCAACGGCGTGCCGGAGTAGCCGGCGGGCGGGCGCGGCGCCGTCACTCGGGGAACTCCTGCTCCTCCATCCACTCGCGCGCGAGGCGCCGTGCGACGGGGCCGGTCGGGGCCTCGAGCCCGCGCCGCCGCAGGTCGAGCGCGGCGCGCCCGGCGTCTGTCTCCGCGCGCGCTCCCATGCGTGTCGCGAAGGCATCGAGGTCGCCCGCGAACGCCGCCTGCCATCCGGCAGTGCGGTCGAACACCGGCTGTGTCTCGAGCACTCCGAGCGCATTGAAGTTGTCCATGAACTGAAGGTCGGCGACCGACTCGCCTTCCCATACGAACAGCCGCTTGTCGCCGCCGAGGTTGTACGCGGCATGCAACGTGAGCGTGGGCGGCGCCGTCGCCTGCCAGATCGTCGCCCACAGCTCGGGGTCGCGTTCCCGGTCGGAGGTCAACATCGAGACGTAGAGCACGGGCGGGTCCTTTCTGTGAACGGCGGGTGCCGCTTGCGGCAGGCGAGCGGGACGTTGGCGGCGGGGCGTGTCGGCACCCTATCGGGTGCCGCTTGCGGCATGCGAGCGGGACGTCGGGCGCGGGGCGTGTCGGCACCCTATCGGGTGCCGCTTGCGGCAAGCGGGCGGGACGTTGGCGGGCGGGGCGTGTCGGCACCCTATCGGGTGCCGCTTGCGGCGAGCGGGCGGGACGTTGGGCTCGGTGCGTGTCGGCACCGTATCGGGTGCCGCTTGCGGGAAGCGAGCGGGACGTTGGCGGCGGGGCGTGTCGGCACCCTGTCGGGTGCCGCTTGCGGGAAGCGTTCATCCCCCTCCGTTCGTGGTGAGCCTCCTCCGTTCGTGGTGAGCCTCTTCCGTTCGTGGTGAGCCCAGTCGAACCACACGCTCCGCCCGCGCCGGGAGGCGCGGGCCCCACCCTCGACCGCTCACGGATCGCTCGTCCCCAGGTGCTCCGTGAACCACGCGACGAGCAACCGCCGCACGTCCGCGCGGCGCTGGCGGAGGCTGTGCGTGGCGCCCTCGAGCAGCTCGATGCGCTTCGGCTCGCGGGCATGCTCGTAGAGCAGCCGCGAGCCCTTCGCCGACAGGCGGATGTCCGCGAGGCCGTGGATCAGCAGCAACGGCGTCGGCGCGAGTTCGGCGACGCACTGCGCGCCGGCGGTTTGCGTCGCGAGTGTGGCGATGCACACCGCGCGGCGGTCGCGCACGCCGGCCTCGATCACCACCGCACCTCCGAACGAGTGCCCCACGAGCGCGACGCGGTCAATGCCTTCGCCGGCGAGGTGCGCGATGCCCGCGAGTACGTCGAAGACGCCCTCTTCCGGATCGTTCGGGAACCTGTGGATGCGGAAGTCGAGGCGGAGCGCGCCACAGCCGATCGCCCCGAGATCCGCGACGAGATCGGGGTAGAGGGCCTCGGCGGGGCCATCGAAGCCGCCGTCGGCGCCGCCGACGAGCAGCGCCGCCGCGCGGCGCCCCGTCGCCGGCGCGTCATAGCGTGCCGCGATCGCACCACGCGAGGTCGGGATCGAAAGCTCAGTCGACATACGGCGGGAGGCGCTCGGTGTCCCGGGGATCAGAGGCCGAGCGCGGTCACGGCAGCGCGGTGGGCCTCGTCGTCGCTGCGGAAGTTGTCTGCATCCACGTCGGCGAGCGCGGCGAGGTGACCCGCGAGCAGCTGTGCCGGCACGGCTTCGACGATCGGGGCGAGCGGCTCCGCGATCGCCGGAACGTGCAGCCAGCGCGCGCCCTCGGGCGCTTCGAGCGCGGATGCCCATGCCACCTCGCAGCCGAGGGCGCGCACGAACGCGACCACCTCGCGCGTGCGCGCGAGCGCCGGGCCTTCGCCGGCGAAGACGAGGAACGACTCGTCGGCGGTGACCTGGACCTGAGGGCCGTGCACGAGTTGCTCGACGGCGTACGAGCGCACGGCTCGCCGCGATGCCTCTGCGATCTTGATGTGCGCCTCATGCGCGCTCGGCTCATGCGGGCCGGCGCCCAGCGCGACGATCGCCCCGCGTGTCACCCACGCCTGCGCGAGCGCCTCGATCTCCGGCTCGTGCGCGAGCGCGCCCGCCACCGCCTCGGGCAGCGCGGCGAGCTCGCCGACGCTCCCCGGCCGCACCGCGTCGGCGATGCGTGCGGCGAGCAGCATCGCCGTCGTGTGCGAGACGGTGAACATCGCGGACGGATCGCGCGGCACCGTCTTCAGCACGACGGTCCCCGCGGCGAGGTCGTCGTCCGTCAGCGCCGTCTCGGTGCCGGTGATCACGACCGCGCCGACGCCGGCGGCCGCGAGCGGCGCCAGCACGCCACGTGAGAAGCGCTTACGGCCCGAGTGCGTGAACACGAGCGCGGCGTCGTCAGTCCGGAGGGTCGGCGGGTAGCTCACGAAATCGTGCGACGACCACGCGCGCGCGTCCACGCCCGCGGCACGGAGCATCGTCGCCGCGGCCGTGGCCGCATTCGTCGATGTGCCGATTCCGATCGTGAACACGCGGCCGGCGGCGCCGATACGCGCCGCCGCCTCAGCGACCGGTTCGTCGGCAGTGAGCAACCTGCGGAGTTCGTCGGGCTGTCGAGTGATTGCGCCGTAGAGGCGGTAGTCACCGATCGATCGCGCCATGGCACGCTCCTCGCTGTCGGGCCGTCGCGATTCGCGCAGGCTCCGGTTGTGCTTGTTTGCCCGGCTATCATCCCCGCGGATCGTGGGACGACGGACGGTCGGAAGGTGGGCATGATGCCGGACGGGAACCCGAAGCCGCTGCCGCTCGAAGGCATTCGAGTGTGCGACTTCTCGTGGATCGTCGCGGGACCGACCGCCACGCGCATCCTCGCCGACATGGGCGCCGAGGTGGTCAAGGTCGAGAACGAGTCCTATCTGGACTCGATGCGCATCGGCCTGCAGGCGAACCCGGAACGCCCGTCCGTGAACGGTAGTGGCTTCCATTCGAACTTCAATCGCAACAAGCTCGGGATCACCGCGAACATCCACCATCCGAAAGGGCGCGAGGTCGTGGAGCGCCTGCTTTCGATCTCGGACGTCGTGATCGAGAACTTCAGCGCCGGCGCATTCGAGCGCATGGGCTTCGGCTGGGATCGGCTGGTCGAACTGAACCCGCGCATCATCTACGTGTCGCTGTCCGGGTTCGGACACCTCGGCCGTGACAACTCGTATGTGACGTGGGGGCCGACGGCGCAGGCCGTCTCGGGCGCCACGCAGATGTCCGGACTGCCAGATCAGCCGCCCGCGGGCTGGGGGTTCTCGTACCTCGACCACACCGCCGGCTACTACGGCGCGATCGCGGTGCTCATGGCGCTTGCCCATCGCCGGCGCACGGGCGAGGGCCAGTACGTGGACATGGCGCAGATCGAAACGGGCGCGGTGCTTGGCGGCATCCCGGTGCTCGACAAGCAGATCAACGGGCGCGACTACGAGCGCATCGGCAACCGCTCGCGCTACCCCGAAATCGCGCCGCACAACACCTACCGCTGCCGCGACGACGAGCTGACGGATCGCTGGGTCGCGATCGTCGCGGACACGGACGACGCCTGGCGCGCGCTGAGCGAGGAGCTCGGCGCACCCGCGCTGGCGGACGACGCGCGCTTCGCGTCGAACGCGGATCGCATCGCAAACCAGGATGCGCTCGACGCCGCGATCACGGAGCGCACCCGTACGCGCGACGGCACGGAGCTCATGTACGCGCTGCAGGCGCGCGGCGTGGCCGCCGGGCTCTGTCAGCGCAGCGACGACAAGATGGAGCGTGACCCTCAGCTGGCGGCACGCGGCTTCTACCTCATGGCCCCGCACGACGAGCTGGGCGAGCACCGCTACGAAGGCTTGCCCTTCGCCTTCCGCAACGCGCGCTGGCGCATGGATCGCGGCGCGCCGCTGCTCAGCCAGGACACCTTCGACGTGCTCACGCGCCTCCTGAACTACGCACCGGAAGAGGTCGCGGAACTCCAGGGCGAGGCCGCCGTCTGAGCGCGACGTGCCGCGACCAGAGCGAACGACGGGAGAAACGATGGCCGAACAGATACTCCAGCAATGGGTGCCGGACGCCGGCGGCGTGATGTACCGCCTGTCCGAGGACCGCGAGCACCGCTGCCTCCACGTGGCGCTGTTGGACGAGCGCGGCGTCGAGCAGCAGCGGCTCACGCTCCCGGTGTCGTTCGCTCCCGTGCTGGCCCAGGCGCTCGGCCGGATTGGCGTGCCCTCATGACGAACTCCGAGCGTCCGGGTCCGCTCGAGGGCCTGCGCGTGATCGAGATCGGCGACCGCGGCGAGGTCGCCGGCAAGCTGCTCGCGGACGCCGGCGCCGAAGTGATTCGTGTGGAGCCGCCGGCGGGCGCGCGCTCGAGACAGATCGGACCGTTCGTCGGCGACCGTGCCGATGTCAACCACTCGCTCGCCTTCCACGCTCGCAACACGAGCAAGCGCAGCGTCACGCTCGATCTGGAATCGGAACGTGGTCGCGACCTCTGGCGGCGGCTCGTCGGCTGGGCCGAGGTGGTGATCGACAGCTCCGGGCCCGACGTGCTCGACGGCAGCGCCGCCGGCTACGACGCGTTCGACGACGATCGGCTCGTGTGGTGCTCGATCACACCGTTCGGGCTGACCGGTCCGTGGCGCGACTGGGCGCACGCCGATCTCGTGAACCTCGCGCTTGGTGGCTCGATGATGAGCACCGGGTACGAGGATCACGATCTCCCGCCGATCCGGCCGGACGGCGAGCACACGGTGGCGATGAGCAACGAATACGCGGTGTCGGCGATTCTCGCCGCGCTGTGGCTGCGCGATGACGACCGGCCGGGCGCCGGTCGCGGCGAGTTCATCGACGTGTCGATCCACGAGTCTGCGAGCGCCACGACCGAGGGTTCGTTCGCGAACTGGGAGTACATGGGCCGCGTCGTCCAGCGACAGACCGGCCGCCATGCGTCCGCGGACGGCACGCCGCCGTGGCAGTACGTCTGCGCCGACGGCAAGTACATCCTGCTCATGGGCGGCGGCGTGCCGCGCGAGAAGCGCATTCTCGACGCCCTGATCGCCTGGATCGAAGAGACGAAGCCGGAACTGGCGGAGCGCCTGCGCGCACCGGAGGTCGAGGTCGTGCTCTACCGCGACCCGCGCTCCCACCCCGAGGTGCGCACGATGGTGGCGACCGCGATCGGGGAGTTCGTGCAGTCCCGGCCGTCCGAGGAGGTGTACCGGCGCGGTCAGTCGCTTCACCTGCCGTGGGGACTCGTGCGCAAGCCCGAGGAAAACCTCGATGACCCGCAATGGGAGGATCGCGGCTTCTTCTGGACGGGCGAGGCGCCGGGGCATCCGACGCCGGTGCGCTATGCGGGCGCCCCGTACCTGATGAACGCTTCGCCGGTGCGGCTGCGCCGCCGGCCGCCCCTGCTCGGCGAGCACAACCACGAGGTCTATGTCGGCATGCTCGGCGTCGAGCAGGCAGAGCTGGCGAAGCTCGCGCAGGCCGGCGCGATCTAGCCGCGACGGGGCGAGGCCCTGCCCGCGCGCGCGTCGGTTCATCCTGAGCTCGTTGAAGATCGCTGAAATCCCGGGCCTCGGCTCGGGCCCCACGCGGCTCGTCCTCAGTCGGCTCGGCTAGACGCCACCCGCGACGCACGCTGACGAGCCGGCCGCCGTAGCGCATACGCGCGCTCGCGATCGCGCGAAGCGGCAGTGTGGGATCGTGAGAGTCTCAGTGCGGGATCAACGGTTCGCTGGTGGAGGTGCGTCGAATGCTCTGGATCATCCTCACGTTCCTCGTCGCAGTCGTCGGGCTCGGCGCGCTGCTTGCGGCGATCGCCTCTGGAGGAACTCCGGAGCGACGGACCGGTGCGCTCGTGCTCACCGGGGTCTGCATCCTGATCGGCGTCGTTGCGACCGCGATGTTCAGCGCGCACGTGGTGCAGGCCGGTGAGGTGGGCGTGGTCCGGACCTTCGGGTCGATTACCGGACAGGTGGACGAAGGGTTCAAGCTCACGTGGCCGTGGCAAGACGTCGAGAAGTGGAACATCAGGCTCCAGACGGTCGTGCCGGAGTCACAGTGCGGCGACGGGTCGGTGAACTGCCTCAACGCCTTCTCGTCTGAGAGCCAGGATGTGTTCATCGGTGCCGTCGTTAACCTCAGGGTCGACCCACGCGACGTGCAGGAGCTCGCCCGCACCGTCGGTGGCAACTACGTCGACCGGCTCGTGCTGCCGCGACTGAGCCAGATCGTGAAGGACACCACGGTTCAGTACCGGAGCGTGGACATTGCGCCGAATCGCGAGCAGATCAGGCAGGCCGTGCGCGAACGGCTGGGCGCCGAGCTGGCCGAGAACTCCATCAAGGTCGAGGACCTGCTGATCACGAACATCGACTTCCGACCGGAGTTCAAGGCAGCGATCGAGGCGAAAGTGAAGGCCGAGCAGGACGCGCTCACGGAGCAGAACAAGGTCTCGATCGCCCGCGCGCAGGCGGAGCAGCGCGCCGCCGAAGCACTGGGCAACGCCAACAAGCTGCGCATCGAAGCGCAGGGACAAGCCGACGCGAACCGGCTGATCAACGATTCGCTGACACCACTGCTGATCCAGTTCCAGGCCGTGCAGAAGCTCGCGGACAACGTGCAAATTGCGCTGATCCCGAGCGGAAACGGGATCATCATCGACCCGGCGACGCTGCTCGCGGGCGGAGACCGGGCGACGCCGCCCGCGGGCGGGGAGTAGTCACGCGTGCCGAGGAGCTCCGCGTCGCCGGCCGTCCGGCCGCGATCGCTGCCGCGTCTCACGGCGGATCCCCGGGTGTGACGGCCGGAACACGCGAAGCTGCGCTCGCGCGCTTGCGCCCATGGGTCGAGCGCGCGAACGGATTCTCCGGCTGGTCGTTCGACGCGATCGGCGAACGCATCCTCGAAGACGACAAGCCATGGTCGTACCGCGCGCTCGTGCGCGAGCACGCGGAGGCCACGACCGCGGTGCTCGATCTCGGCACGGGTGGCGGCGAACGCCTCGCGGAGCTGCGCCCGTCGCTCCCCCGTCGCGTGGTCGCGACGGAGGAGTGGCACGTGAACGCCCCGGTGGCGGCGCGTCGGCTCGCGCCGCTCGGTGTCGACGTGGTGCAGGCGACCACGACTGTGCTCCCCTTCGCCGACGCGCGCTTCGATCTGGTGATCGATCGTCACGAGGCGCTCGATCCGGCGGAGATCGTGCGCGTGCTGCAGCCGGGCCGCTGGGCCATCACGCAGCAGGTGGGCATGCATCACTGGCAAGAGGCCGCCGCTCGCTTCCCGCGATGGACGGACTTCGGAGATCACCGCACGCGATACGCGGAGGAGTTCCGGGCGCTCGGCTGTGAGGTAGAGACGCGCGAACATCACCGACGCGTCGCCTACACGTCGCTCGGCGCGTTCGCCTACATGCTGATCACGGCCCCCTGGTACGTCCCCGACTTCGACATCGAGCGTGACCTGGACGCGCTGATCGCACTGGAGAGCGACTGCACGACGGCGGACGGGCTCGTGCTCACGGACTGCCGGTACCTGCTCACGGCGCGCTCGCCGGCCCTCTCGCGAGGCCCCTCGCGGTCGGAGTGACGGCGAGCGGAGTGAGGTTGGACGGCTACCGCAGCAGGCTGGCGATCAGGAAGATCGTGATGCCCGCGGCAATCAGCGTGCCCGTGAACCGCAGGTTCATCGGGCGGTTCTGGCGGCGGCGCATTAGCCAGAGGATGTCGCCGGCGACGAAGAGCACCAGGCCGCTGACCGCGAGGCTGAGCATGAGCGCGTCGCGCATGGTCTGTGGCGCCTAGGTGATCTTCAGCGGCATGCCGTCACGACAGAGCGGACAGTCGCCGGCGTCGTAGGTCTGCATGTCCACTTCGGTGGCCGCGAAGAACGGCAGGCCGAAGTCCACGGCGCCGCTCGAGCGGTCCACCATCACGGCGACGCCGATCGGCTCGCCACCGGCGGCGCGCACCGCATCGATCGTGTCGCGCACGGAGGCGCCGGACGTGAGCACGTCGTCCACGATGAGCACGCGCTCGCCCGCTTCGAGCTGGAAGTCTCGCTGGAAGGAGCGGCCGCCCGCTTCGTCGCGCTCGCAGAAGATGCCGCGCACGCCGAGCTGGCGGCCGACCTCGTAGGCGAGCAGGATGCCGCCCGTGGTCGGTCCGGCCACCGTCCGCGGTTCGAGCGCGCGGGATGCCTCGGCCATCTTTCGGCAGACGAGTTCCGTGTACTGCGGCCACTGGAGGAGGTTGAACTTCTCCAGATAGCGATCGGAGTGGCGGCCGGAGTTGAGCTGGAAGTGGCCCTCCAGAAACGCCCCGGCCGATGTCAGGATCGTGATCATCTCGGGGTCCACAGCTATGGCAGTGCTCCTGCGGTCTGGGCCGGGGTGGGCTGGAAGAGCGCGCTCTGCGGCAACGGCTCGTCATGCGTAATGCGACCGACCTCGGAGAGCGGCCAGTAGCGCAGATCGGCGCGGCCGATGATCAGGCTCTGTTCGAGCATGCCCCACGAGTGCGAGTCGTAGGAGTTGTTGCGGTTGTCGCCGAGCACGAACAGCTGTCCCGGCGGGACCGTTTCGGGCCCGTAGACATAGCCCGGCGGGTCTTCGATATATGGCTCGTCGAGCGCCAGCCCGTCCACGTAGACGGTCCCGTCGCGCACCTCCACCGTCTGACCGGGAAGTGCCACGACACGCTTGATGAAGTCCCGCGAAGGGTCACGCGGGAACTTGAACACGATCACGTCGCCGATCTCCGGCTCGCCGAAGGGTCGCCACGCTTCGTCGGCCACGCCCGGGACCCACGAGAGGTCGAAGGTGCGGTAGGCGAGCCGGTTCACGATCAGCAGCTCGCCGTTGTGGAACGACGGCACCATCGAGGCGCCGTCGACGATGAAGTTCTGTGCCACCGCCCGCACGGCGACGAACATGACGATCGCGAGCGCGACGACCTCGAGCGTCTCGGAGACCTGCGCGAGCCCCCACGGCCAGAGCATGCGCAGCCACGAAGGGCCGCTGGGCGGCGCCCACGGATCGAGATCCGACAAACCGTCGTGCGTGGCGATTGAGATCGGCTGGAACAACGGCTCATCGAGAGCGCGGTCGGGGATAGCGATCAAATCCGTCATTCGATCAAGTATAGGCACCGCGCACGCTTGCCGCCCCACGCGCTCCCGGCGTCGCCACCACGGATCCGCGAGCCACGCAGCTCAGGCGCGCAGCGCAGCGCCCAGCAGGTCGATGCGGTCTGAGGCGGCCTGCGCGACGGCTTCGCGACCGGCGCGCAGCGCCGGCCGCGGGTCGTTGCCCGAGGCGGATTGCAGCGCACGGGCGAAGGCGGCGTGGATCTCGGTCGAGATGTTCACCTTGCGGATGCCCGCGGACACCGCCTGGCGCATCTGCCGCGGCGAGACCCCCGAGCCGCCGTGGAGCACGAGGGGGCGGCCAGAGGTCGCCACGCGCAGCTCCTGGATCAGCGCGATGTTCACATCGCCGGCAAGGCCGTGGGCCGTGCCCACGGACACCGCAAGCGAGTCCACGCGCGTTTCGTCCACGAAGCGGCGCGCCGCCTCGGGCTCCGTGAGCACCGCCTCCGACGTCACGACGCCGGGCTCCCGCCCGCCCACGTGGCCGAGCTCGGCCTCGAGCGCCACGTCCGCCGAGAGCGCGACGATGTACGCCTCGCGGGTCTCGCGCAGGTTGCGTTCGAGCGGGAAGGTCGAACCATCGAACATGAGCGACGTGAACCCGCACCCTGTGGCGGCGCGCAGCGTCGCGATGTCCGGCCCGTGGTCGAGGTGCAGCGCGACCGGCACGCGCGCGCGCGTCGCGACCAGCCGCCCCAGCGCCGCTGCGACCTCGATGCCGCCGAAGTGACGGAGGTTGGCGGGGTTGAACTGGAGGAAGATCGGGGCGCGTTTCGCCTCCGCCGCGTCGATCACCCCCTGGGCGATCTCGAGGTTCGAGACGTTGAAGCCGGGCACGGCGTAGCGGCCGCGCTCCGCGGCGGCGAGCAGCTCACGTCCGTTCGCCAGTGGCACCGTGCGCAGGCCCCGGGCTAGCTGGTCGCCGTGAGCGCCATGCGCTCTACGACATAACGCTCGAGGAACAATGACATCGTCTCCGCGCACAGCCGCGAGAAGCGGGAGTCGGCGTCGAAGCCGTGCGGCTGTTCCGCGAACAGGTGCAGCTCCGCGGGCACGCCGGCGGCGCGCAGCGCCTCATGCATCTCGGTGCTGTGGAACGGGGCGACCACCTCGTCGCTCGTGCCGTGGATCAGCAGGGTCGGCGGGAAATCGGCCGCCACGTACGTGATCGGGCTGCCCGCGCGCATCGCTTCCGGATCGGGCGGCTCGCCGAAGAGGAAGCTGCGGATGTCCGGACGGCCGGCACCGTCCACGAAGCGGACGACGGGATAGAAGGCGATCGAGGCGGCGACTGCGCTCGAAACGCCGTCGTGACCACCGTCGCCCTCGAACTCGGGGAGCGTCGGCGTGCCCGCGGCGAGCAGCGAGAGGTGCCCGCCCGCGGAGTTTCCGCTCACGGCGTGCGCTCAGGGTCGATGCCGAGCGATGGCGCGTTTGCGCGCATCCAGCGGATCGCCGCCTTCACGTCATGGATCTGCGCCGGCCACGGCGCCTCAGCGAGCAGCCGGTACTCGATCGCGGCGGCGACGAAGCCGCGGCGCGCCAGCTGGATGCCATAGGACCGCAGCTGGCTGCGGTCTCCTTCGCGCCAGCCGCCGCCGTGCACGATCACCACGCCGGGCGCACCGGCGGATGCCCCGCCCGGCGGCGTGAACACGTCGGCGTGCAACCGGCGGCCGCCGCCGGTCCCGAACGGGACGCCCTCGTCGATGGTTACGCGTCCCGGGATCAGCTCGGCCATGATCGTGCCTCCGGTGTTCGCTCGAACGCGGGACACCCTAGCAGAGCCGCGATCGCTCGCGGGACGGCGCGCTCGGCGCGCCGGTCAGGCAGCCGTCTCGCGGTGCTCCATGACGCGCACGCCCGCGATCATGATCGCGAACACCAGGATCGCGATCGCGTCGACGAGGAAGAACGTGCGGTTCACCCCGAGCGCCAGTCCGCCGGTGATCAGCAGGTAGCCGAACATCAGGGTCACGACGATCGGCCAGCGCGAGGCTCGCGCCGGCGGCATGAGGTCCCGGTCGGGCGGGGGTGGCGGGACGCGCCGCGGTGGGGGAATCGGCACGTCGGCGACCGCGGAACGCCCGGCCCACGCCGCGTCGCCGCCTTCGCACACATGGATCACCGGCAGCGCCAGCCAGGCGTTCGATGCGGTGGTGGACGTCCATGTCGAGCCAGCGCGAGGCACCGGGGCGAAGCGTCGAGATTACGACGGCGTCGTAGTCGTCCCGGGCGCGCAGCTCGTCCTCGATCGCGGCGATCGGCGATGCGGCGCCGATCGCGACGTGATCGAGCGGCAGGCCGGCGGCGCGCATGATGCGCTCCGCCTCGTCCGCGACCGTTCGCGCCGCCTGCTGCGACTCGACCACGTCCTCGAGCAGGAGATGCGCGACCGCGGTCTCGGGGACGACGAGCGGGAAGCGCGCCGCCCCGTCCCGGTTGACGATGTCGTGCAGGCGATTCATGAGCTGCGGGCTGGTCGCCGTCTGGTGCGCGACGATCATCTAGCGGGCCATCGCGGCCTTCCTCTCTCGAGCGCGGCTCGAGCGCGTCGCGTCCCGGCGCGTCGGAAGGCTGATCCGGCGGGCGCCGGTGCGTCACCACCAGTGACGCGCGCGCCGCGGAGCGCGTCAAGATCGCGTTCGTGCGCACGGTCGCGAACGAGGGGCGGCGCACCGGGCAAGCCGGCTTCGACGCCTGCCTCCCGCGACCGTGGAGGATCGCTCCGCACCGTGTGGGACCGGTACGATCCGCGGATGGCAGCACCCGTCAGCGAGAGTCCTGAGATCGACGCGCTGATCGCTCGTGCGCGTAGCGGCGATCTCCCGGCTTTCAATCAGCTCGTGCTTCGCCATCAGGACGCGCTCTTCAGTCTCGCGGTGCGCATGCTCGGTTCGCGCGAAGCGGCCGAGGACGCGACGCAGGAGGCGTTCATCCGTGCGTACCGCCGCCTCGACACCTTCCGCGGCGGCAACTTCCGCTCGTGGCTCTTCACGATTGTTGCGAACGTCTCTCGCGACGAACTGCGTCGTCGCGGCCGCCGACCACAGCTCTCGCTCGATCGCGCGCGGGACGACCCCGATCGCGCCGATCTCGATCCCGCGGACCCCGATCCGCTGCCGGATGCCCGTGCCGAGCAGGCCGATCTGCGCCGCCTGCTGGAAGGCGCGCTCCAGGAGCTGCCCGCTGACTGGCGCGAGCTTGTGGTGCTCGTCGACGTGCACGGGCTCGCGTACGAGGAAGCGGCGGAATCGACGGGGTTGCCGATCGGCACCGTCAAGTCGCGATTGAGCCGCGCCCGCGGACGCCTGCGCGACATCCTGCGCGCGTCCGGGGAACTTCCTGCCGTCGCCGGACGTCAGGAGGGATAGGTGGTGAATCGCATGCGCTGGTTGCACGGGCTCTTTGGACGGGATGGGGACGCTTCGGCGTCCGCGACGCCCGAGCAGCTCCGCGACGAGCGTTTGTCGGCTTACCTCGACGGCGAGCTCGCGGCGGCCGACGCGGCCGCGCTCGAGCGCGAGCTCGGCGAGGACACGGCGCTGCGCACGGAGTTCGAGTTGCTCCGCGACGTGCGCTCGGCACTGCGCACGCTGGGGGAGGTGCGGGCACCGCGCTCGTTCGCGCTCGCGGCACCGCCCG
>JAQBZW010000179.1 GCA_027622315.1 Chloroflexota bacterium | reverse complement strand
GCTGCTTGCGCCCGCCGGGGGCGACGCGCTCGCGCGCGCGCTCGGCGAGATCGATGGCGTGCGCGTGCGCGCCTGGCGCCGGCTCGATGCCGGCGACGCGGCGACACCCCTCACCGTCGTGCAGATCGCGGCGCTACGCGACGCGATCGTCGCGAGTGACGCGGACCGCCTCGCGGTGATCGTCGGTGGCGACGGATATGAACTGGTGCCGTACACCGACTGACCGCCAGCGGGGCGTGGGCATGTCGAGGACGTGCGCGTCGCACCATGACCTCGCCGCCCCGGTATCCTTGACTGCTCCAACGGCGCACCGGGCGCCGCGGGCTGCGTGGGCATGCGCGAGGGGCAGCGGAGTGGTCACAGTGACGCTGGATGGTCTGCGCACGCGGCTGGGACGGATGACGGAGCGCATCCTGCAGCGACTCGAGGATCGTTCCACGTTCCCGCTCAACGCGGCGGTGTATCAGGCGGACGCCGTCCCGATCGCCGGCCGCGAGGGCATCTCGTTCCTCGACTTCGCGATCGAAGGGCTCGAGGCCTATCACGCCTCGCTCGGACGCTACGAATACCCGGACCAGTACTCGCTGTCGCGCGTGGCGCTGCCCGGCTCCGCCGCGCGGCGTCAGGTGCGGATGCCCGCGCTCGCGCGCGTCGAGATCGACGTCCGCGACACGCTCGTGCCCTTCTATCGCGACATGATCGTTCCGCGGCTCTGCGCGCACCCCGATGATCCCGACACCTACGGCGAGACGGTGTACGTCGATGCGGACCTGCTCGAGCTGGTGCATGAGCGCATCAATATCGGCCGCTATGTGGCGCGCGCGAAGTTCGAGAGCGAGTCGCGCGTGCGCAACCGCGATCTCACGCCCGAGGCGCTGACTGAGCTCCTGCGCGACCGCGCCCAGGAAGAGCGCATCCTCGCAGGCGTGCGCGCGAGCGCCGTGCGGTACGGGGTGAGCAGTGACGTCGCCGATCAGCTCTTCCGCTGGGTGATCGAACAGACGATCAGCGTCGAGGTCGCCTGGCTGCGGGGCCTGCCCGCGGATCAGGCGTAGCGCCCGGCTCGGTCTCGCGCCGAGGCGGTGCGGGGCGAGGCTCGTCGCGTTGACGGCGCTTCGGGCCGACCGTAGCCTCCGCAACGACACTTTGCGTACATGACTGACGTTGATCGGGAGTAGTACGCCGCGACGCGGGGCTCAGAGAGCCGGGGCAAGATGGAAGCCCGGCGCCCGCCAGCAGCGGCCGAATGGACCCGGGAGTCTCGATCCGAACCGTTGCCCTCCGCGCAGGCGGAGCGCAACGCAGTAGGCGTCGACGGTGCGGGCGCCGTTATCCAGGCCCAGGACGTACGTCCACCCACGCGCGGCGCCGCCGCGGCAGGTGGGCCGCGCTCCGAACGAGATCCTTCCGCTCTGCGGATGGATGATGTGGGTGGCACCGCGAGGACCATCGCCCCACGGGGCGGTGGTCCTTTGTTTTTGGTGGCGGATCAGCCGAGCAGACGAGGAGCAGCGAAGATGTCGATCTTCAGCACCGACCCGGGCCGCGCGATGCTCACCGGGTGGGGGCGGTGGTGGCGGTGCTCGCTTCGCCACGCCGGCCATGCTCCGGTCTACCACGCAACCGAGGTACTCCATGCTCGATGAATACACGCCCCCGCTCGCGGACGTCCGGCGCATGGCCGGCCGCGGCAACATCGTGCCGATCTACCGGGAGGTCCGCGCGGACCTCGAGACCCCGGTCTCCGCGTTTCTGAAGGTCGCGCGCGGTCCGTACTCGTACCTGCTCGAGTCGGTCGAGGGCGGGGAGCGCATGGGGCGCTACTCGTTCATTGGTACCGAGCCCTACAGCGTGCTCGCGCTGACGCATGCAGACGGCGATCCGCTCGTCGAGGTGGAGCGCGAGCTCGGTCGCTTCAAGGCCGTCGCCGTGCCGGGGTTGCCCCGCTTCCACGGGGGAGCCGTGGGCTATCTCGGCTACGAGGCGGTTACGCACTTCGAGCCGCGTGTGCCGCTCGTCGAGAAGGACGTGCTCGGCATCCCGGAGTCGTGGCTGATGTTCACGGACACGATGCTTGTCTTCGATCACCTGCAGCACACGATCAGGGTCGTCGCGCACGTGCGACTCGACCGCGATGTCGACGTCTCGTACGAGCGCGCGTGCCGGAAGATCGATCAACTCGTCGAGCGACTGAACACGCCGCTGGGGCCTCTGCCGTACGTGCCGTTCAGCGGTCAGGCCGGCCGGGAGGTGACTTCGAACTGGGAGCACGACGACTATCTCGCCGCGGTCGATCGCATCAAGCAGTACATCACCGCCGGCGACATCATCCAGGCGGTGCTCTCGCAACGCTTCACGCGCGAGACCGGCGCGCACCCATTCGAGGTCTATCGCAGCCTGCGGACGATCAACCCGTCGCCGTACATGTACTACCTCCAGTTCGGGGAGACGACGATCGTGGGTGCTTCTCCCGAGCTGCTCGTCAACGTCGAAGACGGTGTGGTCGAAGTGCATCCGATCGCCGGCACGCGTCCCCGCGGCGCCACCCCGCTCGATGACGAGCGGCTGGCCGAGGAGCTGATCAACGATCCGAAGGAGATCGCGGAGCACATCATGCTGCTCGACCTCGGACGCAACGACGTCGGCCGCGTGGCCGAAGCGGGGAGCGTGGAGGTCACGCAACAGCTCGACCTCGAGTACTACTCCCACGTGATGCACATCGTCAGTCACGTGCGCGGAAAGCTGCGCAAGGGCATGACGCCGTACGACGCGCTGCGCGCCGGCTATCCGGCCGGCACGGTCAGTGGTGCGCCGAAGATTCGAGCGATGGAGATCATCGCCGAGCTGGAGCCGGATCGCCGCGGCGCGTATGCCGGCGCGGTCGGCTTCTTCGACCTTTCGGGGAACGTCGAGACGTGCATCACCATCCGCACGCTCGTGATGCAAGGCGGCCTCGCGCACGTGCAGGCCGGCGGCGGCATCGTCTATGACTCGGACCCCCAGAAGGAGTTCGAGGAGTGCCAGCACAAGGCTCGCGCGCTGCTGGCGGCGATCGACGATGCCGAGCGCGGCGAGGGCGGTTCGTCCGCCGGAAGCGCGGGGTCCCGCGATGGCTGACCCGCGTGATGCGCCGGCCGGCCCGCTACTCGCCGCGGCCGTCGTACTGGTGCGCGATGACGACGCGATCCTGCTCGTCCGCCAGCTCGCGCGCGGTGACGGCCGCGGCGGCGTCGGACCGCTCGACGACCGCTGGACGCTGCCGCTCACGGGCGTGAGCGATCAGGAGACGGCCGAGGCCGCCGTCGAGCGCATCTGCCGCGATCAGCTGCATATCGCTCCCGGCGCCATCGAGTTCAACGACACGATCTATCTCGTCGGCCGAGAGGGGACGCGCTTCGTGGTGAACGCGTTCCTCTGCGTGCACTGGGAGGGTGAGCCGCGCACGAGCGCACATGAATACGGCGATGCGGCGTGGGTGATGCCCACGCACGCGCTCGCGCTCGCCGGGGAGCTCGCCGAGGGGCTCGAAGCGTGGCTCGTCGGCGCCTTCGGCCGCGAGGCCGCCGAGGAGACGCCGGAGGCGCTCGCCGCGGAGCTCGACGATGCGTACGAGCAGCTGCTGTCCGGGCTCGAGACGATCCCGGTGCGGCTGCACCACGAGCGTCTCGCAGACGACTGGACGCCGCTCGACGTGATCACGCACGTGGCCGACGCCGAGGCGCACTACGCCGCCGAGACGCGCCGCCTGCTCGACACGCCCGGCCACACCTGGCGACCGTTCAACGATGCCCAGTGGGATGTCGCGCGCGCGCTGCGCGCGCGCACGCACGAGCCGGAGGATCCGACGGCCGTGCGCGCGCGGCTCGATCTCATGCGCGCGGACACCCGACGCTGGCTCGCCTCGCTGACGCCGGCGGAGCTCAGCGCCTATGGCAACCACGCCGAGCGCGGCGCTGTGCAGGTCGCCGGCCGCATCACGAAGATCGCTAACCACGCGCGCGAGCACGCGGAGCAGTTGCGCGCGATGGCGCGCGCCACGCGCCTGATCGATACCGCCACGGACCAACCGTCAGCCGAGGAGGCGTGACCATGCCGCTCCTGCTCATCGACAACTACGACTCGTTCACGTTCAACCTCTACCAGTACCTGTGCGAGCTGGGCGCCGAGGTGGAGGTCCATCGCAACGATCAGATCAGCGTCGAAGACTGCCTCGCCATGGCGCCCGAGCGCGTCGTGATCTCGCCGGGCCCCTGCACCCCGAAGGAAGCCGGCATCTCGGTCGACCTCGTCACCGCGTTCGCCGGCAAGGCGCCGTTTCTCGGCGTCTGCCTCGGCCTGCAGTGCATCGGCGAGGCCTACAGCGGCAACATCGTGTACGCGGGCGAGATCATGCACGGCAAGACGTCGCAGATCACGCACGACGGGCGCGGCGTGTTCGAAGGGCTGCCGAACCCCTTCGAGGCGATCCGCTACCACTCGCTCGCGATCGAGCCGTCGACGATCCCGGAGGCGCTCGAGGTGAGCGCCCGCGCGGAGTCCGGGGTGATCATGGGCGTGCGTCACCGCACCGTCCCCGCGATGGAGGGTGTGCAGTTCCATCCGGAGTCGATCATGACGAAGCCGGGCCACGATCTGCTGCGCAACTTCCTGCGCATGCAGATGCCGCAGACAGCCACACCGCGATAACGCACGACCGTGGACAGCGGGTCACAGCCGCTGCTCACTCATCTCGCAGAGCTCGCGGAACGCCGACAGGAGCACCCCCATGATCCGCGAAGCGATCGTCGCGATCGTCGAAGAAGGTCGGGATCTCACCGAGTCCGAGGCGTTCACCGTGATGAGCGAGGTCATGCGCGCCGGCCGCGAAGCGGTGCCGGGGGAAGCGGGCGAGCGCGCGACCGAGGCGCAGTTCGGTGCGTTCGTGACGGCCCTGCGCATGAAGGGCGAGACCGTCGACGAGATCACGGGCATGGCGCGCGCCATGCGCTCCGCCGCGCTGCGCGTCGAGATCCCGACGCGGCCGCTGCTCGACACCGCCGGGACCGGCGGTTCGCGCAAGAAGAAGTTCAACGCCTCGACCACGGCGGCGTTCGTCGCCGCGGCCGCGGGCGCGACCGTGGCGAAGCACGGCAACCGCGCGGCCTCGTCGCAGTCCGGATCCGCGGATCTGCTCGAGGCGCTCGGTGCCACGATCACGCTCAGCCCGGCGCAGGTCGCCGAGTGCGTGCGCCGCTGCGGCATCGGCTTCATGTTCGCCCAGACGATGCACCCGGCGATGAAGTTCGCCGGGCCGCTGCGCCCGCAGCTCGGCATCCGCACCGTCTTCAACATCCTCGGCCCGCTCACGAACCCCGCCGGCGCGAACTGCCACGTCATGGGCGTCGCGGACCCGGTGTTGGCGGAGAAGCTGGCCGGCGTGCTGTCGCGACTCGAGATGCGGCACGCGCTCGTCGTCTCCGGGTCGGATGGCCTGGACGACATCACCGTGACCGGACCGACCGAGGTGTGGGAGGTGCGCGCGAACGGCGTGACGCACTCCACGATCACGCCCGCGTCGCTCGGGCTGAGCACGTACGCGGCGGAGGACATCGTCGGCGGAACGCCGAGCGAGAACGCGCAACTGGTGCGCGAGATCTTCAACGCCGAGGGCCCGCCGGCCGTGCGCGATCTCGTGCTCGCAAACGCCGGCGCCGCGCTGTACGTGACCGGCCTCGCCGCTTCGATCCGCCAGGGGGTGGAGATTGCGCTCGAGACGATCCGCAGCGGGGACGCCGCCGCTCGCCTGGGCGCGTTCGTGGAAGCGACGCGTCGCGTGGCCACCGAGGTGCCGGCACGTTAGGCGCCCGGCGAGCCGAGGGCAGACGCCCTCGGACACGGTTCGCGTTTGTACACCGGCCGCCGGCGAGCCGAGGCATGCGCCCTCGGACACGGTTCGCGTTCGAACACCGGCCCGCTGGGCTTGCCGGAACACGGTCGATGGCGAGCCCGCCGTGCCGCACAATGAAGGCGGGACGCAGGGGAGCAGGATGACCGAGACGCGCGACACCGGCACCGTCCTCGATCGCATCGTCGCGAAGCGGCGTGAGCGCCTCGCCGCGGCACGAGCGGCGGTGCCCGCGGCCGACCTGGCGGCGCGCGCGGAGCGAGCCGCGCCCACGGT
>JAQBZW010000178.1 GCA_027622315.1 Chloroflexota bacterium | reverse complement strand
GCCGAGTACGAGACGAGCCGCAGCCAGTTCCCGTCGCGCCTGATCGCAGGCGCCTTCGGCTTCGAACCGCGCGCGTTCTTCGAGATCGAGATCGGGGCTCGTCCGCCGATCTCGGTCGACCTGTCGTTCGGCGAGGAGGCGTAGTCGCGCCGGGATTGGGTACTCGGCCGCGCAGCTCGCGGCGACGCTCGAATACGCTCGGATCACACGCCGCCCGCCACGACTGACCACCCGCCAGCGCGCTCGACCCGGATCTCGCCGCGCCGCGGTCTGGCGGTCAAGCCGGGCGGCCGCTTCGTCCTGTACTGGATGACGCGGCCCGCCGGGTCCATTCCCCGACGCAAGCTGCGCATGCGCTGATACCTGGAGCGCTTCGGTCCGGAGTAGTCCCCGAACCCGGCTCAGCTGCGCGGGCGAACGCGTTGCCGTTGGCCCCAGTTCGGCCGGGAGGCTAGCCTGTGGGCGTCGGTCGTAGGGCGGTGGCGCCCCACGGCCCGGCGGGGGATTCGTACGCCGCGGAGGCAAGCCGGCAAGCCGGCGTGTCGGCACCGGGAGCGCCGTATCCACGCCAGACACCCCATCCCCCGGAGGCCCCGCCCGAGCCGCCGCCTGCTGCGAGCGCAGCGGACGGCGCACGCACACCGGCTGCATTCGCGTCCGGCGGTCCAGTTTCTCGTGATCGCGCCGCTGCTGATGCTGATCGTCGCCTTCGCCTCGCACCCTCTCGGGATGCGGGACGCGGACGCCACGGCGGCGCGGAGCGCGGGACGGGGGTCCGCCGCCGAGTCGGCGGCCGCGCTGCGCGTCCTGTCGCCGGCAGCCCGTTCGTCGTCCAACGTCGATCATCCGCAAATGGCCTTTCCGGCCGCCGAGACGGCGGCTGCCGGCACGCTCCCAGGAGGCGCCGGCCCGTCCGTCGCAACTGCCGGCGCAGAGCAAACCCGTAGCGCCGCTGTGCAGCAGGAGCTTCCGATCTTCTACGAGCACCGTGTCGTAGAGGGCGAAACGGTGAGCGGTATCGCTGCGGCGTACGGCGTCTCGACGGACTCCATCGTCTGGAACAACATCGACATCCTCGATGACGCCGACATGTTGGCGCCCGGCGTGGTGCTCCAGGTGCCGAGCGTGGACGGTCTGATTCACTCGGTGCGCGTGGACGAGACGGTGTCCGGTATCGCCGCGCGCTACGACGTCGAGGTCGCGGCGATCGTGGGCTTCGCGGCCAACGGGCTCGCAGGCGACCCGGACAACCTGCGCGAGGGCTCGCTGATCCTCGTGCCCGGTGCGCGCCCGATCCCCGTGGCGTCGCCGCCGCCGGCGTCCGCTCCCGAGCAGGCACCCGACTCGGCAGCGGAGCCGCCGGCTGCAACCCCGGTGCCGGCCGCGCCACCGCAGCCCGCGGGCTGGCTGTGGCCCGCGACCGGGCGGATCACAAACACACTGGGGCCGCGCCACCCACTGGGCATCGACATCTCGATGGTGGTCGGGACCCCGATCATTTCGGCGGCCGGCGGCCAGGCGGTGTTCGTCGGCGGCAACCCGTGCTGCTCGTACGGCTCCCACGTGATTCTCGATCACGGCGATGGCTACGAGACGCTGTACGCCCACCTCAGCCGGTTCGCGGTCAGCAACGGGGAATGGGTGGCACCGGGCCAGGTGATCGGCTGGAGCGGGAGCACCGGCCGCTCGACCGGTCCGCACCTCCACTTCGAGATCCGCCGGAGCGGCGCGCACCTCGATCCGCTCGGCTATCTGCCCTGACGCCAGCCGACGGAGAATGCGTACGCGACGGACGCGCCGACCATGCTGGCCACGGTGCGCCGCGCCGTCCGCGCCGTCCGGGCCGACCAGTCAGCGCGCGCGCACGCCCCCGTCGATCGGGAGGATGGCGCCGTTCAAGTACGAAGCCTCGTCGCTGCAGAGGAACGCAACGAGGGCGGCGACTTCCTCCGGCTCGCCGTAGCGGCGCAGCGGATTCGCCGCGGCGATGCGGTCGTGGACGGCCTCCGGGTGGTCGGGATCAGTGCCACGTTCGAGGGACCGCATCATCCGGGTCTCAATCGGCGACGGACAGATGGCGTTCACGCGGATGCCCTCGGGACCGAATTCGATCGCGGCCGTCTTCGTCATCCCGACCACGGCATGCTTGCTGGCGCCGTACGCGATGATGTTCGGCGTGGCGCCGAGCCCCGCAGTCGAGGCGGTGTTCACGATCGCGCCGCCGCCCCCCTGCCGCATGATCGGCACCACGTATTTCATGCCCAGCCACACGCCTTTCAGGTTCACGGCGATCACCCGATCGAAGGCGTCCTCCGGGTACGACGTGCTGGGGCCGAACCAGCCTTCGATCCCCGCGTTGTTGAAGAAGAAGTTGATCCCGCCGAAGCGGTCCTTCGCGGCGTTCGCGTAGCGCTCGACCTGGTCCGATTGGGTCACGTCCGCCGCCACGGCGATGGCCTCGGTGCCGGCCGCCTGCACCAGGGCGACGGTGTCGTCGAGGCCTGTACCGGGCAGATCCACGGCCACGACGCGGGCTCCTTCGGAGCCGAAGCGCTCGGCGGTGGCGCGGCCGATGCCCCCCGCCGCGCCGGTGATGACCACGACCTTGCCATCGAAGCGTCCCGCCATCGAAGCCTCCTGCCGTAACGGCCACCATGGGGTGCCCGGACGGCCCGGAGACTACTCGACGGCAGGCGGCAGAGCATCGCGGCGGAGCTGCGGGCGGTGCGTCGCGGCGAGCGGTCGGGCTGCGGTTCGGGACACACGGGCGCGAGTGCGGCCCGCGTCAGTAACCCTTCGTTCTGTCGATCACGCCCTCGAGCTGCTCCCCCGCACGGAGGTGAGCGACGTTTCGACAGAAGCGGTCGAGGAGCCGCTCAGCACGAAACTGGCTGCCGCCCGCGATGTGCGGGGTCATCAGCACGTTCGGGGTGGTCCACAACGCGTGGCTCGGAGGCAACGGCTCCTCCGGTACCACATCCAGACCCGCGCCCGCGATCGCACCCGTGTGCATCGCCTCTACGAGCGCGTCGGCGTCGACCAGTTCGCCGCGGGTGACGTTGATCAAGAGCGCCGTCGGCTTCATCAACGCGAACGTCCGCGCCCCGAACAGGCCGCGCGTCGCAGGCGTGAGGGGCAGGCCGGAGGCCACGACATCGGAGGTCTGCAGGAGCTCATCGAGGCGGTCGACGCCCCACACCGTTGCGACTTCCGCCGTCGGCCCGACGGCCTCCGCGTCGACCGAGATGCAGTGCATACCGAAGCCCGCCGCCAGTCGGGCGATCTCCCGGCCGGTGCCACCGAAGCCGACGATGCCCATCGTGAGCCCCGTGAGCTCAAAGGTCGCTTCGCGATACTCGAAGCGGCGCCCCCATGAGCGCGGCCCATCAACCAGCGCCTGCCCCAACCGCCGGTTGAGCGCGAGCAGCAGCGCGAACGCCTGCTCCGCGAGTTGCGGACCGACGAGCCCCTTGTCGCTGGTGAGCGTGAAGTCCTTGTCGCGCAGCAGATCCGAGAAGTACACATCGGCGCCGGCCGCTGCGAGCTGCATCCACTTCAGCGCCGCGGCGCGGCTCACAAGCTCCGGGCTGGGCTGCCCCAGGATTACCTCGGCTTCGCCGATGACTTCCATCGCCGCCCCGGGTGAGTCCGCGACCATCACCTCGGTGTCGGGTCCGCCTGCCTCGTGGATCCGGGCGAGGACGGACTCGTCGAGCCTCGTGATGTTGATGTTGGGGACGAATAGGATCTTCAT
The DNA here is from genome assembly GCA_027622315.1 of Chloroflexota bacterium. Lineage (GTDB taxonomy): Bacteria > Chloroflexota > Dehalococcoidia > UBA2979 > UBA2979 > VGNK01. The sequence continues at coordinate 2,414 of JAQBZW010000178.1, read as the reverse complement.
GGAGCACCCTTCCGAGGCCTGGTGCCTGCGGTCTCGAGATAGCCGCACCGTGCCAGGCGATCGCCGGGCATGCGGACATGTGGGTGGGTACCGCTGTTACGCCGGTGGCGCGGCGGAGAGTCGACCCTCGACATTGTGCTTCGCGATCAGGCTGGCGATGAGGCCGGACGCCTTGGCCTCCTCCACGAAGTTGCGCAGGAAGGCCGCGCCGGCGCGGTTCGCCTTCGCGGTACCAACGGCCTGCTGCACCGTCGCGAACTGCCCGTCCAGAACGCGCGCGCCGGGCAGCTTGACCACGTCCTCGATCAGGGCCGGGCGCAGGCCGGCGTACGCATCCAGTTTGTCCGCGACGAACTGCTCGAAGGCCCCGATCCCACTCTCGGGATGGACCAGCGTGGCGTGCTTGATGTTGCGATCGAGCCACAGGCCGTATGCGCTACGCGCCGAGACGGCGATGCGGACGCCCGGGCGATCGACCTCCGCGATCGTCTGGATCGGCGACCCGGCGGGGACGAGGTAGGTCGCCTCGATCTCCGCATAAGCCGCGGTGAACTCGATCTTCTCCGCGCGCTGCGGCTCCGCGCCGATCAGGCCGATATCCCACACGTTGCTGCCGACGGCGTCGCCGAGCTCACCGGGCGACTTGAACGGGACGAGCTGCAACGGCACCCCGAGGCGCGTTGCGATCGCGCGAGCCATGTCGGGCGAGACGCCGTCGGGGTCGCCGTCAGGTGTGCGGCCCGTGACGAGCAGGAAGTTCCCCATATTGATGCCCGCGCGCAGAACGCCGGTCGGCGCGAGTTCGGTGATGGCTTGATCTGACATCGTGACTTCCAGAGGTGTGCAGCGAACGGATGACCCGTTTCAGGCGCCAACGCCTGGCCGGGACGAGCGGCTCGCGCGGCGACGGGCCGCAGTCGATCGCTTCAGGTCAGTGCTGGTAGGCCCGCTCGGATTCGAACCGAGGACCGATGGATTAAAAGTCCACTGCTCTACCACTGAGCTACGGGCCCGCACGCAGAGTACGGATCGCCCGCGCGGCGCGTCCACGAGGCGGCTGCGGTGGCCGCGGTGCGGCGCTGCTAGATTGAGCGCCCCAACGCACTCGCCGAACGGAACCGCTCGATGGTCGAGGCAGCGCCCACGCCCGCCGAGCCGGTGGCGCCCGAGGCTGCCCGTTCACGCGGGCTCGGGGCGCTGACGCCGAGCGCCACGGCGTTCGCGCTCGTGCTCAACGCGCTGTGGGGCGGCAATGCCGTCGCGATCAAGGCAGGGCTGCGCGACGCCCCGCCACTGCGGCTGGCGTGGATGCGCTTCGTGGCAGGCGGCATCGTCACGGTCGCGTGGGCGATCTCCACCCGGCAATCGCTGCGCCCCACCCGCGCCGAGTTGCGGCCGATGGGCTGGCTGGCGCTGCTCTTCGTCACGCAGATCGCCTTCATGAACATCGGTCAGAATCACACGACCGCTGCGCATGCCGTGGTGCTGAACTCGACGTTTCCCCTGTGGACCGGCGTGTTCGCCCACTTCTTCGTGGCCGGCGACCGGCTCTCACCGGGCCGTGCGGCCGGGACCGTGATCGCGTATCTCGGCGTGTTCTCGCTGTTCGCCCAGAGCTTCACCGGCGGCGGGGATGCGCTGGGGGATGCGCTCATGCTCTGCTCGGCCGCCGTGCTCGGCGCGCGCCAGGTCTACACGTCGCTGGCGGCGCAGGCCGTCTCGCTCCCGAAGCTCCTGCTCACGCAGACCGTGTTTGGGATCGCCGCGTTCCTGCTCGCCGGGCTGGTCGTCGAGTCCGATCCGTGGGTGATGACGGACCGCCTCGCGCTCTCGATTCTCTACCAGGGGGTCGTGATCGCCGGCTTCGGCTTCATCGCGCAGATGTGGCTGCTCAAGCACTATCTGCCGTCGGGCGTGACTGCGATTTCGCTGACCACGCCGGTGTGGGGCGTGCTCCTCTCGCACTACGTGCTCGACGAGGCGCTCGCGCCGACCCTGTGGATCGGTCTCGCGCTGGTGATTGCCGGCTCCGCGTTGGCGCACTGGAGCCGCTCGCGCGGGTAGGGGCCTGAAGAAGCAGCCGCACGCCGACGAATGACGGGAGGGGTTCGCGAGCCTGGCCCGACCTTTGCGGACCGGCAGGCCCCCTGCCAGGGTGCCCAAATCATGGCCCAGTTCCGCCGACCGGCCGCGCGTGTCCCACGCGGTACGCCGGGCCGTTACTGCATTGCGGGCGGTACGCACGCCGTGGGTGCTCTCGCCCCCTCCCGCCGTGCGCTGTAGAGCCCCCACGAGCGAACCGATGATGAAGAGTCGGACGCAACAGCGTCTCAGCGCGCGTTCTCGATTCCGGCGGACAGGGAGATCGTTGCGGCGATGGCGCACCGTTCCACGGGAGTACGGGGCGCCTCCGC
>JAQBZW010000177.1 GCA_027622315.1 Chloroflexota bacterium | reverse complement strand
GGCCGGCACGCACCGCGTGCGCTACGCGCCCGCGCCCGCGGCCGCCACCGCCACCTGCCGGCCGTATCGATCGAAGAGCCGCTTGCCATCGACGTATGTCTGCTCGACGACGATCTCGCGGATGTAGCGCGGCTCGACGGCAGTGGGATCGTTACTGAGCACCACGAGGTCGGCGCGTTTGCCCACGGCGAGCGAACCGACCTCGTGCTCGCGATGCATCGCGCGCGCCCCCGCCAGCGTGTACGCGCGGATCGCCTCCTCGGCCGTCACGGCCTCCTCGGGCGCAACCGGCTCGGCCACGTCGCGAACGTGGCGACTGACAATCGCGTGGATGCCGAGCATCGGCTCGAGCGGACCGCACGGGAAGTCCGAGCTCGCGACCACGTTCACACCGGCGTCAAGCATCGAGCGCATGGGCGTGTTCGCCGTATCGAGACCGAGGTCGAGGCGGGCGGCGTTCATCACGTTGCCCATCGCGTAGAGGAACGACGGTTGCACGACGGCAAGCACGCCGAGCTCGGCGGCGCGCTCAATCTGAGCGCGGCTCCCCATCGAGAAGTGCTCGATGCGGTGCCGCAAGTCCGGCGACGCCGACACGGCGTTCGCCCGCTCGATGGCGGTCAGTCCCTGATCGATCGCCCAGGTGCCGAGACAGTGGATCGCGACCTGGAGACCGTTGCGCGCGGCCGTCATGGCGAGGTCGTCGGCCTGCTCCTGCGTGTAGTACGGCCTGCCGAGGTGCTCCTGGCGTCCATCGGGGTGGAACTGCACCCCGGCCAGTCGTGGGAAGACGGGATCCATGAAGATCTTGACCGTGCCCGCGCGAATGCGATCCGAGGTGTAGTCCCCACCCACCTCACCATGAGCGGCGCGTTCGGGCGCGGCGAAAAACTGGTCACCCGAGCGCAACTGGTGGATCAAGATCGGCAGCTTGCCCCGGCGGTCCGCGATCTCGTAGAGCCGCGCGGCGGCCGGGGTCACGGCCGCGTCACCCGTGCTCGTGATTCCGCAGGCGAGATAGCGCATCCCCGTCTGCTGCACGAGGTCTGCGGTCGCCTCGTCCCCGAGCGCGTCGATCAGCCCGCCCATCGACGTCTCATGTGCGGGATTCATCGCACGCTCCCAGAGCGTGCCGGTGGGGTCACCGTCCTCGCGGCGAATCTCGCCGCCGTCGGGGTCGGGGTCGTCTCGACCGATTCCGGCAACGTCCATGCCCGCGCTGTTCACGTAGCAGCAGTGCATCGACGAGTCGAAGATGCAGACCGGGTTGTTCGGCGCCACGCGGTCGAGTTCGCGCCGCGTGAGGTCGCTCGGGTTCTCGCCCCGCCGGCCGCTATAGCCGTACCCCCAGATCCAGCGTCCGGGCGGCGTCGCGGCCGCCGCCGCCGCGATCGCATCGAGCACCTGCGCCTTCCCGCGCATCGGCGGAATGCGGCAGTCCACGGCAATGGGTTCGAACGCCGACGTGCTGAAGTGGGTGTGCGGGTCGATGAAGCCCGGGATCACGCTCCGCCCGGCAAGGTGCACGACCTCGGTCCCAGGGGCGGTCATCGCGGCGATATGCGAACTGTCGCCGACCGCGACGATCTTGCCGTCACGGATCGCGAGCGCTTCCGCCCGCGGCGCGGCATCGTCCATGGTCAGTACGCGTCCCCCCAGCAACACAAGATCCATCGCTGCCCTCCCGATCGACGCGGCGCCGGGCGGCGTGCCGAGCGCGCGCGGATTGTACGAGGCGTGTGAAGAGCGGCGCCGGTCGCGCCGGGACGTGCGCCGCACGAGCCCCGTCACAGCCCGGGAAACCGGGCGGCGCAAAGCCACGGGCCTGCGGTCGCGCTCAACGCGCGGCTACGGCAGCCGGGCTACCGAGCAGCTGCGGCGATTTCGCCCGGCAGCTTCGGACGATGCGCGTAGAGCGATCTGCGCCGCCGACGGAGGGGCCTATGACGATTCGAACGCATTAGCTCAGCGACGCCCCACGACATGGCAAAGCGCGGGTAACCGCGTGACGCAAAGCCACGGGCCCTCTCGTCCGCATCAGCGGACGCGGGTCGCCGGGCCACCGAACGGGGACCAGCCACACCGGCCGTGTGCTCACGCACGCGGTCGCGGCAAAGCACCAGTACGCACACGCGCACAATGGAGACATGCAATGGTCCTGAACACTTTCGCTCGCGTCCACCGCCCGCTGCTCACGCTCGCGGTCGGTGTCGGCCTCAGCGCCGCCACGCTCTTTTTCTCGCACGGCGTGGGCGCGCCTTCGGAGCTGGCATACCGCGCCGACGCGCCCGTGGTGCAACCGGCCGCGGCCGCGCAGTACCACGCGGATTCGAGCACGCACTCGATCAAGTACAACCCGAAGGCCCCCGGCGACTCGCCTTCGCCGGCGCCGGGCACGGTCAACCCGCTCTCCATCACCTGGAACTAGCGGCTCCTGATCATCGAACGTGCCCGCCGCGCTACACGCCGCGGGCACGTTTGAGTCCACCGTCTAACGGGCGCGCGGCGAGAGCCGCTATCCGCGGGCAGCCGCCACGGCTGCAAACGAACGCGCAAGCGAGCGCTCGCGGTCATTCGGATCGAGCAGCGGGTGCGCGAGAATCTCGCCCATTCCCGCGTCGCGCCAGCGGCGCAACCCGGCGGCGACCTCCTGCTCCGTCCCGGAGACGACGAGATCGTCGAGCAGATCGTCCGGGTACTCGCCGTCGACCTCGTAGCCGGCCATTGCGAACATGCCCTGGTAGTTGGGCACGCGCGCGTACATCGCGAGCTGTGCGCGTGCCATCGCGCGTGCCTCGGCACGATCGGTCGTGACCGCGATCGGGACGTGCGCCACCAGCGGCGGCGTCGCGCGGCCGGCTGCGGCAGCCGCGGCCTGCATCGTCGGCAGCGCGGTTCCCACGAGGTACTTCAGCGGGCTCATCCAGGAGATCGCGCCATCGCTCAGCTCGCCACAGAGCGCGTACGACTTCGGGCGGAGCGCGGATGCCATCACCGGCACGGCGGCCGGCCGGGAGAGCCGGGCGCGCGCGCTGACGTGTTCGCCGCTGAAGTCCACGGAGCCCTCGCGGAGCAGCGCACGCACCGTCACCAGGTACTCACGGAGATTGAGCAGCGGCTTGCGATAGACCATGCCGTAGGAGCGCTCGACGAAGAACGCCGTCGTCGACCCGATGCCGAGCCGGAAGCGCCCGGGCGCGAGCTCGTCGAGTGCCGCCGCTTCCTGCGCGAAGATCAGCGGCTGACGACCCCAGGTGTGCAGGATCGCCGTACCCATGAGGATGCGCTCGGTACGCATGGCGGCGGCCGCGTAGATCGGCAGCAGGTCGGCGCCGCCGCCGCCGAACATCGTGGCCCACGCCGCGTCGACGCCGGCCCGTTCGGCCTGTGCGATCTGCTCTACCGCTTCGCGTGCGTTCGCCGCCTGGATCGCCACTCCGAACATCGCTGCCTCCTCGTGTCTGCTCGTCTCCGTCCGGGCTTCATAGCACGCACGGACGGCCCACCACAGATGTTCCACAGCAACTGCCCACCCCATCGCGCTACGAATTCCGTGTTCATCCACGGCCGCTCGGGTCCGCTATCCTCCCGCCGATGTGACGACCTCGCGAAAGGTGGATGAGATGCCGTTGACCCCGCAGACACAGGCTGTGCTCGAAGCGCGCAAGGCCGCCGGCATGGGCGATCTTGCGACGATCGGGCCGGAGGCCGCACGCGAGCAGATGAAGCGCATGCGCGAGGCGATGAACGCCACGCCGGAGCCGATCGCCCACGTCGAGGACCGAACGATTCCCGGACCGGCCGGCCAAATCCCGATCCGCATCTATCGATCGTCGACGGGCAGCGCGTTGCCTGTGCTCGTGTTCTTCCACGGCGGCGGCTGGGTGATCGGCGATCTCGATTCGCACGACGGCACCTGCCGCTCGATCGCCAACCGTTCCGGGGTGTGCGTGGTCGCCGTCGACTACCGCCTCGCACCGGAAAGCCGCTATCCCGCGGCCGCGGACGACTCGTACGCAGCGACGGTGTGGGTGGCGGAGCACGCCGCCGAGCTCAACGTCGATGCCACGCGGCTCGCGGTCGGCGGCGACAGCGCCGGCGCCAACCTCGCCGCTGTGGTCGCACTGATGGCGCGCGACCGTGGCGGTCCCGCGATCGCGTCGCAGATCCTCGCGTACCCGGTGACCAGCCTCGACTACACGACGGCGTCCTACCGCGAGAACGGAAACGGCGACTACGGGCTGAGCGAGGCCAGCATGCGCTGGTTCTGGGACGCATATCTCGAGCGCCCCGAGCAGGGTTCTGAGCCGTACGCCTCGCCGCTGCGCGCGGGCAACCTGAGCGGTCTGCCCCGCGCACTCGTGATCACCGCCGAGTACGACCCGCTCCGCGACGAGGGCGAAGAGTACGGCCGACGCCTCGAGGCGGCCGGCGTCGCGACGACGATCCGGCGCTACGACGGCGTGGTCCACGGCTTCCTCGGACAGGCGGCCGCCGTGCCCGAAGGCGGTCAGGCGCTCGATCAGATCGCCGGCGAGCTCAAGGCGCTCGCCCCGGTCGCCGCGCGCTAGCCTCGCCCGCCCGTCTGCGTACCTCCTCGCCCCGCCGCTCGCGCGACGACGTGATGGTGGTGGGGCAGTTGCGGATTCCGCGCCTGCACAACTGCCGCGCGGATCCGGACCTCAGAACCACACCGGGAGCAGCACACCACGCACTCCCGGCGTAGGCGGCGGAGGAGGTGCGCGGACGGCAGAGGCGCTCACAACGGCACACCCCGTTAGCATGCGCCGCGCCCACCGCCGCACGACGAACACCACCACACCAGGAGGCACACCTTGGCCATTTCGCTCGACGGACAGGTCGCCATCGTGACGGGCGCGGGGCGTGGCATCGGCCGCGCGATCGCGCTCGATCTCGCGAAGCACGGCGCGAAGCTCGTGATCGACGACATCGGTGTCGGCCTCGACGGGCGCGGCGGCGATGAGTCTGTCGCCGGCGCGGTCGTGGCGGAGATCGAGGCGATGGGTGGCGAAGCGATCGGCAGCATCGCCGACGTCGCGCAGTACGACGCGGGCTACGACCTCGTGAAGGCCGCCGTCGACCGCTGGGGCCGCGTCGACATCGTCTGCTCGAACGCCGGCTTCCTGCGCGACCGCGCACTGCACAACATGTCGCAGGACGAGTGGCAGGGCATCATCGACACGCACCTCACAGGTGCGTTCAACTTGCTCCGTCACGCGTGGCCGGTCTTCCGTCAGCAGTCGTACGGGCGGGTGGTACTCACGACCTCGAATGCCGGCTACCTGGGCAACTTTGGTCAGGCGAACTACGGCGCCGCGAAGGCCGGGTTGGTCGGCTTGATGAACGTCGCGAAGCTCGAGGGCGCTCGTTACAACGTGATGGTGAACTGCCTCGGTCCCGCGGCGGTGACGCGCATGACCGAGAGCCTGATCCCCGCCGAGCGTCAGGCGAACATGGGTCCGGAGCTGGTCGCGCCGGCCGTGACCTACCTGTGCAGCCCGGACAACACGAGCAGCGGGATGATCATCGAAGCCGGCCGTAACCACTTCGGCCGCGTGGCGACGATCCGCGCGCCCGGGATCGATCTCGAGCACGCGACGGCGGACGACATCGCCGCGCACTGGAACGAGATCACGAGCCTCGAGGGCGCCGCCGTGCACTGGTCGATCGGTCAGAAGCTGGACGACTATCTGTCGGAACGGGCCGCGGCCGGCTCGTAGCCCGCGTCTCCGTCGGCTGGCGTGTCCGAAGGACTACGCCCCCGGCTCGCCCGTGGGCCCACCGACCGTCACCGTGCCCGTACCGCCGTCCACCGTCACCGTCGCCCCGTCGGGGATGTCCTGCGTCGCACGGCGCGCGCCCACCACGGCGGGGATGCCGAACTCCCGCGCAACGATTGCCGCGTGTGTGAGCACGCCGCCGCCATCCGTCACGAGCGCGCCGATCAGGGCGAAATGCGGCGTCCACTCGGGCGTCGTCGCGGCGGTGACGAGCACGTCGCCCGCGACGAGCGACGAGGCGTCGGCCAGCGATGTGATCACGCGGGCGCGGCCGGTGTAACGGCCGCGCGCGGCCGCGAGCCCGTGTAGCTCGATCGCCTGGCCGGGTGGGGGGTCGGCAGCCGCGGCCGACGGGTCGCCGCCGAGTTGCGCCGG
>JAQBZW010000176.1 GCA_027622315.1 Chloroflexota bacterium | reverse complement strand
CCGCCGTCCACCTGCGGGCGCCGTGCGTGTGGCCCCGCCGCGGGCGTCAGCCCGCCGTCCAAACGCCGCTGCATGGCGCCCGCGACCTCGCCCGCGCTCACGCAGACGCCCTGCACGAGCCGCGGGGGTATACCCGCGGCTCGCCGGCGCAATCGTCGCGCGACCGCACCGTCCCACGCCCACCTGACTTGCGTCTCGCCCGCTGCTGACACAGAACGTAGGCTCGGCGCATGAACGGCTATGACCTCGCCATCGACACCGCCGGCCACGAGCTCGGCCTCGCGCTCGTCGCCGCGGGTGAGCCCACCGTGGTCACCGAGCGCCGATGGCGACTCGACTCGACCGTGTCGGAGGAGCTGCTCGCGGCCCTCGACGTGCTGCTGCGCGACGCCGAGGTGTCGCGCGAGTCGCTGCGTTCGATCGCGGTGAACGTCGGACCGGGCGGCTATTCAGGGCTGCGAGGCGGCGTCGCGACCGCACAGGGCATGGCGCTCGCGCTGGACATCCCGCTCGCCGGCGTGGCACGGCTCGAGGCAGACGCCTATCCGCATCTGCTCGCGCGCGCCGTCGGCGCTCCGGTCGTCGCAGTGCACGATGCCGGTCGCTCCGGGATCGCATGGGCCGCGTACGCGCTGCCCATGTCCGGCGCGGCGCCGTCGGCGCTGACGCCGCCGCGGATCGACACTGCCGCGGCGGCCGCCACGGCCGCGCCGGCGGGCGCGCTGTGGTGCGGCGAACTCACCGACGCGCTGCGCGCTGCACTCGATGCGGCTGCTGATCGTGAGCCCACGACCGGCGACACTGTCCCTCGGGCTGCGGCGGATCTCGTCCACCTCGCACGACTGCACGGCGCCTATGGCGACCCCGCGCTCGTGGACGTCGTGTACCTGCGCCCGCCGTCGATCACCAGACCGAAGTCCTGAGAGGACGTCCACGTGGAACGAACGCTGATCCTGGTCAAGCCCGACGCGATGCAGCGCGGACTCGCCTTCGAGGTGCTGAGCCGCCTCGAGCGCCGCGGCCTGCGGCTCGCCGGCCTCCGCCTGCTGCAGGTGGACGAGGCGATGGCGGAGCGCCACTACGGCGAGCACGAGGGCAAGCCCTTCTTCGCCGGGCTCGTCGCGTACATCATCAGCTCACCGATCATCGCCGCCGTGTTCGAGGGTACGAACGCCGTCGCCGCCGCCCGTCAGACGATCGGTGGAACGAAGCCGACCGAAGCGGCGCCGGGCACGATCCGCGGGGATCTCGGCATGGAGATCGGACGTAATCTCGTCCACGGCTCGGACAGCCCGCAGAGCGCCGAACGCGAGATCGGGATCTTCTTCGAGGGCCAGCCGGTGCTGGACTGGCAACGCGAGACGGACCGCTGGGTCTTCGAGTAGCCGGCCAGAGACGCGCGCCGGAGGACCGCCCCGCACGCCGGCGCGACTGCCGGTGGCGTGCGCATGAATGTGCGTGCTACAGAGGCTGAGGCGGGATCTCGATCGACACGGCAGGGGCGAACGCGGGGGCGCGATCATGCAAGAGCCGCTCGTCCCGCACGCGTTGCGCGTTGCCGCCGCCCTGAGCTGGCGCTTCCTGGCGATCGCCGCCGCGATCGCGGTGATCGCGCTCATTCTCGCCACCCTGCGCATCATCTTTCTGCCCGCGATCGTCGCGCTGATCCTGGCGACCGCGCTCGTGCCGCCGGCGCGCTGGCTGCGCGAGCACCGCGTGCCCAGTGCACTCGCCGCGCTCACGGTGCTGCTCGGCGCCGCATTCACGCTCGCGACGATCATCGCGGTCATGGCTGCCTTCGTGGTGATCGACTTCAACGAGTTCCGTGGCCTCCAGGCGAGCGTCGAGGACGGCATCGATCGCGTCACGCAGTGGATCGTCGACAGTCCGCTCGGCCTGTCCGAGTCAGAGGTGGACGCGCGGCTCGCCGACGCCCGCGAACAGCTCAGCGCCAACTCCGATCAGCTGGCAGGCGGCGCGTTCAGCGGCGCGCTGATCTTTGTTGAGATGGTCGCCGGCGCGGCCCTCGCGCTCGTACTGCTCTTCTTCTTCGTGCATGACGGACGGCGCATGTGGCGCTGGATCGTTGGACTCTTCCCCGGGGAGTACCAGGACGATGTACACGCCATCGGCCTGCGCGGCTGGGGTGCTCTCACCGGTCACCTGCGTGGCACGATCGGCGTGGCGATCTTCGACGCGGGCGCGATTGCGCTCGTGTTGATCGTGCTCGGCGTCCCGTTCGCGCTCCCGCTCACGGCGCTGATCTTCTTCGGGGCGTTCATCCCGGTGGTCGGCGCCCTCGTCACCGGCTTCGCCGCCGTGATGGTGGCGCTCGCGGGCGAAGGGCTGGCGCCGGCGCTGATCGTGCTCGGCGCGCTCCTACTGGTACAGCAGCTCGAGAGCAGCGTGGTTGCGCCGCTCCTGCTCAGTCGCGGCGTGCAACTGCATCCGGTGGTCGTGATCATGGCCGTCACCGCCGGGGGCGTGATCTGGGGCATACCGGGCGCGTTCGTCGCCGTGCCCATCACCGCGCTCGTCGCGTCCACGTCTGCGTACCTCGCGACACGCGGACGCGCACCTGCGCCGCTGGAGCCCGTGCCTCCCGATCCGGCGATCGCCGGCGTTTCGGAACACGACCTCGGGGCTCAGAGCACGGACTAAGGGCAGCCGCCGATCGGCGGCCTCTTGACTCACTCATGAGTTTGATAGACTCACGCCATGACCAAGCGGTTGCAGGTGCTGCTCGATGACGATGAGCTCCGCGAGTACCAGCAGGTGGCGAAGCGACACCGCATGACGCTCGCGCAGTGGGTGCGCGAGGCGCTACGGGCCGCCGGTCGGGCCGAACCTCGACATGACACCGCCGTCAAACTCAGAACGATCCGTGAAGCGGCGCGTGGATCAGCGCCCACCGCAGACATTGAGCAGATGCTGTCCGAGATTGAGCAGGGGTATCTCGGCCCGGATCAGCCGTGATCTTCATCGATTCGAACATACCGATGTACCTGATCGGCGCTTCGCACCCGCACAAACTCGATGCGCAGCGGCTGCTGGAGCAAGCCGTGATCGACCAGGAACGACTGGTCACGGACGCCGAAGTGTTCCAGGAAATCCTCCATCGCTACACCGCGATCCGTCGAGCCGCGTACATCCAGCTGGCATTCGACACCCTGTCTGGGATCGCCGACGAAGTGTTCTCAGTCGAGATGGACGACGTCATGCGGGCAAAGGCGACCATCCTGGAGACGGCGTCGGTTTCGGCGCGCGACGCGCTTCACGTCGCCATCATGAAACGGCACGGCGTTGAGCAGATCATGAGCTTCGATCGCGGCTTCGACGCGATCGGCGGGCTGCTGCGGCTGGGTTCTGACTAGACGGGCGCGCGCCGGTGGCCGGCGCGGCATCAACCCAGAGGGCGCATCGCGAGCGCGTGCGCACCCGAATCACTGGATGCGCACCACTTCCTGCGCCCGGTTCCACAGGCCTTCGAGGTTGTAGTAGGCGCGGGCATCCGAGTCGAAGAGGTGCACGATCACGCCGGGCCCGGCCTCAATCAGGACCCAGCCCCCGTCGGCGTCCCCCTCGGGGTGCAGCCGCCCACCACCGTGCACGAGCACAGCGTCCTGCAGCGCATCGGCGATGGCGCGTGACTGCCGTACGTTGTCTACGGTCGCGATGATGAAGTAGTCGGCCCATGTGGTGAGGCCGGAGAGGTCCAGCAACACGACGTCCGCGGCCTGACGGTCGACCAGCGTGTCGATGAGCGTGTGCGCGAGATCAGTGCCCTGCAGTCCCCACCTCCCCGGTGACGCCTCTCCACGCAGAAGAGGCGGGTCGCCCGAGTATAGAGCGTGGGCCCGTCCGGCACTGCTCCCGCGTCCGGCGAGCCGAGGGCTCCCACACCCCGCGAACCCGGCGACCCCGCGCGGGAGCCCGCACGGCCGGGCGCTTCTACACTGTCGCGCATGACTGAACGCGTGCTCGTGGCCATGTCCGGCGGCGTCGACTCCGCCGTTGCCGCCGCGCTGCTCCATCGCCAGGGGTACGAGGTGATCGGCGTCACGCTCCGGCTGTACACGGAAGCGGACGGCGCCGCCCTGAGTTCGCAGCGCACGTGCTGCGGCATCGAGGACGTCGGCGATGCGCGCGCCGCCGCCCGCGCGATCGGGATACCGCACTACGTACTGAACATGGAGCGCGAGTTCGAGCGCGACGTGATCGCGAACTTCGTCGACGAATATCGCGCCGGGCGCACTCCGAACCCCTGCCTCGCCTGCAACCGGCACCTGAAGTTCTCGACGCTGCTCGATCGCGCGCTGGCGATGGGTGTCGATCGGCTCGCGACCGGCCATTACGCACGCGTCGAAGCCGACGGGGACCGCTACCGGCTGCATCGCGCGGTCGACGTCGAGAAGGACCAGTCGTACGTGCTCTACACGCTCGGCCAGGAGGCGCTGGCGCGCACGCTCTTCCCGCTCGGAGCGCTGACCAAGGCCGAGACGCGCGCGATCGCCCGCGAGTGCGGCTTGCCGCTCGCCGACAAGCCGGACAGCGTCGACATCTGCTTCGTGCCCGGTGGCGACTATCGCGCCCTGCTGGCGGCCCGGGGGGTGGAGAGCGTGCCGGGCGCCGTCGTGAACACGGATGGCGTCGAGGTCGGCAGGCACAGCGGGATCGCGAACTACACCGTCGGCCAGCGCCGGGGGCTCGGCCTCGGCGGCCCCGATCGGCGCTTTGTGACCGCGCTCGACGCCACGCGCAACCTCGTCGTGATTGGCGACGACGCCGCACTCCATCGCGACACGCTCTCCGCCTCGGACCCGCAGTGGGTGAACGCACCGCCTGCGCTCGGCGATGTGCTGAACGTGCGCATCCGCTACCACGCCGACGACATCGAGGCGCGCATCGCCGCGATCGACGACCACTCCTTCCGCCTCGAGTTCGCCCGCCCGGTGCGCGCGGTCGCGCCGGGCCAGGCGGCGGTCCTGTACCGCGGCACCGAGGTCGTCGGCGGCGGAACGATCGCCGACCCGGCGGCACACGCCCTCGCCCCACGCCCGCCGTCCCAGGTCCGGGTCCCCTGACCCGTCGGGCGTGAGGTTTCGCCCGCGAGGCCTCGCGGCTAGGATGGGGCGACTCGACGGCCGGAGTGACGAAAGGAGCGCGGTAGCGACATGGACCTCGCCGATCTGCGCGATATCCTCATCATCGTCTACGGGGTGCTCGGGATCCTGCTGTTCTTGATCCTGATCGGGCTCGCCGTCGCCGTATTCCTGATCATGGGCCAGATTCGCCGCATCCTCACCGACGTGGTCACTGACTCCGTGCGGCCGACGCTCGACGAAGTGCACAAGACCGTCCAGAACGTGCGCGGCGCCAGCGATTTCATGGTCGACCGCGCCGTGCACCCATTCATCCGCGTGCTTGCGGTAGGACGCGGCATGAAGCGAGGCGCCGGTCTGCTCAGGGGCATCCGCTCGCGGATCCGGAAGTAGCCGGCCGTGAAGATCGTAAGCACGCTCGCGCTGATTGCCGGTATCACCGGCGGGTACGTCGCCGCGCGCCAGCTGCTCGCGCGGGAAGACCTCGGCGAGTGGCTGCCCCAACCGCTGCGCCCGACCGCGGACGCGGTGCGTGCGCGGCTGCTGCTCGCACGCCAGCGTGCCGGCACGGTGGTCGATGAGTTCGAACGGGAGCGCGCGAGCGCTGAACGCGAGCTCATGCGCGACTACCACGAGCGCGTCGGGCGACCGCTCGACGCGGGTGCGACGCGCCCGCCCGCCACCGGAACGTAGCTGCCTGCTTCCCTATACTGCCGGGCGGAGAGGTGGCCGAGTGGTTGAAGGCGCTTGTCTCGAAAACAAGTAGACGAATAGTCTCGCGGGTTCGAATCCCGCCCTCTCCGCCACAGTAGATTCAGTGACCCGTGACGCGCGGCCGACCGCAGCCGGCACTTCCCGGCTGGCGGGGAATGCCACCCGTTCGTTGACTCCGCGGAGAGGTGCTGGAGTGGTTGAACAGGCTCGCCTGGAAAGCGAGTAGAGGGAGCAATCCCTCTCGCGGGTTCGAATCCCGCCCTCTCCGCCACTCACCCCGGCCCGCGAGCTCCTGACCTGACCCCCTGAAACAGATCCACCGCGAGAGTGAGAATCGCGGTGGACAGGAAGGGGTCTTGGGATGGTTGCGAAGCGGAAGC